>DATIJT010000023.1:0-4237 GCA_035478435.1 Saccharimonadales bacterium (SeqCode) | reverse complement strand
GCAAAAAGGAACCGAAAAAGCCACCGGACGACGTTCCGCCTTACCTAGCTGTAGTAAAAAAGTAGCTTGCCTCAAGAACTCCTCAAAACAGTGCCACTGGCACTATTTATCGTCAGACAACTTGAGGAAGCCAAGCCCGCTCCTTTTTTACTACATCTAAGCAGGGCTGCACTCTAGTCCGGTTTCTACACTTCTGAGTACTCCAAGCGTTGGGGTTCAGCCAGGCTCAAGCAAACCGATGCCGCCAATCAGTAAGTTGGCGAGTCATTGCGGCCAGCTTAGTTCTAATCCTCATTGAAAATCATAGATTAGGACCGACTGAAAGGAGTCCTGGCCGCACGACAACTTACTGGTATCTGGCGGCAATAGTGTTTGGTTGTTGCCTGTGGCCTTTTGTAAAACTTTTGGCCAAGCAAAAGTTTTAAGGATTGGTTCTTTGGAAAAGAACATCTATTTGTATTCATAAAGATACACTCCGGCTTTTTCGGCTTTTATTTCCCTGTTAGGGATCTTAAAGGCAAAGCTAACTAATTTAATTGACTTATTGTTAAGTTGAGTAATTTTATTATCCAACTTCGGCATATATTTTGGCAAAAGAAAAGTAAAAATACCTTCGGTCGGCGGCCACGTGCGAGTCCAAAAATTGCCCCAGACCACCTTAACCCGCTTCCTATAACGCCTAGTCCGCAGCCAAGCAATGGCTGCCAATAAGGGATTTAGCTCGTAACCCACCACTTTCAGCCCCTGCTCGGCAGCGGCCACCAGCACCTTGCCGTCACCGCAACCCAGTTCCAGTAAAGTTTCGCCGGACTTGAGGGCGACTAACTCCAGCGCAGCCTGAACCTGAGGATCCAAAGTTGGTAAATAAGGCGCCCCCACAAACACCACGCCCCCAAAACACAGCAACAACACCAAGCCAACAACAACCAACCAAACCATTATTTACCGCTAAACTTAACTTTGAGTTTAGTAACTTTATTCTCAGCGGTCTTCAAATGTTCTTCCAGCTCTTTGACCAGCCGCACACCTTTTTCATAATTCTCAACCGCTTGGTCGATATCGAACTCATCCGACTCAAACCATGCCAGTAAATCCTCTAATTCCCGCAATCTGTCGGCAAAGGGTTTATTATTTTTGACAACCATATCACCAATTATACGCCAGCCGGTTCAGGCCTTAGAGCCGGCACCCCGAAAGCATTAAGGATAATTTCAAGTTCAGCGCATAAGGGGTCATGCGGCTTAATGCTCTCCCTTTTACCATTGGGTTGTAAGTAAGCTTCTTCTCCAGCGTCACCAAAGTCAGATGGCATAGCGTCCAAGTCGAGTATTTCACAGGAGAGCACCAAAACCGAACGGTCACGAGGGTAGGCCATTAGCTTCAGCCACCTCCCTTCAGATTTTTCATCGCCCACTGTCTTATAATCACCAATTTCCAAAGCTATATCCACGTTAGCTTCAGCAATTGCCGAACGTTGCTCAGGAGTCAAAGCCAGATCGTCCCACAATTTATCTAAGTCTTCACAGCTAAACCGTTCCCAAGACTGTGCTGCTGGTCCCTGGCCTTCTAATCTAGTAAGCTCTGTCCCCAAGATTCGGCCTACAAGCTGATCGTACCTAGCCTTTTCGACTGGGTCTTCGGGTTCGGAAATTGTTGTATCTAATATTTCTCGCGCCAAAGTATCAATACCGGCTTTAAGGTGTGGGTTCACGCCATCTCCTCTTTAGATATACTTACACTATCCTTCTTTACAATAATTTGTCAACTTTGGAGATAACTTTCCCGTCGTACAGATCAATTTTCAATTCCTGACCTTTTTGGATAGCTTTTATACTCTTAACTACTGCGTCATTACTGCGGACGATGGCATAGCCCCGTTTGAGACATGCTTGGGGACTTAAAGTCTCTAGCAATTTCTGCTTGCCGCTCAACTCCGCCCTGACTTGCAAAAATCTATAATCTAACATTTTCCCCATTTGCAAGGGTAATCCTTGGAAATGGGATTTTTGGGTTGTAATAGGGTTTTGAATAAGTTTATATAGCTGATCGGCGGTTTGGTGGAGGCTGGTTATGACAGCCTTTTTATCCGGCGTTAGCATTTCGGCGGCATTGCTGGGCGTGCTGGCCCGGCGGTCAGCGGCCAGTTCGGCCAGACATAAATCAACTTCGTGGCCAATGGCCACAAGCGTTGGTACGCGGCTAGCGGCCACTGCCCTGGTGACTGATTCCGAACTAAAGGCCGTCAAATCTTCGGCACTGCCACCACCGCGGATGATCACCAAAACTTCCGGCGGATCAGCCAGCTCATTAAATTGCTCTATGGCCTGGACGATTTGGGTTGGAGCGGCTTCGCCCTGCACCTGAACGTCAATCAGCTGGATATCTACCCCGCCCCACCGGGCTTTTAAAATCTTTATGAAGTCGTGGTAAGCTGCTGATTCCGCCGAAGTAATCAGGCCGATCCGCTGCGGCGGGTATGGCAACGGCCGTTTGCGGGCGGCATCGAACAAACCTTCGGCCGCCAACTTGGCTTGCAACAAATCGGCCGCGCGGCGGATGGAACCTTCGCCGGCCGGCTGGATGCTCATGACATTAACGCTGAAGCCATACTGCGGGTGTAACCGCGGCATGCCGCGTACTTTCAGCACCATACCGTCTTCCAGCGGTCCCGGCAGTTGGTAGACTGTCCCGAAGAATTTCACCGTGGCCAAATCATCCTTGAGGTCAAAATACAGCCATTTGCTCTTACTGACCCGCAAGTTGGCCAGTTCACCGGTAATAGTCACCGTTGGGTAGGCATATTCTAGCGACTGGTTAAGCAGCGCCACAAATTCACTAACGGTCATCTCTAGGTCGGGTAGTTCATTCATCGGCTGGTCGGCTTCGAAGCGCCCGGTGGTACAGCACATAACCCGGCGGCACTTGTATAAGCGTGTTGACTACCCGGTACATAACCGTCACCGGCAGGCTCAGCGCCGCCGGCACGCCGGCGCTCACTAGCACAGCCGTCATTAAGGCTTCGTAAATGCCGATCCCGCCGGGTAAAACCGACACCAAGCCAGCAAAGTTGGCTATGGCGTAGGCCAAAATGACCGCGCCGATGTTTACCCAATGTCCAAAGGCTATATAGACTATGTAGATGGTCAACACTTCGGTGACATTTGCCAGGAGGGCGTACCAAAAGGGCGCTTTCAGCTCCTGCCAACGCGACTTAAACAGGATGTAGTCTTCGTGAAGTTCATCAAACACTATCCTAACCCGCTCAATATTAATGGTTTCGGGATGCTGCGGCCTTACTACATAGATAACGCGGTTCAGTGCTCGGGTGAGGCCCGTAAAAAATCCGTTGATACGTTGTTTACTGCCGATGACATAAGTAAAAGCTAGCGTGCCGGCTACCATCAGCATGGAAATAGAGCTGCCAATGAATATGGTTAGGTTGTTTGCCCGCCCGGCGGCGGCCAGTACGAACAAGCCGAAAATCAGCATAATTTCAAAGCTTAGGAACACTAGCACCAGCTTCATAAGCTGCACCAGGGTAGTCTTGCCTGCCCGTATGCCGTGCCTGCGCATCCTTAGTGAGAAATATGAGATGCCGCTGACGCCGCCGCTGGGGAAAACATGGTTAATAAAGTTTAGCTCTAGGGCGGCTTTAAATAGGCTTTTAAAATCCAAATCTTCATTAACTGTCCGGTACAGGAGTAGGTAGAGTTTAGTTTGGGCGAAGTAGTTTAGGTATTGGATGGGCACCATCAAAAGCAGCCACCAGATGTTCACCAGCCTTAAGTTTTCTAAAGTCTGCACTAATTGGTGGCGAATGGCGTAGATTAAAACCAGCAGCGCCCCGACCGTAAGGATATTTAAAACAAGTTTCCAGTTTTGTTTCCAAAAAGACAGCGGCTGCCCCGTTTGATCCATGTAAGCATTATAACTTACTGCCAATCATTCTTTTTAAAAGCCAGGATTTGTTCTTTCCAAGAACCAATCCTTAAAACTTTTGCTTGGCCAAAAGTTTTACAAAAGGCCACAGGCAACAACCAAACACTATTGCCGCCAATACCAGCAACTGGCTGTGCGGCTGGAACTCCCTCCGGTCGGTTTGCCGGGTTCTGGAAAACCGATGCCGCTACTCAGCCTCCAGACGAATCAAGCCGGCACTTTTGTTCCGCTTCTCCTATAGATAGTTAAGCGGAACCGCTTTAGCGATGTGCCGGCGCGGCTGGTGGGTGGTTGTAGT
>DATIJT010000022.1:0-102366 GCA_035478435.1 Saccharimonadales bacterium (SeqCode) | reverse complement strand
GACTCCTTATACTTGGCTTCGGTTTCGGCTTTTTGTGGTTGCCACCAGGCTTCACTTTGTTTATACCAGTCAATGGTGGCGGCCAGGCCATCACGAAAATCTTTATACTGCGGCTCCCAGCCGAGCTCCCGGCGCAGTTTGCCGGAATCGATCGAGTAGCGCAAATCATGTCCTGCCCGGTCATTGACATGTTCATACCAATCTTTGGGCTTGCCCATAAGTTCCAGAATTAGCTCGACGACTTCTTTGTTATTGCGCTCGTCACCGGTGCCGATCAGGTAGGTCTCGCCGATTTTGCCTCTGGCGATAATCTCGTGTACAGCCGCGTTATGGTCATCCACGTGGGTCCACTCACGAATTTGGGCACCATTGCCATAGAGGCGCGGTTTTATACCGCTCAAGACGTTCGTGATTTGCCGGGGAATTAATTTTTCAATGTGTTGGTAGGGGCCATAATTGTTAGCGCAATTGGAGATAGTAGCTTGGATGCCAAAACTGCGTACCCAGGCACGCACTAATAAATCCGAACCGGCCTTGGTGGAAGAGTAAGGGCTAGAGGGATTGTAGGGTGTGGCAAGGGTAAATTTGAGATCCGGCCGGTCAATCGGTAGATCGCCGTAAACTTCATCGGTGGAAATATGATGCAAGCGTTTACCATGTTTCCGCACAGTTTCCAAAATGGTGTAAGTGCCGACTATATTGGTTTGCACAAAAGGCCAGGGGTCGCGCAGGGAATTGTCGTTGTGCGATTCGGCCGCGAAGTGGACGACAATGTCAGTGTCGCCGACCAGCTTGTCCATAAGCTCGGCGTCACAGATGTTGCCCTCGACAAACTTTATCTTGTCGGCTACCGGCTCCAAGTTGGCCTTGTTACCGGCGTAGGTCAGGGCGTCAATAACGGTTATTTGATGATCCGGCCGATTCTTAACCGTATAGTGAACGAAGTTCGAGCCAATAAAACCGGCGCCACCGGTTACCAATATTTTCATGTCTCCTCCACGATGTCTGGATAACGATCATTTTTAATAAGTTCGTGCTTGTCTTGACCATCGGGCACATACCTAAAGACAGTAAAATTGACCGTTTGGCCCCCCCGATTAGCAAAGGTATGGGTAGAAGCACCAACCCTAATCATATCTCCCGGCGCCAAGATTTTCTCTCTTATTTTTTTAGTCGAATCCTGCCACAACGCGACTAGCTCGCCGGAGTTAACAAGCAATACTTCTTCAATCTTTTTGTGGTGGTGCCACTCTTGTTCGGTGCCAGGCTCAATAGTGTTTGTATGAATTTCAAACTCAGGAAAAATATAATAACCAACCTTGGTACCATTGCCTTTGTCGACAGAAATAGCCTTGTCTTTAGTAGTAATCTCAGGTAGGTCCAGTAGTACTTTCATCGTTTCTAGTATAACAGTTAGGTGTTGGTAATGAGGCTCTTAACTTTGACGACTAACTGGTCTAATTCTGCTTTGGTTTTGGCCTCGACATTGAGTCTTAAAAGCGGTTCGGTGTTGCTGGGCCTGACGTTAAACCAAGAGTTCTCAAAATTGACAGTCAGGCCGTCGAGCCAATCGGTTTTGGCCTCGGCGAAGGTGTCGGCGATTTTTTTAAGCATGGAGTCTTTGTCGGCAACTTCAAAGTTAGCCTCCGGGATCTGGACATAAGTCCGGAATTCGTTGGCCACTTCCGACAGCTTTTTGCCGCTTTTTGACAGCACTCCCAGGGCGACAATAGCCGCGATCAAGCCGGAGTCGGCCATGAAGTTGTCTTTAAAGAAATAGTGGTAGCTGTGCTCGCCGGCGAAAATGGCATTGTGCGTGCGCATGTCGTTTTTAATGATCGAGTGGCCGACTTTGGTGCGCACGGCCTTGCCGCCCGCGGCTTCAATCGTTTCCAAAGCCGCGCGGCCGCAGATAGCGTTGATCAAAATAGTCGCGCCGGGATGCTGCCGCAAAAAGTATTGGGCCAAAATGGCGGTCATGACCGTACCGCTCAGTACCTCACCGTTTTCGTCCACCAAAACCGCCCGGTCGCCATCGCCGTCAAAAGCCAGTCCGGCATCGGCCTTCTCTTTTTTAAGACGGTCAATCAGATCTACTAAATTTTGCGGCTCAATGGGGCTGGCCGGGTGGTTGGGGAAGGTGCCATCGAGCTCAAAGTACATTTCGGTGACTTCAAATGGGACGTAGGGCTCCAGTTCGGCGAAAATCTTGCCCGCCATGCCGTTGCCGGCGTCGACCACCAACTTGATGGGTTTAAGTTCTATGCCTTCAACAAATGAAAGTGTGTGCTGGATCCAGTCTTCGACCACATCTTTTTGGGTAACCTGGCCCGGTTTAGGGCTTGGCGTAAAAGAGTTGGCTTTGGCTGCGTCACGTATTTCGGCTAAGCCCGTGTCTAACCCCACGCCGTTGGCGCCTTCACGGCAAAACTTAATGCCATTGTATGCACCGGGATTATGACTGGCGGTGACCATTACCCCACCCGCCAACTTGTTGTCGCCGACGGCGAAATAGATCATGTCGGAGGTTACTTCGCCGATGTCCCAAACGTCACGCCCTTGTTCGGTTAGGCCTTTTATAATGGCATCGGCTAGCTCTTTAGAATCTGGTCGCATATCACGGCCAACAGCTACGGCCCCGTCTTCGGGCAGCCACTGCGCAAAAGCGCGGCCAATTCTTTCGGCCACTTCTGCAGTTAGCTCAGTCCCGACTTTACCGCGTACATCATAAGCTTTGAAAATAGCATCAAAAGGCATAATTTCTCCAAATTAAGTTACCCATAAAGTATACCCGATGCAGCTGGCTATAGATGTAAAAATCCAAGGTGAGATATACTTGTTTCAATGAATACCGTGACAATTCCTCTTACTGACTTCAAGGCCGCCATCTTCGATATGGACGGCACCATGATTAATAACAGGGTCCACCACGAAAAGGCGTGGCAAGAGTTTCTTAGACGGCACAATATAACATTGACGGAAGAGGAATTCAGGCAGAAGATTTCGGCTAGGAAGAATAACGAAATATTTGAACTTATATTCGGCCTAAGGCCAAGCCCGGAAGATATGCAGGCTTACGCTGACGAGAAAGAGGAAATCTATCGTAAAATCTACAAACCAGATATTAAAGAAATAGATGGTCTCAGCAAAATAATCGCGGAGCTTCACGAACGAGGCATTAAGACAGCTATCGCTACAACATCTCCATCAAAGAATAGGGATTTTGTTCTTGAAACACTTGGGCTTGTAGGAAAATTTGAAGTTATTCTTGGGGACGAACATGTTGCTAAAGGTAAACCACACCCGGAAATATATTTGTCTACTGCCAAAGAATTGGGTGTCAGCCCAGATCAATGTATAGTCTTTGAAGATTCGCCACCAGGAGTCGAATCGGCTAAAAAGGCAGGAATGACGGTAGTTGGCATTTTGTCTTCGCACTCGGCCAATGATCTGCACGAAGCGGACTACATGACTGATGATTACAGACAGATAAGTTTTTCGTAACTATATCTAGGAAACCACCGCCCAACCGCGAATAAGTAATAATCGGAGGTAAGATATACTTAGCACTATGATTAAAAGCCAAAGCGCCGGCGGAGTAATTATCAATCCCAAAGGCCAAGTATTGGTTGTCAGCCAGCACGGCACTTCATGGTCGCTACCAAAGGGCACATTAGAGCCAGGCGAAGACCATAAAACCGCTGCCTTGCGTGAATTTGAGGAAGAAACAGGCATTACGGACGTAACATTCATTAAAGAGCTAGGGACTTATGAACGGTATAAGATAGCTAAAGATGTCTCAGAAGACAAATCAGAGTGGAAAACTATAACCATCTACCTTTGCACGACGCCTGAAGAAGAGCTAAAGCCTATTGACCCGGAAAATCCAGAAGCTCATTGGGTTGAACCGGATAAAGTCGCTGATTTATTAACGCATCCAAAAGATATAGAATTCTACAGAAGCGTCCAGCCGGAAGTCGAAGGCTATATTAAGAAAATGGCGGGGTTGAAATATGATTAAGACAATAGTTATCGGTTCGCTTAATACCGATTTAGTCGCCACTGGCATTAAGAAATTTCCGAAGTCGGGCGAGCATGTCTACGGCAAAGAGCTAATTATTGGTCCGGGCGGCAAATCGCGCAATATCGCTGATATGATCGCTCATTTGGCACCAACAAATAGTGTTGCCATGGTTGGCAGGACTGCGCGTGACCCTTACGGTTTCTGGAAGGCTCCGGTTGAGGCTTTAGCCAAAGTAGGCGTTAATACAGATTACGTAAATGTCTTAGATTATGAAGAAGTTCAGAAACTGCCGGGAATCGCCCTCATTCCTGTTGATGAACAAGGCAATAATCAAATCATTGTATTGCCGGGTATTAGTGACGATTTCAGCCTGGAAGATATAGACAAAGCAATCCCATTATTTGAAGAGGTCGGCTCAAATGAAGGCATGCTAGTGCTGACCTTGGAATGCCCATTAGCAACCGCCATTTATGCTGTCGGGCAGGCAAATAAGCACGGTTTGAAGGTAATGTTTGACCCGGGCGGTATACAGGCTGGGGACAACATTGACGAACTTATCCAAGCAGGCATCTATCTTATTAAGCCCAACGAGCATGAAGCTAAAATGTTAACAGGGATTGACGTTACAGATTTTGAAAGTGCAAAAAAGGCAGCCCAAAAGCTGCACGAAAAAGATATCGAAAACGTCCTTATTACCCATGGCGTAAATGGCGCTTACTTGTTTAGGGGTCAGACAGAAGCCCATATCCCGATTCCCAACGTAGAAGCTAGTGGTCAGAAAGATGAAACGGGTTGTGGCGACCAAACCATGGCAGGCTTATGTGCATCCTTGCAAGACGGTAAAAATACAGAAGAAGCAGCCCGGCTTGCCGTACTTGCCGGCACACTGCAATTTCACAAAACAGGCATCCAGCCAGTCACTAAAGATGAGTTGGAGGGAATTTAGTGTATCCTTCCAGCGACTTAAAATTAACTTATGAAACAGAGGACACTATTTATTTCTTTAGCGGGCCGTTTGACCCGCTTAATAATTTTCACCCCATGCAGTTAGTATCTGGGGAAATACTTTTTATACAGTGGAGCACGCCTACCATTGGAAAAAGTTTGAAACAACTGACCCCAAACTGGCTGCCAAGATTATCGAGGCTGGCAGCCCATGGCTGGCCAAGAAACTATCGCGCTCTAGCCCCAACCGACGGGCTGATTGGGAAAAGGTAAAGGTAGAAATTATGTTTGAAATTGTCCGAGCTAAAGCCCAGCAGCATGAAGATGTTAGAGACATGCTGATGGTAACGGGCAACAAGAAAATAGTAGAAAACTCACCAGTAGATAATTTTTGGGGTTGTGGCCAGGGCGGTAAGGGCGAAAACCAGATGGGCAAGATCCTGATGAAAGTAAGATCCGAAGCAGGGAGGATTAATCATGGATAATACAGCAGCAATAACAAGTGCGTGGACGGCTTATCTTAAGACCATAAGCAATTGGCAAGACTTGGTTAAAGGCGTTGAACCTAAAGAGGGCGGCTGCGGCTTAATTTACGAATTGCCGAACCCCATTGACCGGCCTACTGAAAGTTTCGCTATTGCCGATATGCGAGAACTGAAAGTCGCTGAACCGCATTATCATCCCAAAGGTGTTATAGAAATCTATTTTGTGCTTCAAGGATCTGGGCTGGTTGTTGTAGGCGGCAAAGGACAAAAAGTAGCCAAAGGCTCGACAGTAGTTATACCTCCAAACACTGCTCACTTTACAATTCCAAGTAACGATTTAGTTTTAGCCGCTATTAACACTCCACCTTTCAGGCCCGAAGATTACATCGTTGTTACAGAAACTAATCCAGATGTAAAATTCGACAAAGAACAATTTGAAAGACTAAGCAATGGTTGAAGTTACTGATAAGATACATCGCATACTCGCTCCCCGCTTAGTCGTGACCATAGGCACTGTTAATAAAGACGGGCGCAAAAACATAATTCCCATAAATAACATCACATCAATCAGCACCGAACCAAGTATGGTCCTGATTGCCGTATACAAGCCCTGGATAACAGCCGAAAACCTTAAAACTGCCAAAGCGTTCACTGTTTCTGTACCCCACAGAGATCAACTAGAGCTAGTATGGAAGCTCGGCCAAAAATATTCTGGCTATAATTCCGGCAAAGACAAAATAGAGGAGTTTAAAGACTCACTAGACTTAGATTTTTCTGAGCATGGCCCGGTGCTCAAAGATGCTTTAGGCTGGGTAGAATACAAAATTATTGACCTGCCTAAAGATGTTGGCGGCAATCATTTAATGGTAATTGGTCAATACACTAAAGCAAAAGTTAATCCAATGTTTTATGACAAAGAAATAAGTCCCATTGGCAACCCGAAACCATTTATGCAATGGGAACGAAATAACTTTGCCGAGGCTTCAGATATCTTTAGGATTGATTACTTTAAAGACCCAGGATTTTAAAATGCCTAAAATAGTTGTTACTAACAACCAAGATTTAAGTGATGAGCAGAAGCAGCGACTTAATAGTCTTGGCGATGTTACATACTATGATCCACTTCCGCAAAATGCCGAAGAATATCTAGAGCGAATTAAAGGCGCCGACATTATTTGCTCAGGCACTGCTGGTTTGCAGGACGCCTACGCTCAGCTTAAAAATGTTTATGTGACCGTAGCTTTTGTGGGTGTCGCTTTTGTTGATCTGGATGTATTCAAAAAGAACAATGTTACCATTTCCAATGCACCCGGGGCCAATCGCCACGCCGTCTCGGAATGGATAATGTTCATGGTACTGTTCATGATGAGGCAATTTGATAGATCACTTAATACTAATGAAACTTACCGCACAGACGGTCAGCGACCACCGATTACGCCCGGCTTAGCCGGTAACAAAATAACTATTTTAGGCAAAGGTAATATTGGCGGTCGGGTAGAGAAAATTGCCAAAGCCTATGAGATGGAAGTAAATTATTTTAAACGCGGTGATGATTTGGTAGATGCCGTTAAGGATGCTGACGTGGTTGTAGATACCCTAAGCACCAACCCTTCGACAAAAGGGCTGCTCAATGACAACTTTTTCAAATCGATGAAACGCGGGAGCTATTTTGTTACCGTCACCGGGCCCGAGATAGTTGACTATGACGCCATGCTTCAGGCCATAGACGAAGGAATATTGAACGGCGCGGCGAGTGATTGCGGCAGTATCTTAGTTGGTGATACCGACGACCCGCTTTACCAGAAGTTACTTAAGCATCCTAAGGTCCACGTGACTCCCCACATTTCTTATAGTTCCGAAAAAGCCAGACAAACCGGGGCCGACATTATGATTGACAATGTCGAAGCGTGGATCAAAGGCAAACCGCAGAATGTGGTAGCCTGATAATCTTGGTACGAATAAGCTAGGAACCCTAACACGCAACTTTTTGATAAGCCTAACAGATGGTATAATGCAAGTATCATGAAAACAACTCAATCTTATACCGCTGTAATCGAACAAGATACCGCTACGGGCTACTATGTGGCCTATATTCCTGATTTACCCGGAGCCCATACGCAAGCCGAAACACTCGAAGAGCTGCAACAAAATCTCAAAGAAGTTGTGGAGCTTGTTCTTGAAGATTACGACCCCAACCAAAAACCTGAATCACACTTTGTTGGTACGCAGCTAGTAAGTTTATAAATCATGGGCGGAAGCTTGCCTGTCCTTAAACCAAAACAAATTGTAAAAATCCTGGAGACAATGGGCTTTAGCATGGTTAGGCAGAGAGGCTCACACAAACAGTTCAGGCATGCCGATGGTCGGGCAACTACGGTGCCGGACCACAAGGGTCGTGACGTGTCGCCATTACTACTACGTCAGATTTGCAAAGACATAGGCTTAACGAGTGATGAATTTTTACAGCATAAATGATTTACGCTAAAGGTCTTGGTATGAAGCATCAACTGGAGAGATTTATCTTAAAGGCCAGAACTAAAACTTACGCGAGCGCACAAGGTAAGTCAGAACCCGCTTTGGCGGGGTCGGTACAATATGAGTATGCCGAAGGTGACTTTCTGTATAAGGACATTTACTTCATAGGCAATGGTATATTCTCTGGTCTAGAAACGGTTTACTACCAAGATAAGCCAGTCTGGTCCATGTCTTACTTTGGTGACTTTTCCCAAATGACAGAAGAGCAAACCGACAAGATGCTCCGAAAGGCTTTAAAGGATAACTGGGAGTCAGCCAGATTGTACAAACATGTCGAGAAAGACTACGGCGACTTCAAGTATAAGTGTGCTGGCCAAGGTAATTTTGATGAACTATCTGGCACCGAAGAAATACATGCCAATAACAAAAAAGTATACTTCTTATACTATGCCGGCGGGTTTATTGGATAAAATTATGATGAATCTTATAAATACAAAGAGCTTTGAGCTGGCCATCTATGCTAAAGGTGACGAAGACGCTATAAAGCTCGCCATCGTAATCCCGGGCAGGCTTGATACCAAGGACTATGTGCACAACACCAGTCACGTAGATTATCTAGCATCCAAAGGCTACTACGCAGTTTCTTTCGACCCGCCAGGGACTTGGGAAAGTCCGGGCAGTATTGAACTCCACACCACAACTAATTATCTAAAAGCCGTAAATGAGTTGATTGAGTACTTTGGTAACAAGCCGACTTTGTTAGTTGGTCACAGCCGCGGCGGAACAGTATCGATTCTGGCCAGCGGCAATCCTGTTGTATTTGGCGTTGCGGCTATTATGGCTACCTACGGCGAACCTTCTGCGCCGAGTGAGGAGGATTTGAAGCTAGGCTATCACTTGTCTTACCGCGATATGCCACCTGGAACTGAAAGAACCAAAGAACAGAAAAGGTTTGAACTCCCATTTACTTATTTTGAGGACGGTCAAAAATACGACCCTGTGTCTGTTCTAAAAAAGCTGACCAAGCCAAAACTCCTAATCTATGGCGATAACGATGAGTTCACTAGGCCAGAGCGGGTCGAGGAAGTATTCGCAGCCATTCCTGAACCCAAAATGAAACTTAAGGTAAAATCAGACCACGATTACCGCTTGCATCCCGATATCATTGAAGAAGTAAACCAAACTATTGGAAAGTTCTTGGACAAGTACGAATGAAGTTACTAATCGTATCTGAATGAAAAAAGCCATTTTAATCTCAGGGATTGCCGGATCAGGGAAATCGACCATTTGCCGAGAACTGATAAAACAAGGATATGAAGCTTACGATATCGAGGACATGCCGAGGCTCTTTACCGTTGTTCACAAAAGTACAGGCCAAGTGTCTGACTCTTACGATAACGGAAGTTTAGAATATGTCGAGCAATATGACTGGGTATGCGACAAAAATAAATTAGCAGAGCTTATAAACTCCCAAAAAGAGCCGGTGGCTTACTATTGCGGCATTGCCAGTAACATAGATGAGATACTGCCGCTATTCTCGCAATTTATTATTATCACTACCTCACCTGAAACTATTAGAGCCAGACTAAGCGCGCGCAAAAAAGGCGAGTACGGCCACGCAAAAGAGGTTCGAGATTGGACGCTCAAGTGGAAAGACTGGTGGGAAAATGAGATGAAGAAAAAGGGAGCCAAACTTGTTAATGCCAATCAAACACCTGAAGCCATAGTCAAAGAGATTTTAATTACTATCTAAAAATGATGTGAAAGGTCGGATCTCTCACATTTAGGCCGCGTGGCTGAGGTTTGGTATTATAACTAGCGATGATTGTCGTGATAACTGCGGAGGGTCGGGGAAGAAGGTATGAAAAGAGTAATTGTAAGCGGGTATTTTAATCCGTTACATGGCGGGCACTTGGATATGATTGAGGCCGCGAAGGCACTCGGAGATTACCTGATTGTTGTAGTAAATAACGATAAGGCGCAAATGCTTAAAAAAGGCAAGGTCATTTTAGACGAGAAAAACCGAATGCGCCTAGCAGAATCACTTAAGCTAGTAGACGAAGTGATTTTATCGATTGATGAAGACTTGGGCCAGGCGCGAACATTACGAAAAATCAGAGCAATGTATCCGGACGACGAGTTAATTTTTGCAAACGGCGGCGACAGGGACCCGAATAAGCACGATTTACCTGAAAATGAGACCAAAGCATGCGTTGACTGCAACATCAAAACTGTTTTTGGCGTGGGAAGCCATGAGGTAGAAAAGCGGGATTCTTCATCTCGGATCAATCGGGCCACTGGCTACGAGATCTAGAACCACCTGTTTGAAAGCTAGTACGAGGATCTTGTTTATAACTCGGAAGCTTCCGCTCAGTTATTCGAAACCAGCAAATATTTTCGGATTAATTAGGCGTTAAAGGATGGCTTCGAACAGTGCTAAATATTTATCTGTTATGACCTGCCAGGAGAAATTTTGGCGGATGTAGTCCGGGCCGGCCGCGCCGAGCTTTCGAGCCAACTGAGGGTCGTTTTGCAGCTTAGTTACTGCGTTGGCTATGGCCGCTGCGTCCTTCTGGGGTACGATTAGGCCGTTTATGCCATTTTTGATCACGTCCTGGATACCACCGGTATTAGTAGCTATAACTGGCAGGCTGCTAGCCGAGGCTTCAGCGAAAACCAGGCCGAACGCCTCCTGCCAGCCGTTTTTTGATTCGATAGACGGGCCGACGAATACGTCAGCCGCTGCATAGTACGCGGGAAGTTGGCTATGCGGTATGCCACCGGTAAAAGTTACTTCCTGCTCTAGGCCATGCTCGGCTACGAAGGCTTCCAAGTCTTTTCTGAGACTACCATCTCCGATTATGGTGGTGTGGACCTTATGCCCGCGTTCTTTCAGTAAACGGGCGGCTTCGCACAGGTACCATACACCTTTTTCTTCGGCTAGCCGGCCTACAAACAAAACTTCTAATACGGCGCTAGCCTGTTTTTTGCCACGGGGTTTAAAAAGGTCCGTGTCGATGCCCATAGGTATTACGTGGTAGTCGCGCTTCCAGAGCCTTTGGCAGACAGCCAGAGTAGCAGAACTATTAACAACTACCTCGTCGGCACGGGAAAGCACAAACCGTTTGATCTTCTTCATGAATTTGCCGTTCAACGTATAAACGTCGGCGCCGTGTACCGATACCACTACTTTGCAGCCCAAAACCGGCTTAAGCAGTACTGCGACGAAACCCTGGGGCAAGAGCCAGTGGGGGTTCAATACGACCGGTCGCCAACGCCAGCCAGCCAGTAGAGTGGACCATAGCTCACTGGCATTGTAAAGCACGGCCTTGATGGGATAGCCTATGGTTTTTCGGAATTCACCATAGGCGATATTTTCAAATCTGAAGGGAAAAGCATAGTAAAAGCGCGACAAGCGGATGTTTGGCGCTGACTGCTCACGATGTTTGGCGCCTGCGTAGTGAGGCACAATAACCCGGACGTTTCTGAAATACGCCGCAATAGCGTTTACATAATCTTGCACGAAACTGCGGGTACTATCGCCCGGCCAGCGCGGATAAGTGGAGGCCATTACGATCAAAGTGTAGTTTTTGAGCTTGCGCATGGCCTAAAATTACTGTGCGGTACCCCGCTTAGCAAAATAATTCATGCCCGAAAATTTTTAAATTGTTCGTCAACTAATTTTTGTATTTGGCTTCTAAAATTGGCGGCCGAAAAAACTTGGGCGTGTTTGACAATTTCAGCTTGGTCGAACGATTTTTTAGAAAATTCTTCCAGGGTTTTGACCAAACTTTTAACAGTCTGCTTCTCAAAAAACATACCTGTTTTACCAGGCACTATATAATCCAACACGCCCCCGGCTTGGTAAGCGATCACCGGCGTACCGGCAGCCATGGCTTCCACGGCTGTAACCCCAAAATCTTCGACGTTGGTAGGGAATATAAAGCCTAGTGCCGTCTGGAAATGGCGCACCATTTCCTCATCGGTAACGCTGGTCAGGAAAGTTACGCTCCGGCCGGCCATCTTGCGTAGTTTTTTGTGTTCTGGCCCGTTGCCAATCACGATTAGAGGTACTTTTAGCTCACTGCAAGCGGCCACGGCCAGGTCAATCCGCTTGTAGGGGGTTTGGCGGCCGGCGGTTACAAAACCCTGGCGCAGATCGGGCAGCCCTAACGGCTTAAAGCGTTCCACATCAACTGGCGGGTGAATCACTTGGGAATCCCGCTTGTAGTACTTTTGGATCATGGCTTGGGTATGGCTGGAATTAGCGACCATAACATCAGGGTTCTGGGCGGCGTGCCGGTCCCAGCGCCGCAGCGGCCCAACTAGTAGGCGCAAACCTAAGCGGGCCAACCAGTCCAATCGCCCGAAGCCCGGCCGCCTTAGGTATTCGTCGTACCGGCTCCAATAATAGTGGGTAGGGGAGTGGCAGTAGCAGATATGCAGAGTCTGGGGGCCGGTTTTGACAGCTTTAGCTTCGGCTCCGCTAGAAGAAATAACTAAATCGTAATCACTAAGGTCAAGTCGGCTAAAAGCCCAAGCCCTAAAAACCGGCAAAAATTTTTTCAAACCTTTAGGCAAGCGTTGTAACCAAGTTGTGCGGACATCGGCATCCTGGAACCATTCGCCGCCATACCAAATCTGGCTGGAATGGTCGTACTGCGAAGTGTAGATAGGGGCTTCCGGGAACATGCGGTGTAGTTCTAAAACGACCCGTTCAGCGCCGCCAGTGCCTAGCAGCCAGTCGCAAACAATTGCCACTTTCAAGCCCGGCTTCACTAACGCGTTCCTTTTCTTAGAAGCACAATCCAGATGGTTTTGACCAAAATGACTAAGTCATTCCAAAAACTCCAGTTTTGGACATAGTAAAGGTCCAGCTTACGCCGTTCCTCAAAGCTGATATCGCGTCGCCCAGAGATCTGGGCCAGGCCAGTGAGGCCGGATTTGACGCTCAAGATCAGGTTCTTCTTAGGGAAGTGCTCCAGTTCATAAGCTACCAAGGCGCGGGGTCCGACCAGGCTAATATCGCCCCGTACCACGTTAAAGAGTTGGGGCAGTTCATCTAGCTTAGTGTTACGCATCAGATGACCGATGCGGGTGACGCGCGGATCGTTGGGTATAAAATCGGCGTTTTGCCGATACTCTTTAATAAGTTCTGGCCGGCCCATTTTAGTAAAGGCCTCTTCCGGCGGCAGACCGTTATAGGCCATTTTGTTGGAGCGGAATTTGAAAATATTAACTTTGGTATTGAAGCGGGTTAAGCGTGGTTGTCGGAAGAAAACCGGGCCGCCATCCGAAAGTTTAATTATTAGCGCCAGAAGCAGCATAAATGGTGAAGCGATAATTAGTAACGCCCCGCCCAAGAAAATGTCTGATAAACGTTTGACCACCCGGCCCCAACCAATCAGGGCTGTCTGGTGGACGGCGATGACTGGGATCGAATGGAACAGGTCTACCTGGATGTTGCCGACAAATAGTTCGCTGTTACCGGGCACGAAACGATAGGCTACGTGGTGTTCCTGGGCATAGGTTAATACCTCGTCGTTTTTGGCCGGATCGGCATAGAGCTCTGTCTGAATAATGGTATGCAGCGGCCGCCTAAGCCGGCCAACGGCTTCAACGAAACTTTTATAAACCTTGTGGTCGGCGTTGGCCTTGGGCGGATGCTTAACGCCGCCCACTACGCCTAAAACACGGTAGCCGGTAACTGAGGTATTGGTTAGTGACTCCAAAAGTTCGTGGGTCACGCGGGTATCGCCGACCAATAAGACATTATTTATACCGATACCATAACCAAACAATTCTCGCCGAATGCCGCGGGCCACGGTGCGGAAAAGCAGCACTAGGAAGAAAGCCAAACCGAAACCATAAACCGTTACTAGCCGTCCGGGGAAGATAGGCGTATTAGTTAGGTAGCTATAGCCAATCACGAACAAAATGCCTATAAAAGAGCCTACGAACAACCGCCCGAGTTCGCTAAAACGTTGCTCATGAATCCGGGCGTTGTACAGGCCCAGAAGCGCGAAAATTAAAATCCAAAATGGTAAAAGGGTCAGGAAGATCCCCAGGTAAGTATGGGCAGGAACCAGGGCGCTTAAGGCGCGGTGGCTTAAAGTGACCCTCAGGATATAAGCCACCACGAAGGCTACCACAAGGGCCAGGAAGTCACCGATGACCAGGCAGGCATTGTAGAGCAGGCTAGCATTATTTCTCATTGATAGAACCCATTCCATACCTTCCTTCCAGCCTCAAACCATTTTGACGGTACGATTTGCCAGTTTCGCTCGTCAGCGTATCTAGGGATACGCTTCCTCCCGAGAACTAACAAATCGTACTCATCAAAAGGGCTTTCGCTTAACGGAATGCAGGTATGGAATGGGTTCATATTAATCTCCACGGTAGCCAGCCGCTTTTGCCTAAACTTTAAGTCAAAGCGGTAAAAATGTATTTGTTGGGATCGCATACCGTATACTAAATTGTAACATCATGGAACCCGCTAGACTCCACTTTGATTTCTGCCGCCCTTCGATCGCCGGCTTTTGGCAATGGTTTCTACCATCACATTATTTTAATGCGCTACCTGGAGTCTAGAGGATGAAAGCTGCGTCGCTGAAGTACGGTGTGCTCATGGCCATGGTCTGGCTGATAAGCGTGATTATGGTTTTGGTGCCCTTCCACGCTTTTCTAACGGTTTGGCTGTCTACTTTCATCGGCCACTACACCGCCTTACGCTTATGGAAGGAAGTACTGTTAGCCATCTGTGGGCTCGGCGCTTTATACCTTTTGGCGACGGACCATAAAATCCGTACCCATACCTTGAGCCGCCGTTTGGTGTGGCTAATCTGGGGCTATGTGTTAGTCCAGCTTGCCTGTGGCCTGGTGGCCTACAAGCGGCAGGCGGTGGATGCCAAGGCCTTGGCCTACGGACTGCTCATCAACTTGCGTTTTCTAGCTTTCTTTCTGGTTACTTGGGCAGTGGCTCTCAGGACCAGCCGGCTTAACAAACTGTGGCCCAGATTATTACTTTGGCCAGCGGCCGTGGTAGTAATTTTTGGTGTTATCCAGGAATTTTTCTTGACACCAAGGTTTTTAGAACACTTTGGTTATTCCAAATACACCATATTACCTTTCCAATATGTTGATAATAACCACGCCTTTTTACGGGTCCAATCTACCCTAAGAGGGGCGAACCCGCTCGGCGCTTATTTAGTGGTCATTGTGTCAGTATTGTTGGTTTACCTTTTGTCAGCCAAGGATAGTAGAAGGTTTAAACAAGGGGCGGCGTTCCTGGCCATTACTCTTACTACGCTCTTTTTTACCTATTCACGCAGCGCCTGGATTGGGACTGCCTTAGCTGCCACAGGCATTGGCTTAATTGCTTTGAAGAAAAAAAACACCAAGATATTGATTGTCGGGCTAGCCGCCGGGCTTATAGTCTTGGGTGGAGGAGTTTTGGTTGGCCTAAGGCATAACAGCCTGGTTGAAAATACTTTGTTTCATACCACCGCCAAATCACACTCCAAAGTAACATCCAATGGCAGCCATTTATTTCTGGTCAGAAATGGAGTAGAAGATATTTTAAAAAACCCTTTGGGCAAGGGCCCGGGTACGGCCGGGCCAGCTAGCGTTTACAATAACCATCCGCCGCGGATCGCCGAAAACTATTTCGTGCAAATTGGCCAAGAAACTGGTTGGCTGGGGCTGGCGCTCTTCCTGCTCATTAACGCCGGGGTTGGCTATATTTTATGGCTGAGGCGCTCTGAACCCTTAGCTTTGGCCTTGTTCGCCAGTTTGATTGGACTTACCGTGGTGAACTTACTGCTTCATGCCTGGGCAGATGATACCTTGGCCTACATATGGTGGGGGCTAGCTGGCATAGCCATAGGTATGGCTATGACCGGGCCGTTGGAGACTAAAAACCGTGAAGGTTAGAACTCATTTCAAAACCTACTTTCATGGCGAAAGGTGCAAGTTGTGGAGCGAAAAACCGTCAATGCGAGGAAGCGTAACTGCAGTTACGTTGACGAGTAGTGGCGGTTTTGCAGCCCGCAAATTGTGGTTTGCAGACGAAAACGGGGTTTTGAAATGAGTTCTAGGCTAACCAAACGGGAAATTGTCCGATTTTTGAAGTATATGGCCGGTGGCAGTCTTTACTTCTGGGTAGGCTACGGCGTGTTCGCGGTTTGCTATTCCGGTTTGCGATGGGGCTGGCTACCGTCTAAAATCCTGGCCGACGCTATCGGTTGGACAAGCAATTATCTCGTCCAGCGTTTCTGGGCGTTTTCGGACCGCATCCATTTGACCGAAATGCAACACGCCGGCCGCTATGTTTTTATAGAAAGCATCGGCTTCGTGATGGATTACCTGATTATCTATGGCCTGAACGCCATTGGCATCTCGCCCTACGTCGGCTTCTTCATCTCAGCTGGATTTTTCTCGATATGGTCATACCTTTGGTACAAATATTGGGTTTTCCCCGAGAAATAAATTCGCTGAAAGTAATAGATATATTATGGCTCAATCACCACACGACATAGAGGCATTGAGCCTAGCCAAAATAAGGCAGCGGCAAGAAGAAGACCGTTACGATAGAGGCTTACTGACTTTTGTTGTTGGGCTGCAGTATGGGTCTGAGGGCAAGGGCTCTATAGTTAATTATTTGTCTCCTGGTGTGGATATGGCGGTTAGAACAGGGGCAGCAAACGCTGGACACACCTTATTCTATAGGGGTGATACATATGTCATGCGTCAACTACCGGCTGCCTGGGCTAACCCGCAGACCAAACTTTTAATTGGAGCTGGGGCCGTAATTAGCCCCGACGTTTTACAGGAAGAAATAGACAGAATTGATAGGGTGGTTCCGATCCGTGATAGGTTGCATATTGACCCGCGGGCCCACATTATCACTCAGGAGCAAAGAGCAAGAGAAAAACTAGGGAATCTAGCGCTGAGGATTGGCAGCACGTCCGCTAGAAGCGGCGATGGTGTTGGCGCGGCTACGGCCGATAAAGTGCTAAGAAAGGAGAGCTGTGTTACGGCGAAAGATTACAAGCCCTTAAGCCACTACCTTGCCGATACAGCCGTTTTAGTAAATAAGGCTTTAGAGAATGGCCATTCTGTGCTCGTTGAAGGCACGCAAGGTTTTGGCCTAAGCCTTGACCACGGCCACTTTCCTTACGTAACTAGCCGTGATGTGACCATTGGATCGCTGGCTGCTAGCGTTGGTCTCAGCCCGCACTTCTGTCAAACACAAGTTATAGGCGTGGCTAGAACCTACCCTATTCGTGTTGCCGGCAATAGCGGGCCATTTGGAGAAGATAGCCAGGAAATGACTTGGCCAGAGATTGCCGAGCGAGCCGGCTGCAGTGAAGGCTTAGAAGAAAGAACCACAGTCACAAAGCTAGTCCGCAGAGTCGCCAGCTTTAGTATCAAGGAATTCCAACGTTCTTGCATGATTAATCGTCCAACCGAAATCACTCTAACCTTCGCGGACTACCTTGATTGGAGCATCCATGCAGGGGCAGAGTTAACCCAACCGGTATACGATTTTATTCAAAAGCTAGAACGAAGCGTAGGAATACCGGTCACCTTAGTTAACACTGGGCCACTAACCACCGTTGACTTTGATAATTACCGAGCCAGTATGCTTCGTAGGCTGAGAACATTTTGACAGCTGAGTATTTCACTCTTACTGTCCGAAATTAAGACCTGTGCCATAATGTGAGTTATGAACGAAAAGCAAACATCATTACAAAAGCCGGTCCGGCCAACTAAAAAACAGAAAGAATTACTGGCTTTCATTGAGGCCTTCATTGGCGAACACGGCTATAGCCCCAGCTACCGCGAGATCATGGCCGGGCTGGACTATACATCAGTTGCCACGGTAGCTCTGCACGTCAACAACCTAATTAAGCGGGGCCACTTGCGCAAACGTGACCACTCGGCGCGGTCACTGGAAGTTGTGGAGGCTTCTGAGCCAGCCAAAGTTACCAGTAACCAGATTCAACCTAGCGAAGAGAAGTGGCTTGTTGAAAAAGTCGAGCATGCTTTTCAACAGGCGGAGGCCACCGCTGCTAAAACTCTTGAAGGCGGCATTGACCATCTGTACGTTCTGGTTGGCGCCCTCAAAGTCCTCGGTCTGGAAGGCGCCGCCCAAAGCTTCATCCCCCGTCTGAGTGCTATCAAAAGACGCAGCAGCCTAGAATCTTAGGCTTCGCTAGCAGCGCTTGACACGGCCATCTGACCCAAAAACATATCTGGAGTAATAGGCTCGGTTGCGCCTGTCTCGATGCCCAGCTGTTGCTCGGCATACGTTAGGCAGATGTCGTCTATATAGTGTTCAATCTGAGCAGAAGAAATACCTGAGACTGAGGGATTCTCAAGTCCAGTTATATCGCTCCCTGTGTGTATGGGTCTGTCACCAGCAGAATCTTTGGGATAATAAAGTGTTGGCCCCGCATTAGTTGCAATATATTGATATCTTAGGTCGCCCGTTGATTTATTTTTAGCTGAAAAGATAATTTTTAAACTCACAGGTTCGATCCTAGATACAGGAGTATCTTTACGCTTGGCGGACTTCTTACCCCGTGAACCAAACAATTTCTTCTTAGGCGTTACTAGGGCATTAGTCACCCCAAAGCTCATGGACAATTCCATGCCCTCGGCTTCAGGCAATCCAAGGGGGTTGGATGTAACGACTTCATGTTCTACCCAGTGCTCCTCATCAGTTTTGGGCCCAGGAGAATTATATGGATAGTAGGTCGACTCTTTTTTGGTGTGTCCCAAGGTTGAGATGATTCTATTAAACCGTTCCACTCGGCGGGCAGCTTTCTTGACCTCGGCCGAACGCTTTTGTTGTTCTGCCGTCTTTTTAGCTTCGGTTGCGGCCGCTTCGTCAAATTCACTGCGAAATGTTGTGCGAACATCTAGCGAAGGAAACTTAGACATAACAACATACTAACATAGATATGCTATATTGTCAAATCACACCGTAATTGTTAAACTCTGCTGGCTCAACCCTTAAGATCTCTAGCTATGTATCACATTTTCATACAGGTAGATAAAATTGTGATACAAGAGAATTCTTGTAAGTTTTATATACAAAACTGTATTCAAAAATACTATATCTAGCGTTTAGTGATGGTGCTAGACTACTAATTACAAGGTATTTAACAAACAGAATCGGAACCAGGTGAAATTCTTGGGCTGTGCCGCAACTGTAATCCGTTTTAAGCGGGAAGCCAGACACGATTAGTTAAGTCTCCCGAGCAGGAGCGTCAATAGTAGTATTGAAGGCCCTCGCTCTAAGGAGCAGAGGGTTTTTATATGGCCGGACCAGCCACAAAATCAGAAGCAATAGATTGGGCGCGACTCGAGGAGCAGTTTAAGCCTGCTCCTGGTTTCTCGCGGGAAGCTTTCGATTTAATGAGTTCCGACACTATCGTAGATGCCAATGCAATCCCGGAACTGCACGCCGGACGTGTGATGGCTGCCGAAAAAGCAGGCAAAATACTTGCCAGGAATTGTGAACTTCTGGCTGTAAAAAAAACAGAGTTAGTCCCAATTGCCGTCGATGTCTTAGGCACGGGTAGGCGGGTAGTTGAGGCCAAAAGAAAATATGGTGTAGCTAGCCCGCAGTACAAAGAGCTAGACACTGGTTTAGTCCTGGACTGTGAACGGGTGGTAGGCGAGGCTGAGCGAAAGCTGACCTATGAATATTTTGGTGATGCCCTACAAAAACGCAACCAAGAATCTGGCACTTACATGGCCAATGGTGTAGACCTGGAGGAGACAGTTACTTCTGGCCTATCTCCTCTAGCTAAACCCGAAGAACAAGGCCGCCGCGTGAACGACTATGTTGAAGAGATGGGCACTTATGTGTCCTTGGGCCATATAGTCAAGGGCTTAGGTAGCTTGGCTATCGGCAAAACAGTTAGTGCCTACACCGTTTCAGAATGTTTAGATTCCGCCAAAGAAGACTATAAACTCAACCCCAAAGGTTCACACGGCGGCTATGTACCGGAAATCGATAAGTTTATGGCCAGAGAGGTTGAGTTTGCAGGCTCAGGAGATCGTGTTGAACGGCAATTGGCTTTATCCGGAGTTGACATTACGCCCAAAGTGATCAGGACTGTCCTGTCCGAGATTGGTGTTATTGATGGGAGCCAGGCGTTGACTAAGACTCAGCTGCATAGTAAACAATTCGTTGGCAAACTACCTAAGGGGCTAACAGGGTTTGCCCAACTATTAGACCGTGAAGCCAGCAAGCAATCCGGCAAGCGCATTTTCATGGGCGAAGAAGTGTCAGAAGATCACCCCATGGACTACGATGCAGTCCCGGTCGAAGCCGAAATACGCCGCGAAAAACTGGCGCCCAAGCCCCGCGAGTTGGCTGATTACGTCATTATGCTGGTGGAAAACGGGACAGACAGGGAAGTGTCTGAAGGCTTAGTGAACGCTTACCTTAAGAAAATGCTGCTAAAGGTTGCTAAGGCAGATCCCGATAAAGCAGAAGTCATGTTCGACAAAGCAACAGCCGATGGCTTCAGGGTTGTAGCCGTATTACAGGCCCTCGGCCGAGACGAAGAAGCCCGCCGTCTGCAAGCGGAAGTCGAAAGGAACGCGCCGGAAGTATCGTATTGCGGTGCCGGAAGTTGCGGCCTAGAGAGCGTAATTCCAAACAGCCCTGAAGCGCAAAAGGCCAAAGAGCTGGGGCTTAAAGGCGATCTGCTGCACGATAAAGAACGCCCTTGCCCAAGTTGCAGTAAGATGACTGTTTTTTACGACTCAAAAGGAAGTAAAGCCTGTGTAAGTTGCAAGAGTACGGAGATCAAGGCTTAGTTACAAGGCCACTCGGTTATAATAAAATTGAACTATGAGAAGGATCGGCATATTCGCGGGGACTTTCGACCCGGTTCACTCCGGGCATATTAGTTTCGCTTTGCAAGCCGCGGAACGGGCCAAGCTGGATAAACTTTATTTCCTGCCGGAACGCCGCCCCCGTGCCAAGCATGGCGTTGAGCATTTCGCGCATCGGATAGCGATGCTCAAGAAAGCCGCCCGGCCATATTCTAAATTCGATGTTATGGAAGTCGAGGACGTTAGTTTCACAATTTCTCGCACTCTACCTAAACTCCAGAAAAAATTTCAAAACAGCCAGTTAGTCTTTCTGTTTGGATCAGATATCGTTGTTAGTTTGCCAGCCTGGTCCCAGGCTAATAATATGCTTAAAAACTGTGAGCTAGTAGTTGGAGTACGGGCCGAAGACAGTTTGGAGAAAATAGTCCAACTTATAAAAACCTGGCCAGTCCAGCCTAAAGCTCTGACTATCTTTGATAGCTATGCTCCAGATGTATCGTCCAGCTCAGTCCGAGAAGCCCTTCGTAAACAAAATCCAGGTAACGGCTTACTATCTAGCGTTAAGCAGTACAGCAAACAACACTGGCTTTACGTTTCGCTAATTTAATGCTGTCCGAGGTCCGTCCTCGTGCAAGGGCTTGACAACCATTAGTAGTTTGTTAAAATTACCCGGTAATTGCATGGCAGACGCGAGACCTGCCGTTGTGAGACAAAAAGATTAAAAATAACAAAAGTTAAAGCCAAGCAGTGCTTTTGGCAAGGCGCTAGCCGTATGGCGTAGATAAGAGGTGGATATAATGCCAGTCAAAATAAAAATTGTCAAAAGTAAACCTGAGAAGGTAGTAGTTCGAATCCAGCGCCCCGCTTGGCAACAGTTTTTGCAATATTAAATAACGCTTTTGTCGCGCAAATCGGCTACATTTAGGTTGTCCGCGACATAGTATTCAATCTGTCCACTAGCGGTAATGGCTTTATAAAGGATAGGTGGTCGGGTGTCTGAATTGAGCTTATAAGAGAGATAAATCCATCCTTCTCTGAAATACTTGATGTTCATTGTGGGCAAAATATCTGACTTACTTATTGGCTTATGCCGATATGTAAGCATTAGCTCAAGAACCCTCATCTGCCGATTTGTTAGCCATAACCTCTGCCCGTCAATCACTACGGTTTTATCGCTGTACATAACCATTACTTGAATCGGATCTTCAGCTGAGGGCGGCGGGACAAGTCTTTCCCCTGATAAAGTTAAATATCTGGCAGAGGTATCCCTAGATTTTTTGTTGACAGAAACGCTCTTACTAGGGCTTGATTTAACCGGCAGCCTTTTGGCAGTTGGCTCGGTTACGGTTTCCGGCTTTTTAGGCTTTTTGTCTTGAGGAGGAGATATCTCTTGGTGTGTCTTTAAAGCTTCTTGAGTAGCTCCATCTTTGAGCTTCTCGGCCTCGGCCTGGGCCCGAATGCTAGCCGAAGCAAATTCAGCATATGGTACAGTTCCGGTCTTTTTGTACTGATCTTGAAGGGGTTTTCTTTCTCGAGAGGTAAGACCACCCTTTATACCAACACTACAATCAGTAATAATAGCATCGGCCAGACAGTCCTCTATTGATATACATTCAGCACAGAGCCTGGCTATAATTAAGCTTTCTTTGGGAGTACGTCTCTCTGGATCGGGGCTAGAGTGAGGATTCATATCCTGAGGCGGTGTATCCCTACACTCGGCATAGTCGCGCCAGCTAGAGTAATCAACAACTGGCACAAAATCGCCACCCGAAGGTTTTTGGGGCATTCTTCTACCTATTGGCTGGAGGGGTTCTTTTTGGCGATTTCGGCGTCGATAACTTTTTTGAAAGCCGCTACATCGTTACTAATCTCGACTTTTTTGCCATCAATAAAAAAGCTGGGTGTCCCAGTTACATCCAAATGGTGGCCTTCGGCCAAGTCGGCATTGATTAGCTTATTAACCCTGTCGCTAGCAAAATCTTGCTTGAACTGCGTGACGTTTAAGCCTAGTTGCTGAGCTATTTGGTTGAAAAAGTTAGCCGGGCTGTTAGATCTGGTCCAGCTTTGCCAGTTGATTGGATCATATAAAGCGTCGTGCATCTCCCAGAATTTGTTCTGCAAAGCCGCCGCTTCGGCTGCGCGAGCCGCTGCAAAAGCATTTTGGTGGAGGCTGACTAGCGGGAAATTGCGAAATTGGAAGTGGATGTCAGAATCGTACATCTGCTCAACTTGTTTGACAGTTGCGTAATACTGTTCGCAAAACGGGCACTGGTAATCACCGTATTCCACGAGTGTTACGCCTTTTGTCCCCTGGCCAGTTATGTGCTGAGTAGCTTTGACATCGCCACTACTGGGGGCTCCGGCTTTATGGCTGTTAGTAAAGGTAAATACTCCTATCAGTACCAGGACAACTACTACTATAGCCGCCCAAAATTGTTTGGTCATTGGTTCAATCTCCTCATTTCGTAAATACTAGTATACACCACTGTTGTAAGCACTACCTAAGCTTTAAAAATAAGCACAATGATCGTAAGATAGGTACATGGTCAGTTTGGTTTTCGCGGTTTTGCTGTTGGGCTTATGCATGCTCGGCATCAGTTTGCGCAAAGTTTATTTCTTTTTGCCACCTAAGGAGCTGAAGCGCCAGGCGGAAGTGGGCGATGAACTGGCCCAGAAGCTTTGGCGGGCGGTGTCTTATAGTGGTAGTTTGCAAGTCTTGCTGTGGCTTTGGATTGGCCTAAGCGCCGCCGGCAGCTTAGTTTTGTTCGCCCGGATTGTCCAGCCCGGGCTTGGTTTTATAGTTATTGCGCTGCTGCTGTGGTTGGCTTTTATGTGGCTGCCAAATGCCCGCATTAGTTCAGTTAGCGCTCGGCTGTCTATGTGGGTAACTCCGGGCGTGGTGTGGCTGCTTAATTATTTGCATCCATTATTCGGCCGTCTAGCCGATTTATGGCATCGCCGCTACCCGGCCGGAGAGCACACTGGCCTATTCGAACCTGACGATCTAGCCGAGCTGATTGCCAAACAGCAGCGCCAACCCGACAGCCGCATGAGCCACTCCGACCTGGAACGAGTGGAGCGGGCCATTAGCTTTAGCAAACGCAAAGTCCGCGATATTTTGATTCCCCGCAAAAAAGTCAAAACCCTGAGTGCCACTGAGCCCGTCGGCCCGATTCTGCTAGATGAACTGCACGCTAGCGGCCACGCCCGCTTTCCGGTTTACGAGGGCAAAAAGGACCAGATTGTCGGCACTTTGGCCGCCCGGCACCTGGACCTCAAAAGTGTGGGCAAAGTCGGCGACTTCATGGAGCCGCGGGTGGCTTACATCCATGAAAGCGATTCGCTGGCCGCGGCCCTGCAAGCCTTTTACCAGACTCAACAGACTCTACTAATTGTGGTCAATAGTTTTGAAGAATACGTAGGGATGATTACGGTAGACGACATTTTGCATGCCTTAGCTGGCCCGCCCGAACCGGACGAATTTACGGAACACGATAGCCGCCAAGCGGTTGCCGCCAAACACAACAAGCCCAAACCGGCTCCAAGTACGGAAAAGACCGACAAGAAGTCGGATAAAAAACCAACTGAAGACAAAGCAGCCAAAACAGTATCCGAACCAGAGCCCGAAGTGATAGAATAACTCCGATGAGGATTTTAAGCGGTGACGTCAAAAGCCACATTGGCAAAAAGGTGCGTGTCGAAGGCTGGCTGCACAAAAAGCGCCTGCTGGGCGGCCTGACTTTTGTTAGCGTCCGTGACCGCAAAGGTTTAGTGCAAGTTGTTGTCCAAGACAAGGACGAAGTCGAGAAGTTACGGGGATTGCAAATCGGCACGGTGCTGGCTGTTGAAGGCACGGTCAAAGACGAGCCGCGGGCTCCCGGTGGGGCTGAAATCCACGAGCCAACCCTGGAAATTATGGTACCCGTAACCGAAGAATCACCTATAGAAATCGACAAACCGCTATCCCACAAATCTGAAAATCTCGATACGTTGTTCGATAACCGGGTAGTCGGTTTGCGGAACTTGCAAGAAACTAAAATCTTTAAAATCCGCTCCGAATTAACCCGTTATATCCGCGAATTCCTCTACCAAAACGATTTTGTCGAGATCAATACGCCCAAACTGGTTGCCGGGGCGGCCGAAGGTGGCGCCGAAGTCTTTAAGGTAGATTATTTTGGCCAGGAAGCGACCCTAGCCCAAAGTCCGCAGCTCTACAAACAGATCATGGTGGGAGTGTTTGAACGAGTATTTGAAATCGCGCCGGCTTTTCGGGCCGAACTAAGCGCCACTACTCGCCACGTCTCCGAAGTCACCATGCTCGATATCGAAATGGGCTTTATAAAAGACCATGGTGATGTCATGAAGATGGTCCAGAACATGGTTTATGACGTGCTAAATCGGGTATATAAAGAACACGCCGAAGACCTCAAAAGCCTGAATGTGCCCGAGCTGATCCTTAAACCGGAATTTCCGAGCTACACCATGGCCGAAATCCATAAGTTGTTTAGTAAGGAAACCGGCAAAGACACGAGTAAAGAAATAGATCTAACGCCGGAAGAAGAAAAATGGATTTGTGAATACAGCAAAAAGCAAAATGGCTGCGAGGCCGTCTATGCCACCAACTTGCCTAAATCCAAAATGAAGTTTTACCATATGGCCAACGATGACGATACTGCTCGCTCGGCTGACTTACTGTTCCGCGGTGTCGAAATCGCCACCTGTCCGCAGCGGGAACACCGGCACGACAAAGTAGTCGAGCAAATGAAAGCCGCTGGAGTCGACCCGACTCACCCCGGATTCAGCCATTTCCTACTGGCCTTCAAACACGGCATGCCGCCGCACGGGGGCTGCGGCTTCGGCATCGACCGTTTCACCGAAAAAGTCATCGGCCTGGCTAACATCAAAGAAGCCATCCTCTTCCCAAGAGATATTAATAGGTTAGCTCCATGATCCTGTTTACTCTGAGCTTGTCGAAGAGCGACATCAACCGCCTCGCCCCTTGATTAACTTAAAAGTTTTGCAATGAAGCACTTCACTATTGAAACCATCGACTACTCTCGTTATAAGCCAAGGGTAAGAATCCAGGTTGTTGGGGGTAGTCGTCCAAGAATAACTCTTGTACACTCAAAGACTAATCAAAAGTTTATATTTAAGACATACTCTCATAATTCTCGGGAAGTTTGGGCAGAGTGTTTAGCCAGTCACTTAGGCATGATATTGGGAGTGCCAGTTCAGCAAGTAGTAATTAAGCGAGCACCTACCTCATTAGTTAAGGCCTTAAAAGAGAATGTTCCTGAGAATTTACCCCATGCTTGGAAGCCAATTGGGACGCTTGCACGCAATATTTTCCCTAAAGACCAAGAGATTATGTACGGAGCAAAAATAGTAGGCACGAACTCAGATGCTCTTTCCCTAGAAAAGATCGAGATGGCGATACGAGCACAATATTATGCTGCAGATGATCTATTGGAACGTTTTGCTCAGATGATCGTGTTTGACGCCATAATTGGCAATATGGATCGCCATCATGAGAACTGGGGGATTGTTGAAAGCATTAAATACAAGCAGCAAGTTATGTTTGGTAAAAAGACACTAGCCAGTCAGAGAGGGTTTACCCCTCTCTACGACCATGGCAGTAGCCTACTCTTTGAATTAAGTGAGGAGAACATTGAACGTTATCTTAGTGACAAAAAGACCTTACGTGATAAATATATCTTTGGGAGCAAGTATTCTTTTGTGAGGGACTCTTCTGGAACAGAGTGCAATGTATTTGATGTTATCAGAGACCATATCAGAGAAAAAACAGACTGGGGAAAACGATTCAGGAAGGCGATACTCCCACTTCCTAAGGCTTCAAGACTAGAAATCGCAAAGGCTATAACAAAAATGCCATCAGCCCCAGAGATCGATTATTCAGAAGAAAGAAAAGAATTATTACTAAGGTCAATCTTATTGCGCCTCGAGGCATTAATAGAAATGGTACAATAATACCGTGAAGAAGCCAGGTCATAACGTAATCCGTTTTAAATTAGTAAATGATGCTCTCAAAAAAGAGTTCGGCATTGTTAGTTTTAATGGTAAGTTTGTTTTCGAGCTTAATGATAATATCGATCCTGAAGTATGGCGCAAGATTGGCATCATTCCCCTTAATGGCAACAGCAAGAAGACAGAGGTAAAAGATTTATTCTATTACCTCAATTCACGGCTGCCGCAGAACTTAAGAACTGCTGAGACAGAAAAAAAATTGAAGTATATTCAAGAGACGGGCTTACGTGTAGCGTCTGATAATTTTAGGCTACAACCGGCTTAGTACTGCTACAATTGCTGCATGAATATTCCTGTAAAAACTCTGAAAAACGGTTTTTCTTTGCCGGTTTACGGGCTCGGTACTTGGCAAATGGGCGGAAGGTTTGAGCCGGACAATTCCAACGACGAGCAGGATATTGCCGCTATCAAAGCAGCCATCGACCATGGCATTACACACATTGATACAGCCGAAAGTTATGGCGATGGCCACAGTGAAGAACTGGTTGGACAAGCTATAAAAGGTTATGATCGCAAAAAGTTGTTAATCGCCACCAAAGTTTCGGCTTGGAACCAGACCTATGATGGCATACTGCGCTCCTGTGAAGCCAGCCTGAAACGACTCGGCACCAACTACGTAGATCTATATTTACTGCATCGCTACCCTGAACCGGGTATCCCAATTGCCGATACCATGCGGGCCATGGACCGTTTGATTGGCGAAGGCTTGGTTAAAAATATTGGCGTTTGTAACATGACTATCAATCGTTTTGAAGAAACCCAAAAGCATACCGCTAATAAAGTAGTTTGCAACCAGTTGGAATATAGTTTGAAGATGAGGGAAGCTGAGGCGCGTGGATTAATAAATTACTGCCAGCAGAACGATATACTTATTACAGCTTGGGGACCTTTGCAGAAAGGTGCCTTAGAAGAGGCAAGCATTTTACAAGAAATGGCCAAGAAGTATGGCAAAATTCCCTACCAAGTGGCCTTGAACTGGCTAATCGTGCAACCGAATGTAGTCACCATACCTAAAACCTCGAATGTAGAGCATCTAGAAGAAAACCTAGGCGCTCTAGGTTGGGAATTATCCGCGGAAGATATAGATAGGCTCTCTAGGGAATTTCCTAACCAGCAAACTGTTTCAGAACGAGTCCCGCTCGACTACTCGGCAGACCTAGCTCCTTAGCTATAAGGCGGGTTTGTTGTCTATGGAGTGCCAAATGTACCAACTGGCGACGGATTCGTAAGGGTGCCAGTGGTTTTTCTCGGCCAGTTCAATTATTTTCTGCGGTGTGGGGACGTGCTCAAAACCGTAAAGTTTGCGGATGCCGTTACGGATTCCCAGGTCGCCCGTTGGCAACACATCCAGCCGGCCCATGCAGAAGATCAAAAACATGTGGGCTGTCCATTCGCCGATGCCTTTCACATCTATGAGTTCTGCCATAATTTCTTCGTTTGTTTGCTCATCTAATCGGTCGAATTTGAGCTTGCCATCGACAATATGCTGCGCTAAATCTCGGATGTAGTTAGCCTTGGCGTTGCTGAGGCCAACCGCACGCAGTTCCTCGACCGATTTAGTTAAAATTTGCTCTGGAGCCGGAACTTCCTGCCCAAATAACTCCTGGAATCGCCGCTCAATGCTGGCCGCCGCTTTGACGCTCAGTTGTTGGCTGATGATGCTGTCTACAAGCTCCCAGTAATAATTCTGGTGCGGCTGGATGGTCGCCAAACCAGCGCGTTTGATAATTGGCGTCAGTACCGGATCATTCCGACTCAAGTGTTCCACTGCCTTTTGTAGTTCCCTAGTCATATCACTATTCTAACACTTACAACTTGACACAGATTATAACTTTATTATAATAAGGAGTATGACACAAAAGATTATTCGTATCGGTTCTAGCGCTGGAGTTACCATACCTAAGAAACAGCTAGATGATTTGGGGCTTAGTATTGGTGATGAAGTAAATATAGATGTTAAGCCAACCACAGCCAAACTCAAAGAATTTGCTGGCGAGCTTGATAAATTCATGGACATTTACGACCAGGATCTCAAGAATCTCGCTAAGCGATGATCCGATATTTAACTGAAGAAGAAATCCTCCTAGCTCACTTTAAATTGATTGAGCGTTATGGGGGCTCACACGGAGTGCGCGATACGAAACGTATCGAATCGGTAGCTGCCGCTCCAAAACAAGAAGTTTTCGGAGCAGAGCAATACCCGGATATTTTTGAAAAAGCAGCCGTTTACCTGCGTAGCATTATTGGCGATCACCCCTTTGCCGATGGCAACAAGCGTACGGGTATTATCGTAGCGATCATGTTTCTAAAGCGAAATGGTAAGAGATTTCGGGCCAAAACTGGAGAGTTAGAAGACTTCGCGGTACGGGTGGCTACCAAACATCTGGATATGCTTGCTATTGCCGCTTGGCTCGAAGCCCACTGTAATTAGACAGGTTGACTATTCAGCAACTTGAAAGATAAGCGTATACTTTATATTTATGGACGATAATCCTCCGGAAATGACTCCTGTCAATCAGCCAGCCCCGGAAGTTCAAGAAACTCCGCCGACCCCTCACCCGTCATATAAACCGACTGTAGGGTCGGGCAAGCGCAAAACACCCGTTTGGCTATGGGTAGTTATAGCTCTTCTAGTTTTGGCATTACTAGGCGGCGCGTATTGGTTCAGCCAACGAAGCAAGACTTCTAAGCCGGCTGCCAAATCAAATAGTACTACGCAAAAGAATCCCACTCCGGCTAAATCAACTTCTACCAACACCAAGCATTACATCTCAAATGGCAAAGAGCTAAACTTAGAATTTGACTATCCGGATGACTGGACGGTGACGCCTGAATCCGGCAATAATGCTACGGATCAACCGATTGCTGTTATTTCACCTCTGGTGAGCGTGACTAACGCCGATGGTGCCACCGTGACCGGCAAAGTCATTGTTAGCATTCGCCCCAGCAGTGAAGGCACCAAGGAATTAGGTGCCAGTAACCCTACGACCGTGGCCCAAGATTCGGTGCAGATTGCTTACAAGGCTCCTACCAGCGCCCAGCACCAGTACCCCTTCCTGACTTTCATTCATTTCGCGAATGCCAGCAAGGCTTCCGGGGCTTTCGAGGAAGTCATGATCACCGGCGTACAAGGCTTTAAAAAGGGCGACCCCATAACTTCGGCTGCTACTGACCCGATCATTAGCGCCAGCTTTTATCAGTGCAGCACCGAGGCTTGCACTGGCTCCGGCGGCAAATTCCTAAGCATAACTTACACCATTTGGCAAAACACCCCACTTTTCAAACAGGTCCAGGACCTCTTCGCCTCGCTAAAAATTAATTAGCTCTGATACAATTGCAGCATCATGATATCTAATGACAGGAACAAAGGCATATTTGCATTAGTTTATCTGCCACTACAATTTGCGGCCATGGGTATATTTGCACGCTACTTAGCAACCAACTTTACAGTGCTGCAGCAGGTCTATTTGAGAATCCTAGCTGCCTTAATTCTAGCAATCTTTATATTTGGTAAGCGGATAGATTACAAAAAGTTAACAACAATCTCGAAACGAGAATGGGGAGTTACTACTTTTAGGGCCATAGTGAATTATCTTTTTGCCGTTTCTTTATTCTCTGCTTCTGTTCTTCATGCCAAACTGGGAACAGTGTCTTTTATCAATGCTTTGCCATTTGTTGCCTTGTTGGGAGTGTTGTTCTTCAAAGAGAAACTGAATCTATCTAAGACAGGATTAATTTTACTATCACTTCTAGGCGTGGCTCTGGTGGCCTCGAAAAACCTGGGTGATTTATTCTCCTGGGGATATGGCGAAATTCTTGCCTTCTTTGGTGCCGCTGCATTTGCTGTTAGTTACGTAACGAGACGTTGGCACAAAGGCAGCCTTAATAATTATGAGATAACGACTTTAATGTTCGCCATATCTTTCGTTACCCTGCTTATTGTATCTTTGTTAATGGGGGAAGGGCTGCCACTTGATGGCTGGTCATATAAGCTACTTGCGACAGTTGCGATCGCCGGTTTGCTGAATGTCTCAGGTCTTCAATTAGTCAATTATGCGTTCACCAAGGTTGATAATATCTTAGCTGGCAATCTATTAATGCTGGAAGTAGTGTTCGGTCTTCTTCTAGGCTATATCTTTTACAAAGAAGTCTACACTTTAAGAGAACTATTAGGAGGGGTATTAATAGTATTTTCGGCAATCGGAATGAACTATATAACTAGTACTAGAAAAAACGAGACAGGCCAAGCTACAGTTCCAGGCGAACAGGTTATATAATACTTTAAACCAACAGCTAGATATTTATTAATGAATTTCGGGCTTTGGCGATGCAGCCAGAGAAACGGTAGTAGAATTATGAGTGAGATGCCAACGACACCATCAATAGCTGCCGAGCAGCCAGCGCCAAGTGAAACAGGCCGTTTTACAGTTATTGGCTCCGGAGTAATTGGTCTACTGGTTGCCCATGAGCTAGTTGAACAGGGGCATGACGTAACGGTTATTAGCACAACAGGTAAACCACACGAACACACTACCATAGCCTCCACTGCTGCTGTCGGACAGTTCTTGCCTTGGTTGCCTGAGTCTCACGCCAAAAGCTCGATAGGTAAGCTGGACCTGAATGAAATAGTAGAAGGGACACGTACATTTTATGAAGAACTAGCCCAGGACCCTCACACTAGCGGGGTGATGGAAGTGGAAAATGTCGAGCTGGTAAACAGTAGCCACCCATGGCCAGAGGATCTATCAGATGTGATGGTAGTAACTGAAAGTACTCTAGTCGATCCCCTAACTTATGTAGACCCGGACGGCAGCGAAGTCGAGCTAGATACAGTCTATAGATTTAATACATTTTCGATAAATACCAGCAAGACCGTGGTTTATTTGGCTGATCGTGCTGAAAAAGCAGGAGTCAAATTTAAGCGCCAGGAACTTAAACCCGAGGACCTTCACCAGCTTGATGGCATTATTGTAAATGCCGCAGGTGCGGGGGCTGTAGGATTTGACCCCACGAATGAAGTTAAAAATTATAAGGGCCATACTTTTGTCATGCGTCCTCGCGCAGGTTATAGAATTCCAAAAGAAGCTTTAAGTGTTGAAGACCTTATTATTATGCCGCGGGAAGACGGCACATTAATTTGTGGCGCGCTTCGTATAGAAGACCCAACACGACCGATACCTGAAAGGCTTGAAGCGGAAGAACTCAAAAAGCGGCTGGCCCAGCTAATCCGACAAGCTTCACCACTGCTGGATGGACTCGACCCCGAGCTTTTAGAACACTGCGATACTTTGGTACATTTAGCTGGTTATAGAGTTGAGAGTAGTGGTGGCGGAATCCGTATTGCGCCCGATGAAGCCAATGAGCGACTTCTGCACGCTTACGGTTTTGGTGGGATTGGCTGGAGCGTCGGCCCGCATTTTGCCAAGAAAATCGCTGAGCAGGCAATCAAGATTCATAATAATCGCAAGGAGAATGCATGAAAGGCAAAATTCTAGTAACCGATAGCTTATTTATATTTGATGAGCATATAAAACAACTTGAAGTTGCTGGTTTTGAAATTGAGCGCCTGGACAAAGCAACAGCAACTGAAGAAGAATTATGTAAGGCGATCAAAGGTAAAGTTGGCTACGTCTTAGGTGGGATCGAGAAGGTGACTCAAAAAGTTATAGATGCTGCAGATGAGCTTAAAGTAATAGCATTTACAGGCGCTGACTGGCGAGCGCTAATTACTGGTTGTGAAAAGGCCACCGAAAAAGGTATTGCAATTACAAATGCTCCTGGCGGCAATGCCTATGCTGTTGCCGAATTCGCGCTAGCGACAGGACTAGCAATGCAGCGTAATCTTTTCGAGCTTGGTAGGACAGGCGATAAAACCTTTCAAACGGCGCAGAGCTTTAAAGACGCTACTATTGGGGTTGTTGGAACAGGCAAAATCGGCGGAAAGATAATTGCAAGCTTAAAAGGATTCTCTCCCAAGAAGATTGTTTACTATAGCCGTACCCAAAAAGACAATGCTGCCGACTTTGTTGATTTTGATGAATTACTGATGGTCAGTGATGTTATTTTTGTGGCAGTACCGGGCAGCGCCGGCGAACTTTTTAACGCTGAGGCTATTGCTAGAATTAAAGAAGGCGCATTGTTAGTAAGTATTTCACCAATGAACGTGATTAATTTTGACGCGCTACTTAGTCGGTTAAAAACAGGTAGCCTACGGGCGGCAATTGATTGGCCGGCTCCTAGCGGAGAATTTAAAAAATTACCACTAAGTGTTTATTACGGCTCTAACAGTCATACAGCTTACAATACCTACCAAGCGCTAAAAGAGTGCAGCGATATGGCCACACAATCCATAATCAATTTATTGAATACAGGCAAAGACAAGTACAAAGTCAACTAACAGACCTTACTTCCAATCTCGTATACTGAACTGTATGGAATTGGTTGTTGATCTACATGTGCATTCGCGCTATTCGCGGGCGACGAGCAAAGATTGCACGCTGGCCGGGCTGTACAAATGGGGCAAGATTAAGGGCATCAACATCATCGGCACTGGCGATTTTACCCATCCGGCTTGGTTCGCCGAGCTGCGTGAGCAGCTGGAACCGGCCGATCCAGGACTTTTTAAATTAAAAGACGAGATTGCCAAACAAATTGATAAGGAGGTTCCAGCCTCTTGCCGCGACAACCTCATCCGCTTTGTGCCAAGCGTCGAAATCGCCTGCATTTACAGCAAAGCCGGCCGGGTGCGCAAGCTGCATAATTTGCTGGTAGCTCCGAGCCTGGAAAGTGTCGCCAAAATCAACGACCGTCTCAGCCGCATCGGAAATCTCAAAGCCGATGGCCGGCCGATTCTGGGATTGGATAGCAAAGAACTGCTAAAAATTACGCTGGAAAGTGACCCCACTGCTCTGTTCATCCCTGCGCACATTTGGACGCCCTGGTTCGGCATGTTTGGTTCGCGTTCCGGTTTTGATAGCTTAGAAGAAGCTTTCGAAGAACTAGCTGGTGAGATCAAGATTATCGAAACCGGCCTGTCCAGCGACCCGGCTATGAACCGGCGCGTCAGCCAGCTCGACGGCGTGACGGTAACTTCCAATTCCGATGCCCATTCGCCACAAAAGTTGGGTCGGGAAGCCAGCGTGGTCAACTGCCAAGTCAGCTACGCCGACATTGCCGGGGCCTTCAAGACGAACGATGAACGCTTTGTCGGTACCATTGAATTTTTCCCGGAGGAAGGCAAGTACCACTATGACGGCCACCGGGCCTGCGGTGTGCGCTTCACGCCCGCCGAAACCAGGGGGCACAAAGGCATTTGCCCGGTCTGCGGCAAACCATTGACCGTAGGCGTAGATTACCGCGTAGAAGAACTAGCCGATCGTCCAGGAGAACCAAAAGCATCAGCTGGCAAACAAGTCGAATACATCATCCCGCTGGCCGAAATAATCGCCGAGATTAAAAACGTCAAATCTGTATCCTCAGCGGCAGTTACCAGACTGTACCACGAAGTCATTAACCGCTTGGGTGATGAATTTAGTGTTCTGAGAAGTGTGCCAATTGAAACTATTCGAGCCGCGGGCTTCAGCGAATTAGCGTCAGCAATCACCAAAATGCGCGGCGGCGATGTGCTACTAGACCCCGGCTACGACGGCGTCTACGGCACCATCAAAGTTCTCAAAAATAAACAAGAGCAGCTGTCTAACCAAACCAGCCTGCTTCCATAACCCGTCTAGCCCGTGCTAAACTTGAGACAATAAATAAGCATATGCCTAATAAAGACGAAACGAAGCCTGTGCCTAAGCAAGAGCGTGAATTAGAAGCCCGCGTGGACGCCATGATGGATCCAACCAAACCGGATGTTAAAACGTCGCCCATCAAAGCCATTAAGGTAGAGAGCGAAGACAGCCTCCCCCCGCTAGACATTTTCAAAGACCCCAAAACAGCTCCAGAAGTCCCCAAAAATTTGCTAGAGGATATTGGAGCCGCCGATTCTGCCGTAAACTCAGCCCCTAAGACGCCAAAAAGTCCAGTAGCCGCGGGCGATGACCCCGAAACCGAAGCGGCCGTCAATGACATTGCCGCCCACGAGGGCGATGAACTATTGGCCGCCGAAGACGCCGCCAAGACGAAAGCCGTAACTCCCAAAAGCCCACCAAAGACCAAACTAGCTGCCCTATTCCATAACAAATGGTTCTGGATAGCAGGGGCTTTGCTGGTTATCGCGGCGGCACTGGCTATCCCCTTCAGCCGCTACAGAGTGCTTGGCCTGGTGGTTAAACATAACTTTGAGGTAAAAATAGTAGACAGCACCACTAATACGCCTGTCAGTAGCGCCGCTGTCTGGTTGGCCGGCAAAGCCGCTAAAACCGACGGTAGCGGCAAAGCCCACTTTAGGGTGCCGGTGGGGCACGGCCTATTAACCATCAAAAAACAGTATTACAAAGATTATAAGCAGGATGTACTAGTACCATTTAGAAATTCTAACGGCGCTTTCCAAGTGAAGTTGGTAGCTACCGGCCGTCAGGTGCCGATTGTGGTGATCAACAAAATTACCGGCCAGGGCGTAGCTGGAGCGGAAGTAAAGGCCGGCAAAATAGATGCCAAGACCGATAAAGCTGGCAAAGCCACAATAGTCTTGCCGACATTATCGGCCGCGGAAACGGCCAGCGTAGAACTGGCTGGTTACAATACGGCCCAGGTTAAAATTCAAGTAACTGACAAAGTGCTAGCGGCTAATACTTTTGCCCTGACGCCCGCCGGCAAAATCTATTTCCTAAGTAATCAAACCGGCAAAATAGATGTCGTCAAAACCAATTTGGATGGCAGTGACCGCCAAATAGTACTGGCCGCCACCGGCAAAGAAGATACCAACAACACCATACTCCTGGCCTCGCGCGATTGGAGATACTTAGTCCTCAAGGCGAGGCGTGATAGCACAGCGGCTTTGTACATCATAGATACCAGTAACGACAAAGTAACCCAGTTCGACTCAGGCAATGCTAACTTCACGCTGGTAGGCTGGTATAACCACTATTTTGTGTACAACACGGCGCGCAACGCCATACCAGTTTGGCAAACCGGCCACGAAGCCCTTAAAAGTTACAATGCCGAATCTAGCCAGCTGAATATCCTGGATCAAAGCCAAGCGGCGGGCGACGCCAGCAACTACACTAACCAAAACTTCGCTAACTTCTACATTTTGAGTGATGGCGTGGTCTATAACGCCCTATGGAACGGCACTGACTTAGCCGGCAAAACAAACATTATCCGCGGTGCTCAGGCCAATGGCAGCGGCAAGAAAGATTACCAAACCTACGATGCCGCTAATTCAGCCTATCCCCAAGCCGTCCTCTACAAACCAAATAGCATTTACTACTCAATCTACAACTATGACGACAAGAAAACTAACTACTACGAATTTGAAAACGGCGCCGTGAAGACGGCTAGCCTGGACCCGAATATTTTTGCCAAGGCTTATCCTACCTATCTTGTTTCGCCCTCTGGTAGCCTGACTTTTTGGACGGAGCTGCGCGACGGTAAAAATAGCCTTTTTGTTGGTGACCAGGACGCCAAAAACCAAGTACAGGTTTCGGCGACTACCGATTATTCACCTTACGGTTGGTATGGCGACGGCTACCTTTTGGCATCTAAAAATAGCAGCGAACTTTATATCATGCCAAACAGTGACCTAAAAAGCACTGCTCCGCCACTCAAAATCACCGATTATTACAAGCCGGCCGGGAGTTTTTACGGCTATGGTTACGGCTACGGCGGCCTATAGAGCTGAACCACCCCACACTTTCTAAACTACCACTGTCATGCTGAACTTGTTTCAGCATCCAGACGAACTCTCTATAGCCGTATGGATCCCGAAATAAATTCGGGATGACACGAAGTGTAGAGTGGTTCGGCTTGAGCGGCAGGAAACCTTATTCTATTTTGAAGGCCCATTTTTCTTAGGTGTAATAACGGACATTTTGCCGTCGGTGTGCAAGTAGCCGCGCCAGGCCCGATTTACCAAACGGTAGGGGTCACCCAATTTTAACTTTTCGACTTTGGCTACCAGGCCGGCGGCTCTAAGCTGGGCAATTATCAATTCCCGTTCGCTATTAGTGTCCGGATGGACCATATGGGTGAGTTGTAAATTATGGCGGATTGGCGCCAAGCCGACATCCAGCGAGGCGGCACCTACCCACAACAAATTATCGTCTTGCAAATGTTCCCGCCGGTGATGCCAATAGATGGAATGGACGGCCAAACGCCCACGCCGCTTAAAATTAGTCGCCCAGAACCGCACGTGATGGCGGCTGCCGCGGCTGCCCTTTATTGGGATTTCGAAGGCCAAATCTTGCCTGCGCCCAAACAAATACAGGCTACTCACCGGCGCGTTAGGGTAGGGCCGGCCAAAAACCGTACTAAGCGCGTGCCTTGGTAAATGTCTTACGCTATGCGGATCGGCCAAAAACCAACCGGCCCGTTCCATAGCCGTGATCAGCTCACGCCGGGTGCTGATGACCCCAATGTTAATAGGGTCAGAGGCGAAGCCGTCGGGCGTTACGCAATAAAGCGGCAGGTGGTTAGCGGGGTAAAAAACGCGCAACAGCCTAATTATGGTCGGTATCAAGACATAAGCCCCTAAAACGTAAGTGGCCAATACAGCCACACCCAGCGGCAACCGCTTGTCGAAATAGGGGAAAATATCGCGTACCGAAAAGTAGGCAATAACGATGCCCGGGATAAGCACGGCGAAGCGCTTTAATAATTTAATCATCAGTTTAGTTACATAATACAGTGAACCCATTACCGCGTGCTAAAATAAAGCTAAGTTATATTATGAATCCTGACTCTGAAAATTCACCCCAGCCCGTGGCCGGGCCACCGGTTATGGATGTGCAGCCGCCCCCTAAGCCCCAGCCGGCTCCTAGCCTTCCGCCGACTGAAGAATTCGGGTTAGACGACCAACCCGAACCAGCTAAAGAAGCCGAAAAACCAAAAGCTGCTCCCAAAATTCCTATGCAGGCTAGCCCCCATGTTGGAGTAGCTATAGTCGCAACTGTAGTAATTGTTGTTGCTCTGGCCGCCATGATGGTCTACGCCTATTTGAAGACTAAATGATGCTCGTCCGAGGTCCGTCCTTGTACAAAAGTGGGAAAATCTGGTGATTTTACAAAAAATCTCTTTGTTTTTTACAAGGACGGACCTCCCAACAATCTAAAATTAAGTTACAATTGTCTACCGTATGAGTTTATTCGCTGATGCCCACAAAGCTTTAGTTAAGCCAGGAACGGTTGGTGTTATACCGACCGACACGGTATATGGCGTGATTGCCCGGGCCGAAGACCACGAGGCGGTGGCACGCCTGTATCAACTAAAATCACGCGAAAACAAACCGGGGACTATCATCGCGGCCAATTTGGAGCAACTCGAAAAATTAGGACTCAAGCACCGTTACCTCAAAGCCGTGGAGCAATTTTGGCCCGGTGCCGTTAGTGTCGTCATCCCCTCCGGACCGGAACTGGATTATCTGCATCTAGGTCAGGGCAGTCTGGCGGTACGCATTCCCGACTTCCCGGAGCTTCAGAAGTTGTTGGGGCAAACCGGCCCGCTACTTACCAGCAGCGCCAACCATCCCGGCGAACCACTGGCCACCAATATTGGGATGGCCAAAAAATACTTTGGCGACCAGGTTGACTTCTACTCAGAAGGTGGCGACTTATCCGACCACCAACCTTCTACCATAATTCGCGTCGTCGACGACGCCATCGAAGTCCTGCGCCAAGGATCAGTAAAAGTCTAAACCTATCTGTTGTCTCGCGTTCGTTAAGTAAAAGTCTTAATGGCGTTAGCGAAACTGGCAGCAGGCGAACAAAAGGTATCTGAAGATACCTTGCGGAGCGGTCTGACAGTTGCAGCCCGCTAGTAAGGCTTGAAGCTGAAGGCGAGACAACAGGTAGGTCTTTAACTAAATTTTAAAATCCAAAAGCTATAGTGAAAGTCAATGACTCCCGAACAGATTGTTTTAGTGGACTATGCTGGCCAGCCCGTGGGAAAAGCCGATAAGCTTGCTTCCCACCACTTGCACACTCCACTCCATCTGGCTTTTTCTTGCTATATTTTCAACGCCAAAGGCAAGTTTTTGCTGACCAGGCGCGCTGACAGCAAAAAAGTTTGGCCGGGTGTTTGGACCGACAGCTTGTGTGGACACCCCAGCCCGGACGAAGACATGCCCGCGGCCATTAACCGCCGCGCCCAGGAAGAACTCGGCATAACTGTTCATGACCTGATAGTGGCCTTGCCCGATTATCGATATAAGACTCCTCCTTTTAACGGAGTTGTAGAAAACGAAATTTGCCCTGTCTTCCTAGCCCGTACGCACGACTCGGTAAAGTTAAATCCAGAGGAAGTAGCCGGCTACAAATGGGTTGAATGGAGTGCTTTTGTCCACGAGGCCTTGAACGACACCGAGGATAGATTATCTTGGTGGTGCAAAGACCAGCTAAAACACCTAGTCAACCATCCTGAGTTGCACAAGTTCATTGTTTAGCAAGCATCGGCGATTCTACGCTACAATAGCCCTATGACTTTTGACGAGTATCAAAAACAGGCGCTGACTACGGCTCACATAACTTACGACGACCCGGTTTTGCAAAACAGTATTTGGGCTATGGGTGTTGGCGGTGAAGCCGGCGAAGTGCTGGAAAAGTGGAAGAAGATCGTAGCCTATAAAAATGGCAAAATTTCCGAAGAAGACTTAGCCGAACTTGCCAAAGAAATGGCCGATGTAGTTTGGTACGTGGCCATACTTGCCCACTCTTTAGGCCTATCGCTTGATGATATTATGCAAAAGAACCTCAGCAAGCTCGCCGATCGCAAACAACGCGGCGTTATAACAGGCAAGGGAGATAATCGATGAACAAGCTCGAGCAATTGATTAGAGATTACTTGAAAGAAGCTAAGATGATGCAGTTAGCAACTTCCCAAAATAATCAACCTTGGGTTTGCAATGTCTGGTTCGCATCAGACGAAGGCTTAAATATTTATTGGTTTAGCTCTATCACAAGGCGCCATAGTCAAGAGGTGCGAAATAATCCTAAGGTTGCCGCCGCGATTTGCTCGCCACAAACTCCCGAAGATTCTCCTCGTGGTTTACAACTCCAGGGTTTAGCCGAGGAACTTAGCAATCCCAATGATGTTGCTAAAGCCCGATCGGTTTACGAAGGCCGCGTATTCGATTCTGAAACAATTGATAAATTTATGGCTCATCCAGAGAAACCCCACCGTTTTTACCGCATCAAACCCTCCCTTTTTGTATTATTTGACGTCGTGAACTTTCCTGATGAATCCCGCCAAGAATGGAGTCCAAGTGCTTAAAAAAGTACTTCACACTGGTGTCCAGGTTGCTGACTTAAATAAGGCAATTCAATTATATGAAGGCTTAGGCTTTTCAGTTGTTAAAGAATTCGATAAACCGGAACCCAAGGCTAAAGTTGCCTGGGTGCGAAATAGGGAAATGGTCATAGAATTATGGCAGTTTTTGGATAAGAAGCATGCCGAAGTCCAATATATTAGTAGTCACTTAGCTTTGTCCTCGGATAATCTTGAGAAAGATGTGAAAGCCCTGGTAAGTCAAGGTTATAAATTGGTTATTCCTATCACCCAGGGTGTAATCTTGCGGTATGCGTTTGTACAAGATCCGGCGGGCGCTAATTACGAAATCGCCGAAGACATAAAATAATCCTATCCAAGCTGAGAAATGAAGTCGGCTATGACCGGGACGGTTTCGGAGACATCCTTGTATTCAAAAACCATCACATTCGGGCTGCCAATAATCATAGATGATAAGCGGTGACCTGGGCGCGGATGGTACAGGGCTAATACCGGTTTGCCCCATTCGTGGGCGATAGCAATTTCATAACCGACTCCTAGGCTGGGCTGCGTGACCTCAGCAATTATGGCGTGAGCTTCCTTGATCATATTCACATCATCTTGCCAGATTTGGGGTGGTTTGAGATGAGGCGTTGGACCTTTTAGGGCTTCGACGGTTTTATCGGCAAAATAGTCACTTAGCACATGCAAACCTTGGCCTTTTATGATTTTAACAATTTCGTGGTAAGCATCGGCATGGTCGCGGCCGGAGCTTATGGCACAGGCAAAATAAATCTTTTTCATAGCTCAAAATCTAGAAGCAAAGGTTTATGGTCAGAAATAACATCATCTAAAGCTCGGAAGCTTTTTACTTTTACAGAGTCATTCACAAAAATATAATCGCACACTTCAGTTTTAACAGTCAGCAAAGTCCGCGTAGTTTTAAGTTTATGCTTCACACTTAGATTTGTAAGTTGGTTATTGAGTGATTCCAAAGATCCACTGCCAGGCACGAGATTAAAATCACCACTAAGAATAACCGGCCCCTCCAGGTTTTTAATGTAATCGGCTAGCAACTTTGTTTGCCGGAATGTTTCCGAATTGCCGTTTTTATGTTCGTGGATCCAATAACCGTGATGGGTTAAGACATTGCAAGCCACGCCATTGATCTCGATAACGGCGTGGATAAAGTTACGTATATTGTTATCGTCTTCTCCGAACATGAAATCATCTTTATGTTCAAGGTAAGTAAAAATTACTTCTGACTTTTGAATAGGAAACCGGCTCAAAACAGCATTACCGAAGCGGGCCATACCCTTCATGTAGGGAAAAGAAAATACCGGCGCAAAGCTAATGAAAGGCAAATTTGCTTGTGACTGGATGGATTCAAGAGGTATAAATAAACCAGTCTGGCCTCTTTGAAAGCTAATGACTTCTTGCAGGCAAATTATGTCGGGCTTTTGCTGCTCGATAAATCTGGCTATGGGCGGTTCAAGCCGCCCTCCCCAGGCGTTTAACTGCACTAATTTCACTAATCTGACTCCGTACTAAATACGTCTTTGACGTCGCTGAATTCGGGCTCGACTTCACATCGTGGATAAAGCACATCAGTAAACTTTAGAGTGTAATCGGCGTTGGCGTGTTTCTGCATAGCCGCTTCATCTTTAAAGCGCATCGTGTGGATGAAGCTGACGCCGTCAGTCATTTGCAATGCCTGATAGTCTGTGTCTGGCTCGTGCTTAGCTATAGCTACCAGGAAATCTTTGATGGCTTGGGCAACTTCGGTCACTTCATGAGGCTTGGCTTTGTAGCGCACAATCTTGGCAACCATTATTTAAACTCCTTTCTCAACCATTCGTCCAAACTGTCACCGCCACCGCCGGCCATGCCCACAACCATATCGCCGGCCGCTAGGTGCTTCTGGATGGTTTGTTTGAGTTTGTCGTTACGTTCGGCCGGTTCGGCAATGGATGGATCGGCCAAGTGGGATATCAGCTCCTCAGGTGGGATAATCCGCTGGTTAGGGTCTTCGCGGGCCAGGTAGCTTGGTAACCAATAAACTTTAGCAGCGCCGGCAAAACAATCTTTGTAATCATCTAACATATAGTGCTGCCGGCGGTTCGTAAGCGGTTCGTAGACCACTATTACCTTTCGGCCCGCATCGGCCGCCATTTCGGTGGCTACGCTCATGGCGCCGCGGATTTTTTCTGGAGTGTGGGCGTAATCGCTGTAAAGCCCAGGGATGATTTGCTCCATACGGCGCTGCAAACCAGGAAAACGGTTGATGTGCTTCAGCAACTCCTCGACAGGCTTTTTAGTGACGTAATGCACGGCTTGCACGGCTAGCCAGGCATCTAAGCGGTTGTACAGTCCCACAAGTTTAATCTTGTGCTTGGCATCGAGAATTTCGCTGCTATCAAGGCTCGTAATAACAGGGCCAGGTTCGACGGCTAGATAATCGGCATCTTCTTGCCATAAAAAAACTTGCTGGCTTTGTCCTATGAATTCGCGGAAAGCGGCTTGGTAATCTTCGCGGGTAGGGAAGATTTCGTGGTGGTCCCAGCTAACGCCGGTAATTAGGCTAATGTGCGGTTCATAGGCCAGAAAATTGCGGTCAAATTCGTCCGCTTCATACACAAAATATTCACTTTGCGGCTCAAACTGCCCCATGTCGCCAAAGGGGATTTTGGCCCCTACTGAATAGCTAAACGGCATCCCTAGCTGCTTAAAAAGCCAAATAACCATGGCCGTAGTGGTGGTTTTGCCATGTGTACCGGCTATGGCTAATAGCTTCAGACCTTTGGTTTGGAAAATGTGGTTCAAAAACTCATCTCGCTTGGAAGTCTTTATGCCCTGCTCGGCGCAGTAAGCCAGCTCCGGGGCATCCGGATTCTCGAGCGGTAGGGCAGAAGTGTAAACGAACCAATCAATCGGTCGCTTTTGATGGACTACGGCAATCGCTTGGCGGTCTTGGCCAATGTGGATATTAGTTATACCGTGTTTTTTGAGGTATTCGATATATTGTGAAGTCTGTTTGTCGGAACCTGACACCTCAAATCCAGCTTGTTTGGCTATCAAAGCCAGCGGACCAATAGCCGTGCCACCGATGCCAGAAAAATAGATGTGCATAAGATTAGTCTAAAGTCGAAAGTCCATAAAGTCCATAAAGTCGTATAATCTTAAGCAGCATGAACAAACATCACTTACACCACCTTTTTACCAAGTTGCGCATCATAAAACCCTACTATTTTCTAATCCTGGCTCTAGTTTGGGGAGTGATCTGCCTTTTCGCCTTAAGGTCCAACAATCAGCATATGCTCAGTTTGCGCCAGGCAGTCTATAACGCCGATAAAGATAATGGCGATATAGAAGGCAGCCTACAGAACCTACAAGCCTACGTAACCAGCCATATGAATACCGAGCTGGCGGCTGGCCCTAGCGCTGTTTATCCTCCCATTCAGCTCAAATATACCTATGACCGCCTAGTTGAAAAGCAAAATCTACAACTTCAGCAAGCCAATGCCCAGATCTACACCGCTGCCCAAGCTTACTGCGAACAACAAAATTCCCACGATTTCTCTGGCCGGAACCGGGTGCCTTGTATCGAGCAATATGTCACTAGCCACGGTGTAAAAATAGCGCCTATCGCCGATGGTCTGTACAAATTTGCCTTTGTTTCGCCGAAATGGTCGCCAGATCTGGCCGGTTGGAGCAAGGTATTTGGCTTTTTGAGCCTATTTGCCGCAGCATTTTGGTGGCTAGTCACTAGATGGTTAAGAAGCAAAGCGAGCTAGCTCACCGATATTGCTTACATAATAAAACCACCTGGCTGAATGGCCAGGTGGTCGCTTGCTAACTAGCTTTTAGCTAAGGCTTTTTGGTAGTAGAACTACTTGAGCTAGAGCTTGAGCTGTTAGTGTTCTGAACGTTATTTTGTGAGTTGCCAGCTTGGCTTTGATCGGCACACTTCTGGCCGTCCGGATTAGCCTTCACAAACTTGCTAACAGCTTGAGCTACCTGACCGTTATCTTGCAGGTTTTCCCAGAAAGTCACTTGGTCGCGGTTGATTACCATGCGGTCGTATGGCTCGTGCAGTTCACAACCCAATTTTACTAGCGAGATGCTGGTAGAGTTCTTGTCAGTGCCATTTTGAGTAGTCTGTAGATAGTAAATATTATCGAGTACCAAATATTTACTGTTCAGCGATTTAACTTTACCAAAGTACACTTGGCCGGTATTCAGGAAAACAGCCTGTAACTTATCTTTATTAACAAAATTATCTTCAGCTTTGACGCCACCGAAGCTGACTACTGCTAAGACTGCCAAAACCAGTACGGCGACTGAAGTGACTGCCAAAACCATAACCACTCTCGACCATTTAGTCTCATTTACTTTATTGTGTTTGTTAGAAGTAGTTGCTCCTGACGTCGAAGAAGCGGGCGAACCCGTCATCTGAGGTTGTGAAGCACGATTAGTAAAGTCCATATGCTCTCTTACCACCTTATTATTCTTTTTATGATTACCAACCTAGTTTAATACAGCCTAAAGCGCTTATGCAACTCCAAATTTAATCTTCTGATTCGATTTTGGCTTTGGCCAGAGGAATCAAAAACTGTTTTAGGGTCTAAAAGGCCTGTTTACTCACCTGTTGTGGACTCAATAAAAGGGCAAGAAAATTTATATAAGGGTTGACAAATAAAAACCCACCAGAGTATCTTAGGGGTACACTACTAATTTTAAGAGAGAGGGAGCCAAGCATGGCATACAAGCACACTAACTCCAAAGGTGTAACTTACTATTTAAACTCAAAAATGGTCACACTTCGTGGTGGCAAACAGCAAACTATTTACTACTTCAGCAAGGACGAGCGTCCTGAAGCTACTGACCTGCCAGATGGTTTTATGGTTAACGAAAACCCACGCAACGGCTTTTTGACCGTTAAGCGCAAGTAAGCGGCTTTCGTGTAGGGCACATTTTGCCCGAAGCTCTCCGTTACGATGCTCGCGTACCACAAAGTACGCTGCGCTTCGTTACTCGACCTTCAACCAAACTGTACTCCTACACAAAACCCGTACCCATTAAAAACGCCTGTCATTTTTGGCGGGTGTTTTTATTTATATCCGTGGCTCTGGTAGAATGGTCGGGTATGGATACGGATATAATCTTAAAAGTTAAAGGTTTGCGGAAAGTCTACGACAACAAGCCGGCTGTGGATGGCATTTCCTTTGAAGTCAAAAAAGGCGAGATTTTTGGCATTTTAGGGCCGAACGGCGCTGGCAAGACTACTACCCTGGAAATGATTGAAACAATGCGCTCTATAGATGGCGGCACGATCATGGTAAACGGCCTGGATGTAGCCAAGCAGTCGGATGCCGTTAAGCGGATTATTGGCGTCCAGCCGCAATCTCCGGCTTTTCAGGATAAAACTAAGTTAACTGAGCTAATCGAGCTCTTTGCAGCTGCCTATGGTGAGAAGGTCAGCCCCTTAGAATTCTTAAAAGAAGTCCAGCTGGATGAAAAGGCTAACAGTTTCGCCGAAAACCTGTCTGGCGGCCAACGCCAACGTCTGAGCATTGCCGCGGCCTTAGTCCACAGCCCCAAAGTCTTTTTCATGGACGAGCCGACTACCGGCCTGGACCCCCAAGCCCGGCGCAACCTCTGGGATTTGGTGCAGCAGGTGCGCGACAAAGGCGTCACGGTGCTTATAACTACCCATTACATGGATGAAGCCGAACTGTTGTGCGACCGGGTGGCCATTATGGACAAGGGTAAAATCATCGCCCTTGACACGCCTAAGAACCTCATCCGCCAACTACTCAAAAAAGGCTTTAAGAAAGAGCAGGAAGTTGAACAGGCCAATTTGGAAGACGTTTTCATCGATTTAACAGGGAAAGGATTACGTGACTAATGAATAAGAAATCCTTTTACACCGTAGCGGTTTTTTCCAAGCTAAATACCCGCCGTTTTTTCCGCGACCGCTTGGCGCTGTTTTTTGGCATCCTGTTCCCGCTGATTTTCCTGTTTGTCTTCGGCGGTATTTCCGGGGGTAGCGCCAACTCGGTGTCGTTCAAAGTGGCGCTGCTGAACCAGTCGAAAAGCAGCTTCGCGAAAAGCTTTGTGAAACAGGTTGAATCGGAAAAAGTTTTCAAAATCGACAAGACCGTCACCGATCTAACGACCGCCCAAGATAAAATGACCAAAAGCCAGTTGGATGGCACGATCGTCCTGCCGCCGGACTTCGGTAAACCGCTAAACGGCGTGCCTTCTGGCAAAGCCCAAATTATCTACACTCAGAACAATGACCAGGCCGGCCAAACTCTAACTTCCTTGCTAGAACAGACTTTCAAGGGCATCAATGCCAAGTTCGTTAAAACAACCATGCCTTTTAGCGTCGAAGGCAAAAGGACGAATAATAAAAGCCTGACCTCGTTTGACTACACCTTTGCCGGCCTGCTCGGCTTTTCGATCTTGGGTTTAGGCATTTTTGGCCCGGTCAATGTCTTCCCGGAACTTAAAAAACAGGGCATTTTGCGCCGGCTTCACACCACACCTCTTAAAGTTTGGCAGTATTTTGTGTCGACCATGATTTCACAAGCCATAATCGGTCTGATATCTTTAGCCGTCATGTTCATAGCTGCCCGCGTCGTTTTTGACCTTAAAGTCGTTGGTAATTATTTTGAAATCGCTGCATTCTTAGTCTTCAGCATCATGCTGATTTTGGGTATAGGCCTGGCTATCGGCGGCTGGGCCAGGAATGAGCGCCAGGCCGCGCCGCTAGCCAACATCATCGTCTTCCCCATGATGTTCCTGTCCGGCACCTTTTTCCCGCGCTTTCTGATGCCGGAATGGTTGCAACACGTTTCTAACTATTTACCATTGACGCCGGTGATCGACGGCGCCCGGTTTATGACTACCGAAGGTAAACACCTTACCCAAATGGCGCCGCAGCTTGGGCTGATGTCCATCTGGCTAGTCATCATCTACATCATCGCCTTCAAAGTCTTCAGATGGGAATAGCGGCGTAGGTCGCGTGGTTTTATGTGCCAAACAGGTATTCGGTGGCGGATTGGCTGCCACTTAGAGCTTCGTCTTTGCTGTCGAACAAGCCATCTACCACCGTCATCTTGCGGCCTTGGACGATATAGGAGCGCCAGCCGTCCGGTGCTTTATGGACATGTATTTCTACCATGTACTGGCCCTCCCGGCTCTCGTGATTAAAATAGGTAAGTATCTTCTTTTTCTAGTAGTTTTTTGACCTGTTTGTGCTCAGAGTGTTGGTGTAATAGTTCTTGTAATTTCGTCATAATCGCACCCCTCCCAATCTAACTATAGGCCAATCAAGACAATTGTCTGTTAGATTTTAGACCTAGGATCTATCACAAACCTCACCTTCAGCCTCAAGCCCTAATGGCGGGCTGCAACTGTTAGACCGCTCCTCACCGTACCTAAAGGTACGCCTCGTTCGCCTGCTGACAGTTTCGCTATCGCCATTAAGGCTTTCGCTTAACGAAGGTGAGGTTTGTGATAGATCCTTCCAACTTGCTATAGTAAATGAAGAGTCTAAATGTCAGCAGTATCTGTTAAACAGCAAATCCAAAACATTCGTCAGCCAGAAAGGCGGATTGTGGCCGCGCTGGATTACGATACCACCGCGGCGGCAAGACACGGACTGTATCAATATGGTGCCCGGATGGGATCAGGAAAAGTAAACTCCCTGGCCGATCTTGTTGGAGTGCCCCAAGCCATAAAAACCATACGTCGCTATAACCAGCTACCATTCGTAGACTACAAACTTCACGATATACCAGAAACTATGCGCAAACGCGCCAGGAATTTAACGTTAAAAGGTGCGGCTATACTTACCGTCCATGCTTTAGCAGGTAAAGCGGGCATGGAAGCTGCTGACCAAGGCATTAATGAAGCTCAGGCAGAGCTTCCTGAATTGCTCCGGCCACTTGTCCTAGCCGTAACTGTCCTTACTTCTCATGATGAGATGGTGACCGAGGAGCTTTTCGGCCACGATAGAAGGTGGATGGTCAGGGACCTGGCTCATATGGCAGTAGATTCTGGCATAGATGGCTTGGTGTGTTCGCCACGGGAGGCCGATAAAATTAGGCACGATCCCAAAACAGAAAAGATGGTACTTATAGTGCCGGCTATCCGGCCAAGCTACGTGTTTATTCCCGATGACCAGTCCAACCCTACAACCCCCAAGATGGCTATCGAAGCTGGCGCCGATATGGTAATAGTCGGACGCCCGCTGACCGAAGCCGCTAGCTACGGCTTAACAGGCTTAGAAGCATTTGAAGCAATTGCTCATGAAATTGGCGAAGCGGCTTAGTTACATTAGTAAGGCTAAACGGCCCAGCATCCAAAACGGCAGGACTTTTTGTTTGACTAGTTGCTGCAGGGCATGAATTGTAGGTGAATAAGTAGGCTTACGCTCGTGGGTGCCTTCTTCTAGTGAAACATCTAGCTCATCTAATTCTGGCTTTGATTCCATGATTACTTTTAAGTCCTGCAGCAGATTTTCTACTCTGTCTTCATCTGGGGCTAAGCCTAAGCGCTCTAATAGTTGCACGCATAGTTGTTTTAGCGTTTCCTCTAATACCTGGGCGTTGCCACTGTCGTTTTCTGCTATGTTATAAAGCTGTTCGGCAACTTGTAAAATGGTATCGGTAATTAGTTCAATCACCTCAACTTCTTCTGGCTCCAGACTGGCAAAAGCCTCGGCCAGTTCATCGCCCAAGCGTTGGGTTAATAATTTTTCAGCAGGAATCGGCCAAGACGAAGTTTCTGCTGGTATTTCAGCTTCATCAACTGTCCAAGTGCCTTTTAGGCGGTCAGGTGTTGTTGCATCAAACATGTCACTTGGCACCAGCCAGTCTTCGCCAAATGATACTCCTGCCTCAGCTAAGAGATTGTATGGCAGTGGTTCAAGGCCAATTTCTTCACCTGGGAGTAAAGAATTATCATCAATTTCTGGCAGGACTAATTCGGCCAGGGGCAGCTCGGCAGCTAAGCCAAGAGGCTCGAGACGTTCTGGTTTTAGTTGGGCTTTTGCTGAACGAAGTGCCAGCTTAACACCTTCTACTTTTTTAGTCTTTACATTATTTGATCGGACTCTTACAGGGGTTCTAGGAGCATTCTCTACTTCAGTCTGTCTGTGTTTAGCTTTGGTAACCGTTTGAGGGTGTTTGGCCGGAGTCTTTTCTTTTAGGGTGTGGCTGGCAGTAGATTTAGTCTCAGCAATATCTTGCTCTTGGCGCCTTAGAAATTCCTCTATACTACGACGGTTGGCGACTAAGGTCTCCACGGCCAAAGTTGAAGTAAAGGGGTCTTTAGTAACCAATCCTGCTTCAACATCTGGAGTAACACTTGCAGAGATCTCTGTGGTTTTTCGATCGACTGACTCGGAGACTGGTTTATTTAGCTTGTTAGCAATGGCATCAGTAATTTTTTTTTAGCTGAGCTGCCCTCAGGCGGATTAGCAGCACGATTACCTAGCGAAGCGATAGTTGTCTTAAGAATTTCTGTGCAGCCAGGACTATCTTTAAGGGCTTTAGCAAGGCCCCTAACCATATCTGCAAATGGCTGACACTGCACTAAAGCTTCGGTTACAGAGAAAGTTCCACCGTGGGCTTCAAACATTTGGTCGGCCATGTCTTCTAGGCCGTGGGTGGCTAAAAATGCTGCTGGGTCGAAAGCTTCAACGTCTGGAGCTATAGAAGCTGTTAGGTCAGCCTGATTATCGCCAAGTCCTTCAAATGTCATTATGTTGATAATCATAGCATAACCTTAATAGGCAAGAACAAGTTTTGTACCGGGCCCCAAAAGAAAACCCCGGACTTTTCGGTCCGGGCCTTTCTTTGGTTGCGGGGACAGGACTCGAACCTGTGACCTCGTGGTTATGAGCCACGCGAGCTGCCGCTGCTCCACCCCGCGCGAAGCCTTTAAGGCTAGGGCACCCTGAGCGGAGTCGAAGGGCGCCGTTACCATTAACTTTACACCTGAAAAGGTATAAATTAAGCTCAATGAATCATACCAAACAGAGGTAGAAATGTCAATTAAAGAACTTCTCGGGATTTATTATGCCTATGCTGGATTAATTTTGACGATCGTCAAAATTAATCACCGCTTACTGGGCGGTGGAGGAAAAAGTTGACCCAGGCTTCAAAATTGCGTTGGTAGACTGGTTGCTTGCTGGTAGGCGTGGCTGGTTTGGTAGGCTGGGCTAAGTCCACGGTGTAGGCCAAAGCTACGTTTTCGGGTACCACTATCTCTTTTTCACCTGGGGCCGCCAAACCGAAGTTCTGTCGGGCTGATAACTCCAAGTACTGGTCGGTATTGTAGTATTCGTTCTGAAGGTTCAAATTCGCATTCTCCAGCTTTTTAACGGCATTTTGTTGTTCTAAGGCCGAGATGCGTTTTTGCAATCCGTAATTAGTCTGAATGGCTTTGACGCCGCTCCAACTTATGAGCAATACAATTACCAAAAACAATAGCTGCCCAATATACTTGGGATCTTTGAGCTGCAACCCATAAGCAGCAGCCACTTTAGCGTAATGTTTAAGTTTGTTTTGCATATCTAAATAGTTCTAACATTATATAACTATGCGGCTTAATCTGATATAATCACCTCTGTTGCAAAACCAAAACTTCAAACCAAGCTTTAGCTGTTTGAAGTTTTGTAAGGAGCAGTCGACAAAAGCTGTAGTTCAGCAAAAGTAGCTTTAGCTAGTTTTGCTGCAACGGAAGCTGGCGTCTCATTGCGACGCCTGGGGGTGTAGCTCATCGGTCAGAGCAGGCGGCTCATAACCGCTTGGTAGATGGTTCAACTCCATCCACCCCCACCACGCTTTTTCTAAGTAAATATACTTTTATTCAGCGATAATCTTGTAATCTGATATAAAGAGGCATTAGCCCTCTCAAATTTTGTGGCTACAACTTCCTGCGGGCGATTGGAATATCCCAGATATCTAACAGATTTACCAATAATAGCCCCTAAGCCTAGTAACTGTACGCCCATGGCAAGAGGATTTTCTAATAAGAAACCTGCCCCAAGCGTAACAGCAGAACAACCAGCTAGTGTAGCTGCGTGTATTCGAGAACGGTTTTTACCCTCTCCATTTGTAGAATAGTCGACGTGATGACCTGTTTCGTGAATTGTGGTATCATTTACACCCCTTGATACAGCTGAGGATACAAAAACTAAGGCAACATCTGAATCGTCATTCATGAGTGTCGCATTTCTTTCTATGTAGCTTCCAACGTATATTCTTGCTAAACGTCTGCGGATAGAATAATCTCCACACCTACCATTCCTAGGGACTGTTGAGGGATACTCAAGGGTGTAAGAGGCTATATCATCACGGTTTAAGCCAGCACTCCTTGCCATATCATAGAAGGCATCAAAATCGAAAGTAAAATCAGCTACCCTGGTGTCAAGATCGTCATATATTACTGTTGGTTTCACGCACTCAAAAGCTGACATGTAAATTATTACACAATTATATACTTTAAAAATTATATAGGGTGGCGTCTTAGTTTGCGGGCGTTTCGCCAAACTCGCCGCTTCAAAAAGTAGCGGTTGCTGAACGGCCCGTTGTGTAGCTCATGGGCCGTCAGGCCGGAAAGATGATCGGCCGGCTCTTCCTCGTGACTCAGATAATGGTTAGTAAAACTATTGTGTCTGTAGTATTTGTCATGGTTTGGTTTGTGCCCCGAAGACATTTTGTCCTCCCATTTAACGTTTCTAACCTCAAGCCGCTTAGTGCTACTTGGTGCGCCGTTAAAGGTGATCAAAGCCCTAATGACTTATTAATTAACATTATTTACCTATTCACAATAAAATGCAACTATAAGCATTTTGAATACATCAAGAGTTGGGCCGGTTAATTCACCCATCGCTGCAGGCTGGGAGCCTGCGCTTTAAGAAATATCTTAAATTTTGGTTTTTTGTGTTGCATAAGCATTTAGGTGAGTGTAGCATGGTTTACATAAGCGCAAAAAACACAAAAACCATACGCGAGTAATTTGACAAAAAAGCAAAAAAGTGTATAATGTAAAGTGTTGCGTGATCACAAAACAAAAAATATCAACTAATCAAAAATAAAAGGAGGCTTGAGAATGAAGCTGTTAAAAGGACTGGCATACGAATTTGCCAGTACAACCAACAAGGATATTTTAAGTATCGATAAAATCCTGAAGAAACTATAATATTTTAAGTTTCAATTCAACAAAGATCCGGGTCGCTCCCGGATCTTTTTTATTAGCGAAATTAACTAAGAATTTTATTGGATTTAAATTTGGCCCGGTAAATGTAAATCAGGCAACCAACTAGGCTTAGGCCATAAAAATACCAGATGGGTTTGAACCATGGGAGCTGGATAGTGCCACCTAAGCGCAAACCGTGGTAAAAGGCGCCCAACATAGCTAAATCGGTGAGCTGCTGCATGTATTTCCACCAGGGCCTTTGGCCGAATAGTCGCCTTAGCTCATAAGCCAGAAAAATAAAAAGATTAACCGAACCGAGCAGTGTTATCCAGGCCATGCTAGGCGCCACATATGATTCATAACTGTGGGGCGGCAAACCGTAACCGTCCCGAAACCTTTGCCAGATCAGAATGCCAGGATGCAAGAACAGGGCGACTAGCACAGCCCAGCTAGTCCATTCAAAATACTTTGCCAGCACCACTCTTTCCAAGCCCAGCCGTTGGCGCAAAACTGAAGAAATATAATGTGTCCACATCAGGCTAAAGGCCAGTAGCCCAAGCAGTGGAAACCATTGGTAACTGCTAGATATGTGCCACAAATAGCTTTGGCCCCAGGCCAGCACGGCCAATAAGCAGACAATAAAGCTTAAAGACCACGCTGTAATTTGAAGGTAGCGGGCTGAAGTCATCGGTTTAGTTAAATAAGTGTTTGAAACGGTCTTTTAGGCTAACATTTTCACTGCCGGAGCAAGAGGCCGGGTCTTTAGTGATGTCGTAGTGGTGGGCAGTGCTTGGAACGGATTTATACTCTGCTTGAAGGTTGCTGTCGCTTTCGTCGCCGTAGCTGACCAGCAAGCGGTCTTCGTCTTTGATGACCATATTGGTTATCGGTGTTAAATCGGTATAATCTTGGCCATTTAGCAAAATGTGCAGCTTAGCTTGATCGGTGGCTACGTTTAGCTGGCCATCGGCATTCTGGATAAAGTTTGGTCCGACCACCCAGCCCAGGTTTTCAAAGAATTGGCCCCAAGTGGTGGCATGGTCGTGGACGTGGATGACTGAATTTATCTGGTCATGCATATGGGCGCGTTCCTGAGGCGTGCTTATGTTGCTTTCGTCAGTGCAGGCCGCTTCTTCCTCGTAATATTTCGGGCTTTTGAACTCCTCGCGCCGGCCGTTAATGTAAACCGCGAAGTTAGCATGGTAATGAGTATGGGCCGGTCCGTAAGAGAAGAAACGAATGGTTAAAATTAGCAGCGCGCCAATTAAAATCCCGGCGCCGAACATAAACCATTTATTTTTCACAAAATCTAATTTACTGATCATATCGCCCCTTAATTTATGCTTCTATCATACAGCTTAATTTAAGTCTGGACAAAGGCGCTATAATGTAATTAGAAACTAAAAACAGAAAGGGGGTAATCCAAATTGCGAAGTCCTAGATCTAACGGGCAGGCCAGTGATATTACTGTGGCGTGGGAGGTACGCGTCACCTGACCCCCTTCTGATTGTTCGCCTGCCTAAGTAGGCGGAATACCTTAGCCGCCTCTGGAAATCTCCGGGGGCGGTTTTCTTATTAGTAAGACTTCATTTATAGCTGTAAGCCCTTTCGCAAGTAGTGCTTAAGCTAAACGCGAAATTCTGAATCCATGTAGCGAACTTCTTGTTCAAAATCTTCGGGGCTAATAATGTAGAAGTCTCTGGCAAATGTGGCCTCAGCTGTGGCGGCAGATAAAATTACGGCATCACTTATGGGAAGGTGAGGTGTTTTGGGGGTAAATAGGACAACTCCCGATTTTCCTAGTAGTAGTCGTGTGAAAATAGCTAGTCTTGTAGAAAAAGCTAAGGCTAAACCACTATACTCTGAAGAATTCGCGTCTCTAATTTTCAAACAAGGCCCTAATCCCTCAGTAATTGAATAAGCGTCTCTTAGGGTTTGGCCAGGTTGAACTTGGGGACTGAACAAATACATCCCACCTTCTTCTACAGCTTCTACCGGGCCATGCTGCTGACGCTCCTCCCAAGTTTCAGTCGGTACACTTTTGGTAACGTCGTATAGGGACCAACCCTTTGCTTCGACTGTTTCTACATACGATCGGAAGGGCATTTTAACTTTCTATATCCCCAGGTCCCGAAGACATGGCCTCTAATTCTTCTTCTGTACGAGGTTCTGAGAATACAAAACATAACTCTTCAGTTACGCGGCCATCAACCGTGACTACTGCAACGCCAGCTTCCTTGCCACAATCGCCACAAAGCTTATGACATTGGGCGTTGCCCGAATGCCACCGCTTACCACTTTCTTGAGTAAGGATCTTCTGGCCCATCGCCGCTACTGCCAATTCTCTGGTAGTAGGGCATTGCAGTACGGGCTTATCGCCACTACAAACCTCGCCAGCAGAGTTGGTAGATATTAAACAACCGCCTTCAACATAACTCATAACACCATAATTATAACATAATAGCTTACCTAAAACAAATATAGGGACTTGCTATACTTTGAATAGACTAACAAACCAAAATGCTAAGACACTTCAACTACCTTTTGCACTACAGCCGTTCCTGGAAGCGGGCGAGTTTCAGTGAACTTAGCGAACTCTACACCAGTACTACCATCAAGACTTTAGCCCTAAGCGTCGTCAATGTATTCGTGCCGGTGTATCTTTATAAGCTGGGTTTTTCGTTTAGCCAAATTGCTTTGTATCACCTGATCCACTACGCTGTCCGGGCAGCTGAGGCAGTAGTGGTCGGCAAACTGGTCGGCCGCTTTGGGCCTAAGCACATTATGGTAGTCAGTTATGCCTTGCTGATGGTCAAAATGATTCTGCTGGTGACGTTGCCGACTTACGGCTGGCCTTTGTGGTTGATCGCGACCATAGATGGCAGCAGCTATGTCATGTACTTCATACCTTTCCACACCAGTTTCTCCAAATTGAAAGACCCTAAACAGGAAGGCAGGCAAATAAGCATCGTCTACCGCTGGGCCCAAATAGCCGCCGCGGCTGGGCCTTTCCTGGGCGGCTTTGTGGCTAACAGATACGGCATTAACTACGCTCTTTGGCTGGCCTTTGTTCTAATAGTCTTAAGTGTTATCCCGCTGGCTATGAGTGCCGAACCGGTCCGGAAGCATCAGAAGGTACACTTTAGGGGCATGCCGTGGCGAGACATCAAATGGGATATGGTGGCTGCCGCCGGCTGGAGCTTCGACATAGTAACCCAAGGTGTACTGTGGCCTTTATTCATAGCGGTTTTTGTATTCCAGAAAGATGTCTATTTGAGCGTGGGGCTGGTAACATCGATTGGCCTGCTGGTATCAATAGCAGTGGCCAAGGCCTACGGCCAGATTATAGATAACCGCAAAGGCCGCAAGCTGCTACGCTATTCGACAATTGGCGAAGCCGCCATGCACGCCATGCGTCCGCTAGTAAATGCCGCCAGCGGAGCTTATTTGTTTAACCTGGCTTATAGCCCCTTAGAGGTGGGCGTTAGCCTGACTTTTACCAAAGGCATCTTCGATGCCGCCAGCTCCTATGAAGGTTTCCGCATTGCCTATCTAACGATTATGGAGCTAGTGTCTTACGTCCAGAAAAGCCTTATCTGGCTGGTGTTCTACCTTTTGACCTCAGCCGGATACGGCAAGGCAAGTTTCCAGATTATTTTCCTACTTGCCGTAGTCGGCGCCCTAGTCGTGAGCAAAGAACGCTTCAAAGCGCTGGACGCGTAAGTAGGTATACACTTATACGAATGAAACTAATAATTATAGAAGGGCCAACATCTACAAGTAAGTCGACTTTGCTATGCGAATGAGTTATAAACTTTCAAAAGCAGCGCGGAGAAAATAAATGTGGCTATCAAGAAAAGCCAGACATAATTACTTCTCACCCGCCTGTGAAGCCCAGGATAGATTGCTGCGAACAAGCCATACGCAACAAAGTAACGGCTCATGCGTACCAGAACGGCAACAACAATAAAGTAGGGCAAGAAGAAATGATATTGATGCGCCATTAAGGTAAATACTTTATAAGGTACTCCCGAGAAGGGCTGGTAAAGTAACCCCCAAACGCCTAACCTGTCGTACCAAGAATGGGTAAGGCTAATCATTCTTTCTTGGATATAGGGCAGGCTGTAAATAAATCGATCTGGAACGCTTACTATAAATGCTAGCACCGTACCGGTGACCGTACCCGCCACATCATAAACCAGCAACTCCTTTTTTCGCCGAATTCTCATGAATACCACCAAAAGCAGGAGGAATTCCGGTATCACAAACCACACTAAGGCTTCGCCCAACGCCCAAAAAAATACTAAATAATTTGCTTGCTTACTTAAAAAGAATTTTTCCAAACGGTTGCTAAAGCTATGATTGGGATCATTATCTTCCTGGTGACGATACCTGTACCAAAGGTAGAAAGGCAGCATGAAGGCAATAATCCAACCCTGCACGAACAAGTAGGTAAGCAAAAGTTCTACAAGGAAATTAAGCATACTAAAATCATAGCTTCAAAATAGCTTTCAGCAGTAAAACTTTTCTGGAATATCCTGGTCAAGGTTTTCTCATTACTAGTTCTAAATAGGCTTGTTCTGTTAATAATATTTACAATCGCGACGAAAATTATTAAATAGATTAGGGCTAAAGGTAATTTCCCAAAAAAACGGCGCGCGAGCATCAAGCTAACCAGCGAGTAGCCTATCCATCCTAGTAAATTGCTCACGACAATAGTTGGTTTTCTACCAAAAGCCAAGTAGAAAGTACGTTTACGGTGTTTTCTATCGCCGGTTGCATCTTTAAAATCTTTTAAAATTGAAATCGAAAAGCGGATAACTGTCATTAGCAGGCAAAACACCACAAACCCAGTCGTGGGATTATTGTTACCGAGTGCCAAACCAAATGATAATGGCAACAGCGTATAAAATAGTCCCAGCAATAAGATAGAAATAATCGGCCGTCTTGAACCCGAAAAGGGACGACTATTGTATGCCCAAGCAATACCGGCATATGCCAGGACAAAAATAAGGCAATACAGCTTGTTAGAACTAAACCAAGAAATTACCAGCGAAACGAAGAATAAGTTGATAATAACCTGGCGTAAAGAAGCGACTGGTATCAATCCATTCATTAGAGGCGTCTGCCTTTTGTTAGCCTTGTCAACGTCCATATCGTAAAGGTCGTTTTGCATAGTGAAGGCCGAATGCAACAAAGCTACCACCGTAAACCCGATAAGGAAATCGAACCAAGCGGACGGCGGTTTATAAAAATAATAGCCAATTGCGAATGACAGTAACGCGGGTAAGGCATTATAAGGTCGAGCCAAATCCAAGTATAAATTAGCCGTCGATTTAACTTCTGAAAAAGTCTTTGGAAAACCCATGCTCTGCTAAGAGCCCATTCGTCCACCGCCCGTAGAAAATAGAATAAAGAAAAATCCTATCAAAAGAAGAAAACCCGCGCCAATGACTAATCCAACGATCATCAAAACCTTAAGTACGGTAAATATGATACCTCTGGGCGGAGCGCTGTCCTGATAAGTTGGGTTTGTCGTTTTGCGGGCATGGGTCACTGCGTAAAAAAGGCCTACTAGTACTATTGGCAAAAACAAGATAGAACCTAACGGAGAGAAAAAGGTAAGAAGCAAAAGGACAAATATGACAATGCTAGTAGTATTGTAACTATCCCGAGGCGTTTGGACGTTATTAAGACTTGTTGGCGGAGCAGGAGGGGGAGATTGGAAACTATCAGTGTTAGTCTGCGGGGAAATTACCGGCTGGTCATCTTGCATGGCCAACCCCCATTCTTTCAGCATAAAAGTTAGAAACGACCAAAGATAAAAATGATACCGAGATAGCTGTAAATGAAAGACTCACTGCCAGCGGTGTTTTAGCTAGTAAAAATATAGCCGCGGAAAGAGTCGCGGTCGTATATAGAAGCTTATAGATCAATGTTTGCGACTGCAAATTGCCCGTCATCATTTGGGCAATCCGCAGATTTACGGGCAACCAAATTAGCAGAAATACAGCTGTGAGCGTAAACGAAACCAGGCGCTGGGAGTTAAAGAACAGTATTCCATCTGTCATAAAAGGCTTGGGATAGAAGAATATGGTTCTAACAAGTAGTAGGGCAATCCCAATGGCGCCAGCACCAATAAGCCATAGGTTTTTTCGGGGACTGGATCCTAGAAGTATATTGAGTATCAGCATTGTGGCGATCAAGATAAGAATGTCTCCTACGACCACCGAAAAGGCCAGTAACCCTCGACTTCCTATAGCGCTTGCTATGCTCCAAAAAATAAAGGACGCTGCGAGTAGAAGATAAGCCCTTGAATAATGCCTAGAGATTGCCTTATTTTTTTGGTCAAGCGAAGACCGGACGCCCAGAGCGAATATGATAAACAAGATACCTGTTATCCCGAAACCCATCGAAGCTAGCATTCTACCCTCTTCTTTTTATTTAGTGTAGCATAAAGCAAGTTGGTATTTATGATGTTCTTACAGACTCTTTTTATTAGTGTTTTGGCATACCTGCTAGGATCAATCCCAACAGGGAAAATTGTTGGCAACCATTATGGCGTCGACATTCAGAAGGCAGGCAGCGGCAATATAGGCTTCGCGAATGCCGTACGTGTTCTCGGCTGGAAGCCGGCCCTGATTGTTCTAGCCGGGGATGCTTTCAAAGGATTTCTTGCAGTTTATATATCCAGGCAAATATTACCGGGGCAGACACCCATTTTCTTGGCCGGAGCGCTAGCAATTTTAGGAAATGTTTTTCCGGTTTGGCTTAAATTCAAAGGAGGCAAGGGAATTGCTACCGGTTTAGGGGTTACGCTGGCGATTAGTCCGCTACTCGCGCTGGCTGGCTTAATGGTCTATTTATCTACTATTGTCTTGGCTAGGAGATCCTCAGTCGCTTCAATTACTAGTAGCTGGGCACTACCCTTGTTATGTATAAGAATAGCACCTGAATTTGTTTGGTATTACTTAGGACTCGCGGTGTTCGCTTCTTGGACGCATAGGACCAATATTATGCGAATTAGAGCAAAATCAATTATTTACGATGACTAATTTATACGGATTACCAATAGAGCGCGTTAGCATACTATTTTGTATACTATTTGCACTCAGCACAGCTTTAACATTACCGCTCTTCCGATTTGATCTTCGCGCGTTCATAAGTTCCAGACTTTTCATTAAAATCCTTTTATGGCTGCCCATTTTTTTAATTTTCGTTACTTTTCTCTACTTGCCAGGTTTGGGGCGACTAATTGTAATTTGCACTCTATTACTACTGGTTCTTCGTGAAGTTGTAGTTGCGGTAAAAACCAAAGGTCACCTGTATCTTGTAAGTCTGTATTATCTAATTTTTAGTTTTGCCCTGTTGCATTTCTACTTTCTGGGACTGGCACACCCTAAAAGCTCAGCCACGTTATTAATTGCTATTGCTTTCGCCTCGGTTTTGTCGGATGTGGTGGCTTTCTTTTTGGGGAACTATCTAGGCAAGCATAAATTGCCATCAATATTAAACTCTAATAAAAGCTGGGAAGGCGTTTTTGGTCAGTTTTTGGGCGCGTTTATTGGCACGCTTTTGGTATGGATCTTTATAACTCAATCTTTCTCGCGCCTAATATTCTTACCGATTGGTATAGGCAGTGCTGCCGGTGATTTACTTAACAGCTTTGTTAAGCGCAAACTAGATATTAAAGAATGGAGTAACGGCATACCCGGACATGGCGGATACCTCGATCGTTTATCTAGCCTAGCCTGCGCCGTAATTTTTACGTTTTATTATTTATATCTCATTTATCCAAGGTTATGATCTTCAGGTTTTTGGTACCAGGGGTGAGACTCGAACTCGCAACCTCAGGCTTATTTGTTCAAACAGTCTCTGGTCGCTTTATTGTAAGCATCTTTTCGCCCTTCGGAGCAATCCTTAGAAGGGCTTCTGATTATATAGCAACACCGACCAAAACAACGGCTATCAGCAGAAAGCTGGACATAACTTCTACGCGACGGACTTTTTCGCTCAAAATGAAGTAGCTTGCCAGGTAACGCAGCGCCGGCCCGGTCGCCAAGAAAAGCATAGTTACAACTACGCCTAAGTATTGGATAGCATATAAATTGGCCACTGCTCCAACGGCGGCTATCGCTCCCGATGACAAGCCGTAAGTGACCTTGCTGAGTGAGTGGCTACGGGATTTTTTGCCGTGCAAGAATATGCTACAAAGGAGCAAGATAGCGACTACGCGGAATAGGCTAATGTACTCTGGGCTGAGGTAGTTTAGGGCGTGCTTGTATATAACCGGCAACAGGCCGTAGAAAAACGTCGAAAGCAGCAGGTACCATACTCCCTCCTTCTGCAACCGACGCAGCTTTATTCGATGCATGCCGATATAAAGAATAAGAGCGCCCAAAGCAAAAATCACCAAATAAGCGGGTTTACGCTCACTGGGCAGAAAAGCGTAGCCGACTAAACCTGCCCAGATAGGCTCGAAATCCACGATAGGCTCTCTTAGTGGTAAATCGTTGGCCTTAAGGCTAAAGTAGTCAAAGACGTTGCCTAAGAAAGAAATGAGACCGATTAAGCCTAATAGGCCCAGCGCGACCGGCGAAAAGTTTGGGAAAGGTTTGTGGGTGATGACAATATACAAAGCCAGCGAAAGCGACATGCCCGTAAATACTATTAGCATCAGTTGCTTAGGAGCAATCCGATTACGGGTATAGTTAAGCTTATCTAGGATTGTAGCTATACTCCAGCTAACGATAGTTGCAAGCGGGAATAAGAAGTTCATAACATAAGCATAACAAAAAATAAAAATGACCTTATGGAGAGGAAGTGATAATGCTTATGCTTGGTACCAGGGGTGAGATTTGAACTCACGACCCCAGGCTTATGAGTCCTGTGCTCTAACCACTGAGCTACCCTGGCGTAACGCACGCATCGCATCAGCCTGCTCGCCAGCAGAGCTGACGACTCTGCTGATGCTTTTGGCGCTGGACGTTGTTGCTTACTCCGATGCTCGCTCTATGTATGTTAAATACATTTCGCTACGCTTCTCGTAAGCGCCTAGTCCAGCATCCAAATGCGTGCGTTGCGACATTTACGATTAAGTGCTCAGGCAAATATAACACGATTTACATCTGTTGGCTAGGTATCAAGTGGTAGCTTAAGAACGTGCTGTTCTATGACGGCCATAACTTCTTTCTTGACGACACCCAGTGAAACGTCGGCTGGGATGATATGATCAGCATTTAACATGATTGTATAAGTATGTAATCCATAGGGATCGGTCTGGCCGTTAGGCAAAGTTTCGTGATATTCAGCCCGGCAAGCCGCGACGAATTCTTCCTCGGTACCGATAGAATCTTTAATATCACGGCGCTTGCTGGCAAAGCCATAGCTGATCCTTGGATCACAAAATAGGGCGATAGATTGGCCACCCACTTGCTTGAAGCGGATGTAGTCACCAATGTTGCGCACAGAGTCAATCACAAGGCCATCGCCAGGAGTGGCTAGCAACATGTCTATAAGAGCCGTTTCTCCTAAATCGTGTCTCACCTGTCGCTGGAAGCTAGCGTAATCGCTTCGCTTTTCTAAAGCTTGCCCCCTTTCGGCAGCCAGGGTTCGTAGTACCTCACCGCTACTAGCTACGCTAAAGCCTAAAGTAGAGGCTACATGTTTAGCCACCGAAGATTTACCTACCGCTGGTAATCCCAGTATGGTTAAGTAACACCGTTCAGACATATGGTAATTATACAGACATATAGCAACCCCAAAACAAAACGCACATTCCAGCCCGCGCCTCAGCAGTCAGAAACTGTCATTCCTCACTCAACGTATCTATAGATATGCCTCACTCGGAAATGACAGTTTCTGACTCACTGATCCATCAGGCTGGAAAAGACACGTTTTGTTTTGGGGTTGCTATAACTTTAAATATTAACTGAAAATACGTGGATGGCTTTCTAGGTTTGATGAACCTAGCTAGTATAATAATTGCCATGACCATCACCATTTGTTCGAGCGCTAATTTTTACAAACAGGCAATAGAATTAAAAGAACAACTTGAGAGCCTGGGCTATAAAGTCATTGTGCCAGCAACGGCATTGCGCATGGAAGCGGCCGATGACTACGATGTTGGCCATTACAAAACCTGGTTTGGCGATGCCGGCGATTACCACAAAAAGACGGCGCTGATGAGCGGCCATTTTGATGAAGTCGCTAAAGGCGACGCCATATTGGTGCTCAACCATGAAAAGCACGGGAAACCAAACTACATCGGCGGCAATGTGCTGATGGAAATGGCGCTGGCTTTTTACCTCAACAAACCGATTTTTATCCTAAACGACATGCCTAGTGAATCAGCTTTCTTAGAAGAAATAATTGGTATGAATCCTATTCCGCTTCGTGGCAAAGCTGCCGATATAGTTAAAAGACTTAAGTAAACTTATGGATATTGAACTTGAGTCAGGTAAGTATGTGGTAGCGGTGAGCGGTGGGGTAGACTCCGTGGTTTTGCTCGCCTTGCTCGCAAAACAGGTCCAAAGTCCAAAGTCCAAAGTTCAAGGCTTTCGACCTTCGACCTTCGACCTTCAACTAATTGTCGCTCATTTCGACCACGGAATTCGTGAAGACTCTAGCCAAGACCGACAGTTCGTCCAAGCTTTAGCTAGAAAATATGGTTTGCCATTTGTGTACGATGAAGGCCGTTTAGGGCCGGACGCCAGCGAGGCCACTGCCAGGGCTGCCAGGTACCAATTTTTACGCAAAGTCCAGCGTGCCAGTGGCGCCAGGGCTATCATCACGGCTCATCACCAAGACGATTTGTTGGAAACGGCCATCTTGAATTTAGTCCGGGGCACCGGGCGCAAAGGCCTTTCGTCATTGGCTTCAAACCATGACTTAAGACGGCCTTTACTTGATATATCTAAACAAGCAATTATTGATCACGCCGAAAGCCATAGTTTGGACTGGCGGGAGGACCCAACAAATACTGATTTGAATTATTTGCGCAACCATATCCGTCACCGCTTGATGCCGCGACTCCAGGAGAGTGACCGGCAGAAGCTACTAGAGATTTTGGTCACTGCCAAACGGCTTAACGACGAACTTGACCAGGCGCTTACAAATCACTTACATCTTCAGCCTAAAAGCGGCCAGCTTGACCGCCAATGGTTTGTTAGTTTACCGCATGCCGTGGCCAGAGAAATCATGGCGGCTTGGCTCAGGGCAGGGGGTGTGCCGAATTTTGACCGCCGGACGCTGGAGAGATTAGTGATCGGGTCTAAAATCAGCTTGCCAGGCAAACAGCTAGACGTTTTGCAAGGACTGTCCTTGCAAATAGGCAAAGAATTTTTGGCACTCAAACACACTGAGCGCTAGCCAAAAATATTAGAGGGCGGTATAATAACCCGGTATGGATAAAAAACCCTTGCGCTCCAGAGATAATAAACCAGGTAAAGGTAGCCGGGGCGTTAAGAACGCTGGCTTTATAGCCCTGATTATCTTGTTTGGACTAATTGTCATAGCGGCTTATGGCCAACAAAAAAATGCTAATGAAATCCCCCTGACTACCGCTGTCCAGGAAGCCAATAACGGCAAATATTCCGCAGTGGCAGTTAATGGTAACCAGCTCGATATTACCAAGAGGGGCGATAAAACACCGTCCGTAACCACCCATATTGACCCGAACGCCAGCCTGAAGGAGCAAGGTTTTGATCTGAAGAAACTACAAGTCACCTACAAACCGACCTCCAACGGCACTTCACCCTGGGTAGCGGTTGGCGAGACGGTAGTGCCGGTGGTCATCATCAGCGCCGTACTGTTTTTTATGCTCAGGAGCGCCCAGGGCCAGGGCAACCAGGCGCTGAGTTTTGGCAAAAGCCGGGCTCGGCTGTACGGCAATGAAAAGGAAAAGGTCACTTTTGACGGTGTGGCCGGCAGCGACGAAGCCAAGCAAGACCTCCAGGAAGTCGTGGAATTTTTGAAATTCCCCAAAAAGTTCGCCAGCATGGGCGCCCGCATTCCTAAAGGCGTACTTTTGGTCGGCCCGCCCGGCACCGGTAAAACTTTGTTGGCCCGCGCAGCCGCCGGTGAAGCTAACGTACCGTTTTTTAGCATCTCCGGTTCGGAATTCGTGGAGATGTTCGTGGGCGTGGGCGCCTCACGGGTGCGTGACCTGTTCGCCAAAGCCAAGAAAAACGCCCCCTGCATCATTTTCATAGACGAAATCGACGCCGTTGGCCGCCGTCGCGGCAGTGGTATGGGCGGCGGGCACGATGAGCGCGAGCAAACTTTGAACCAGATTTTGGTAGAGATGGACGGCTTCGAGCAAGGCCAAAACGTCATTGTGCTAGCGGCCACCAACCGGGCCGACGTACTGGACCCGGCGCTACTGCGTCCCGGGCGGTTCGACCGGCGGGTAAACATTAGCTTGCCTGACCGTAAAGACCGTGAAGCCATCTTGAAAGTGCACTTCGCTAAAAAACCACTGGCTAAAGATGTTGACCTGGACGCCCTGGCGGCTAAAAGCGCCGGCAGCTCGGGCGCCGACCTGGCTAACATCGCCAACGAATCGGCCATCATCGCCGCCCGTTACAACCACAGTCAGATTTCCCAAAGCGATGTCACCGAAGCTTTCGAACGCGTAGCCATCGGCCCGGAGCGCAAGAGCAAAGTCATGACGGAGGCCGACAAAATCACCACTGCTTACCACGAAGCCGGCCACGCCCTGGTTGGCCACGTACTGCCAGATAGCGACCCGGTCCACAAAGTCACCATCATCCCCCGCGGCGGCACCGGCGGTGTGACCTGGTTTATCCCGCCGGAAGACCGGATGTTTGTATCGATCATCCAATTCAAAGACATGTTGGCTCGCGGCCTGGGCGGCCGGATTGCCGAAGAAGTAATTTTGGGACTGGACAAAGTGACCACCGGTGCCAGCAACGACCTGCAAAAATCAGCCGAAATCGCTCGCGACATGGTCGTCAACCAGGGCATGGGCAAAAAACTGCGCGACCAAGTTTTCCACGTTGACGACGGCATGATGCTCGACCGCTTGGTCCACGAACGCGAATATTCGGACGAAACTGCTAAAGTCATAGACGAAGAAGTTGAAGCGCTGATAAAAGAAGCCGGCAACCGCGCTAGGGCAGTCATCAAAGCCAACCTCGAACACCTGGAAGCCCTAAAAGACCGCTTGCTAGCCAAAGAAACCGTTGACGCTCCCGAAGTCGCTGAAATCCTCAAAGGCTCCAAAATGCCTGCCGCCGCCGCTTTGTATTAAAGTAGCCTGCCAACCTATTAATTATCAAGCATCAAGCGCAGGATGTTGCCTATGCCTACGGTATTTTCATCCAGCCATTTTCTGACTGCAGTTTGCCCGGCGTGTAAATCATGTCTGTCTCTTTCGTGCTCGTAGCGGCCGCCGCCGGTTGCGACTCTGGTGCTGCCCTCTTCAATGGTTTTTCGACTGGTGCTATGGTCGATGTTTGCGGAAGTCATACTGGGGACTAATTGCCCGTGAATTACCTTAGTCATAAAACTACTGGATAAAGGTACGGTCAGCGAACCAGTGGGGTCACCAGTTGCCCGGCCAATCCTGGAATCATATTCGATTTCCCCGGCTAACCTACCAAGACGGACCAACCCGCTGGCCTCGTGTATCAGGCCGGGCTGGCCTAAGCACTTTCTAACTGTTGCTTCCAAGTCGTCGTATTCAGGCACGACTTTAGCTGGGTCTTCAGCTACTTCACGGCCATAAAGGGCGAAAAGGTAGCGATCCCTGGAGCTCAATGCCGAAGTAATACTAGTAACAGCACTACAGGAAAGCTCAAACTCAGTTCGGGAGCCAGGCTCGGCAGCCATAAACTTGTCAGTCATAGATTCCAAAGCAGACCGCCGGAAAGAGTCCATATCTTTCCCAAAACTACTAATCATAATATTAAAATTCTACACCTAATTTTACAAAAGTCAATAATATAGTATAAAATGTAGATGTCAACATCCTGTCATTCCCGCGAAGGCGGGAATCTAGTCAAAATTGGAAATTCCTTATTGTCTTACTGGATCCCAGCTTTCGCTGGGACGACATCCCATTTCATAGATCATCGACCCTATCACAAAATTATCCACCTAGATATATTTTGATAGTTGAGGCCTAAAAGGCAAAAACAGCCAAAAACACCTATTAAGAGATGCCGTGCTGATTTATACTGGATGGAAGTAAACAAATGAAGATACTATGAATCCCACCGCCCCGGAAAACTCAAAGCGCCGTCTGAGCCTTGGCAATGTGGCGGTGCTATTGGTTACTACCTCACTTTTTGGCCAAATACTGGGGTTTATGCGCACCAAACTCATCAATGCCAACTTCAATAGTTTGCATACGTTGGCTGGACAGAACGCCGGTGTTTATTTCGCGGCTTTCAGCATCCCCGACTTCTTCTTTTATACCATTGCGGCGGGGGCACTCGGTGTAGCCTTCATGCCATATCTGTCCGACCGGCTGCACCATGGCGACCGTAAGGGTTTGTGGGAGTTGTCGGCTTCGTTACTCAATTTCTTGGCCATCATCATGGCTGGCGTGGCCGTCATTATCCTGGTTTTTGCCAGGCCACTAATCCACCACGTTGTCGCGCCCGGTTTGAACCCTGAACAGCTCACTAATGCCACGACGCTTATGAGGCTATTGGCGCTCAACCCGCTACTGTTTACCATATCCGGTATCCTGACAAGTGCGCAACAGACCATGGGCCGGTTCTTTTTCTATGCCATAGCCCCCTTGTTTTATAACCTTTCAATCATCCTTAGCATCTACGCCTTTCGCCATAATATTGGCATTGTGGGCTTGGGCGTAGGCGCCATCATCGGCGCCATTTTGCAGCTGATAGTGGTAGCAATTGGTTCTGCCCGGTTGAATTTCCATTGGCACCCCAAAATTATGTGGCGCAGCAGCGATTTTCGCTCCATGCTTCGGCAGTTGCCGCCCCGTTCCATGGATCAGGGAATGGACCAGATCCAAAGCGTCGTGGAAACCAATTTCGCTTCGCGCCCGGCCCTGGGCGGAGCTACAGCCATCAGTAATTATAACAACGCCTACATCTTACATACGGCTCCTATTCTGCTGATCGGCACGGCCATTTCCACGGCGGCCTTTCCACGGCTTAATGCCCGGCTCAGCCAAGGCCGCTCCGATCTCTTTCGCAAAGATTTCCTAATGGTTATACGGGCGATGATCTGGATTACCCTGCCAGTAATCACTACTTGCTACTTTGCCCGCGCTTATCTGGCGCGTTTAATCTTCACCAACAATAATGCCGACATTGCCTTAATATTCGGTTTTCTAACAGGAGCCATATTTTTCAGAATTATGTATTCGATTATGTCGCGTTGGTTTTATGCCCAAAAAGATACCCGGACACCGCTGCTGGTGTCGGTTTTTACCATTGGCTTCAACATATTTTTGGCTTGGAAGTTATCGCAGCCTAGCGCTTATGGCGTAGCCGGGCTGGCTCTAGCCCAGTCGATTGTCGCTGGCACCGAAGTAGTTATTTTGGCAGTCATCATGCTTTTTCGTGACCACGGCCTGTTCGACGCTTCGTTCTGGGGCGGAGTGCTACGCACCGTTTCGGTTACCGGCTTTAGCGTTGTGGCCGGGTTTGTTATGATTTCGCTCTACCCCTTAGGAGCCAAAGATGTTGGTTTCATTACTCTTGGCGGCAAGTTTTTTTTGATCGCCGCGGTTATTTTTGGAGTACACCTGAGTATTTCAGCGCTGTTTGAACTGGAAGAAGTTCGCCCCGTTATAAGCCGTTTGCGCAAAATAGTCCTAAAACCCGTCAAGGTTGATATTTAAGCTGTAGCTCTAAGTTCTACTGGGCCGACAATTGGTTCGATAGCTGAAGCTAGAAGATTAGGTCGCCACCAACTCACATCATCTTCTCTAGGACTTACGTCTAGCTCAGAAGCTTTGTCGCGCTTGCCCTTAGCTATTTCTTCTAACAATACTCCCTGGAGTCCAAGAATTAATCTGATCCCGTCAAGATCCATTGATAATATGCTCCCCGACTTGCCTAACTCCTCTGTTTGTTCCAAGGCATATTTACCCAATTGACAAGCTACGATTATTGCATCGTCCCGTCCACCTAATTCTACGCCAACTAATCTCTCAAAATCACCACCAAGATCACAATAAGTCTTATAAATAGGTTTCATAAAAATTACTTTAAACTACGTCAAGCTTCGTGTCAAACACCAACCTCTGATATAATCTGTTAGGTATGACTCAGGACCACATTCGTAATTTCTGCATCATCGCCCACATTGACCACGGCAAGTCGACTTTGGCGGACCGTTTGCTGGAGTTGACCGGCACGGTCGAAAAGCGGGACATGCGTGAGCAACTCCTGGACCGCATGGATTTAGAGCGAGAGAAGGGCATTACTATCAAGCTAGCTCCAGTACGCATGGATTACAGGGGTTACGAGCTAAACCTCATCGACACTCCCGGTCATGTCGATTTCAGCTACGAAGTTTCACGCAGTTTGCAGGCTTGTGAAGGGGCTCTTCTGGTGGTGGACGCCAGCCAGGGCATCCAGGCCCAGACTTTGGCCAATGTTTACTTGGCCATCGCCGCCAATCTTACGATCATCCCGATACTGAACAAAATTGATCTGCCGGCCGCGAATGTTGAAAAAGTCAGCGCCGAAGTCGTAAGTCTGTTGGGCTGCAAAAGGGAAGATATTCTGAAAATCTCTGCTAAAACCGGCCAAGGCGTGGAACATATCCTGGAACGAATCATCAAAGAAGTTCCTCCGCCTAAAAGTTCAACAGGCGACGCTACACGAGCCCTGATTTTCGACAGCTACTACGACGATTACCGCGGGGTGATCCTGTACGTTCGCGTCTTCAATGGCGAGATCAACAAAAACTCTAACATTAAAATGATGGCTACAAATGTTTCCGGTATCGCCTTAGAAGTAGGCAGCCTTAAACCTGAAATGCTACAGGGTCGTACCCTGAGCAGTGGTGAAATCGGTTACATTGTTACGAATCTTAAATCGACCCGTGAAGCCAAAGTGGGCGATACGGTCACTCTGGCCGGCCAGCCGGCCACCGAAGCCTTGCCAGGTTATAAAGACGTAAAACCATTCGTTTACGCCGGCTTTTTCCCCGACAGCAACGAAAACTACCAGCTGCTCAAAGACGCTATCGAAAAACTTAGCTTGAGCGACTCGGCTTTGCAGTTCACGCCAGAGACTTCGCCGGTACTGGGCTTTGGCGTGCGGATCGGCTTCCTGGGGCTGCTGCACATGGACATCGTGCGAGAACGTTTGGAGCGTGAATACAATCTGGAACTGGTCGTTACCAACCCGTCGACCGATTACCAAGTTACGCTGCTGAATGGTGAAGAGCTCGACATTAAAAGCGCGACTGACTTGCCAGACCCGGCTAAGATCCAAGAAATCCGCGAGCCATGGATTAAGGGCGAGATCATAGTACCGAAAAATTACGTTGGCCCAGTCATCCAACTAATTTCAAACAAGCGCGGGCTTCAAACAAACCTAAGCTACATGGAAGACCGGGCGCTAATCAGTTTTGAAGCCCCACTGGCCAATTTGCTGACCGATTTTTACGACCAGCTTAAAAGCCTGACCAGCGGCTACGGCTCGTTCAACTACGAACTGGATGATTACCGGGCTGAGAATTTAGCAAAGCTAGATTTTTACGTGGCTGGCGAGCGGGTAGACGCTTTGTCCGTCATGGTCCACCGCAGTGAAGCCGAAAAACTGGGGCGCGACATCGTAGCCAAGCTGAAAGAAGTAATTCCCCGCCAGAACTTCCAAGTGGCGCTACAAGCGGCCATCGGCGGCAAGTTCATCGCCCGCGAAGACATCAGCGCCTACCGCAAAGACGTGACTACCGGACTGTACGGCGGCGATGTTTCCCGCAAAAAGAAGGTACTGGCCAAACAGGCCAAAGGCAAAAAGCGCCTAAAACGCTTCGGCAAAGTCGACATCCCAGCGGAAGCCTTTACAGTCATGCTGCGGCGAGATTAGCACTTTTCTGATTCTGTCAGGCTCTTAAATTTTGATATCTGAAGTAAAATTACCCAGAACCATAGCTCGAGTTCAATGTTGGTTATGTTGGTAAAGTAATAAGCGCCTATTAACAGAGCACAATAAAAAAGGATTCGCTTTGAACCTTGCTGCCAACCTTTGAACAAGCTAAAACTTACAAAAAGCGCATAGCTCAGGCCACCCCACCAGCCCAAAGTCAGTAAACGATCTATAAAAACATTATGACTGCTATTGAAGTAATAGCCTTGTTTGCAAGAAACGAGTAGTTTTGGGGCTTGGAGATTGTAGCAAGGCAGTGCCCGCATAATATTGCCCCCTCCGTATCCGAAAAACCGCATTTGCTTTACGGCGCTTAAAGCTGACTTTTGTAATGACAGCCTGTAACTCACGCTCTCGACGACGTAACCAGGATCGGTTAAGCGCGTAGGCACTAATACATGCAGCCCATAGATCATTAACACCAGTGCCGCCAGAACAGTGAAAGCCAGTAGCCGCCGCTGTGTTAAGTTATAAATTATCATTAGAGCCAGAAATACCAAAATAAATATCACAGCTCGCGTTTGCGTTAAAAGCAGAATAGTCAACATAAGAGCCTGCGCTATAAGCAACCAGACCTTACGGGCGGGATAAATCCGCCACAGATAAATGCCTAGCAGTAGTCCTATACCCATGAAAACCGCTAAAATATCTGCCTGATAAAACAGGCCGCCCGGCCGCCCGCCAATTTGTCCGCTGGCCAGATCAAAGGGTAGCGCGGCAACGGCCATTAAGACGGTAGACGCGTAAAACCATCGCATGATCTTACGGCCGCTTATGAGCATCAGTGCCAAGCCGCACCCTGCGCAAGCTAATAACCCTACTAACCCCAGCCGCGTAAAAGGCAAGTCAAATAAATTGGTGGCCGCATGATAGAAAAGGCCGTTAGCTAAACAGCCGAATATAAAACTAGCCAAAAGTACTACCGAGAAAGGGCTAAGTTTGGCCAGAACCTGCTTTCGCTTTAGGTAAACACTTAGCCATGCGAGGCCGCCGGCTAAGATTAAAACGAGCTCTTTAAGATCAATGTTCTTAGCCTGCGAAAAAGGAACCAAAAAGGCCAAGCCACAACTCAGGAGGAGGACAAGGTCTTCGTAGCTGCTAATAGGTCTCGGTTTTGAGCCAAGACCTATCCTGTACGCCATGGCTAAACGTACCCGAAATTGGCCTTAGGTTGCGGAGAGGGTCGAACAGCCAGCATTTTTCCAGGCGTTAAACTCTGTAGCAGTGAAAGGCCCGCCGGTGGCCCATCCCGTCGTGCCGCTGGAACAAAGGGCTTTCCAGGTGTGCGGACCAACAATTCCATCCTGGGTCAGGCCCCACTTCTTTTGAATTCTCAAAATACCGTCTTTAGTCTTAGGGCCGTAGTGGCCGTCTACCTCTAGAGTCGGCGAAGGATAGGTAGGTATGTAGGGCAGTTTATGATTAGCCAGTATCTGAATATAGTTAACACATATACCGCCCGATCCGTGCCCGGTTGCCGAATTATAGCCGTATTGATAATCTACGCAGGTAGCGGCGTGGCTTCTTACAAATACATAGGCGCCGACGATTCCGAAGACGACAATAATCGCCACAAATAATATATGTTGCGAGAAGCCCCGCGTATTGAGTTTTTTCATAAGTTTGTTTTCCTTTTTACTGTGCTTATGGTTAGATGATATGCTTTGATAGAAAGTATGTCAAATAGATACGGTTTATGCATAAAAAGCCAGGACTAACCTTACTAAGGCCATCAATTCTGAGCCTATGCCTTTGTCTGATGTTAACTGCTAGTTTGGTCGGGAGCTTGGTCTGGTCGATTGGCTCCCAAAACGGGCAAATTTATACCGCCTTGCTAGGGCGGGATGCTTCCCGCGACTTGATCGCTAGTAGCCAGGAAACTGTAAGTAGTGTGACCAACAAACTGCAAAACAGTTCCTATGTGGGGCGGGCGACCAACAGCGTGCTTTGGATGCTGGTAGGCGGCTTGCTTTACGCCATAATCATAATGCCTATAAACCTCGCGGGCGCTTTAAAAAAATTAAAAGCCCGGCTTCATTACGTTAACGCTGACCGCCAGCGGCTTATCCGGGAGAATAAAATCCGGCTAATGGCTCGACTACTTATAATTATTGGCTGGGCAATATTCACAGTTGTATTTTTCCGGGTCATTGCGCCGTTTGGACTGGCTTGTTTACATTTTGCCGGCAACAATTTGCTAACCTTGGCTGGCTTAGGATATCTTTTATTAGGCTCAGCCGTTTTCTTCGTGAGCTTTCATTTGCACACCATCTTTTTAAGGTTATGCAGCTTAAAAAGCCGACTATTTTAAACACACTTGATATTATATAAACAATAAATCGTTATGAACCCAAAGCTGATCCAAAAAATAGTTTCCTACCAACCTTCGGCTAGTACTATTGCTTTAATCCAGCAGACGCCGATTATATTCCTGGTGGGCATCAGCGGTGCCGGCAAGGACAGCATTAAGCAAAAGTTGCTCGAGACTGGCAAATATCATCACATCGTGTCGCATACCACCCGCCAGCCGCGCCTAAATCGCGGCGTAATGGAGGAAGATGGAAGCGAATACCACTTCATTGACCTAGCTGAAGCCGAAAAAATGCTAAACGATGGCGCTTTCGTGGAAGCCAAAATGTACAGCGGCAACCTTTATGGAACCAGTGTAGCTGAAATCCAAAAAGCCAAAGACGAGGGCAAAATTGCCCTGACCGATATCGAGGTCCAGGGCGTGGCGGCCTACAAGGCGCTGGCGCCGAGTGTCAAAGCGGCTTTTATATTGCCGCCCAGCTACGAAGTTTGGCAAGAGCGCCTGAGGAAGCGCTACGGCGGAACCATAAATCCGGCCGACTACCACCGCCGTATGCAAACGGCCACTCTGGAATTAGGCCAATTATTAACGACCGATTACTACAAGTGTTTCATCAATAACTCTTTAGACAAGGCCGTGGCAGAAATTGACCGTTTCGCCACCACCGGCGATCGCGACCCAACCCAGGAAGCCAAAGCCCGCGCACTCGCTAAAAAATTAGTCGAAGAGACCCAAACTGAACTCAGTGGTCTATAGTGCTCTTTTAGGCTTATAAGCTGCAGCCTCAGGGTCAGTGCTTATAATTTCTTCGGCTTGACGAACAAATTTTGCGACTTGTTCAGGCGCGCTTCCTACAAGATTAATGGGTTCATCAAGAGCCGCTTCAATTTGGGCGGCATCCAGAGGAAAAGCAGGGTCGCGGGCCAATCTTCCGTATAAGTCGTAATCAAGGGCTCCGTGAAGTCTTACCGCTTCAATCGCCGCGGAAGAGTGCTCTTTAATAATCGCGTGAGCATCTTCACGGCCCATACCGGCTTTAACAGCGGCCATCAGCAGTTTGGTCGAGCTCAAAAATGGTAGATTCCGCCTAAGCTCGGCATCAATTGCGCCGGGGTAAATTTGAAAATCGTCCATGATATTCAAAAATGTTTCATGCGCGCCATCGGTAGCAAAAAAGGCGTTATCTAGAGCTACGCGCCGGACTACCGAATCGGCCACAGTGCCTTCAAGCCATTGATCGCCACCTATCTCTCTCATCATATTTTGATAACCACCTACTACTGTGTAGAAGCCGTTAATTCTTTCGCAAAGGGTAGGATTAATTTTATGTGGCATGGCCGATGAATTTACCCTTGATCTGGTTGTTTCTCTTATTTGTTCAAGCATAGCCATTAACCTTGTATTCTTGGCGAAGTTAGATAGCGGTGCGATCGAATGGACGAGTTGGTGTAGGGAATCATTGTCCCTCGACCGAGGATAAATCTGACCAACGGCATTGTAGACGGCGGTGAAGCCAAGCGCTTGCGCTATTGCTGCCTCTAGGGCCTCTACCTTTTCTTTGTCGCCATCAAAAAGATCTAGCATATCTTGTTGAGTGCCCACAGGGCCTTTAATTCCTCTCAGTTTGTATCTGGCTATATGGTCATCCATAGACCAATAAGCATCCATCAATTCTTCACCATGATTAGCTAACCTTTTGCCAAAAGTCGTTGTTTGGGCTGGTTGCAAGTGCGATCTACCCGTAATTGGTAATAAAGCATATTGAGCCGCATTGACTGCCAGCCGACTTATACCTGCTACCATCCTAGCCCTGATTAATTTAAGAGATAACATAATCTGCAATTGCTCAACATTATCGGTTTGGTCTCGGGAAGTCAGAGCTTTATGAGCATCCTGATGGCCTGCCAATTCGTCGAATTCTTCTATACGGGCTTTAACGTCATGTCCGGTTATCTCTTCTTTTTGGGTCATCGAATCGAAATTGATAACACCTATTACATTTCGATAATCATCTATATGCTCCGTGGGAATAGTTAGTCCTGCTTCTGCCTGGGCTTCCATTACAGCAACCCACAAAAGTCGTTCAGCTATTATTTTGCCCTCAGGACTCCATATCTGTCGCATTGCGGACGAAGGATATTTATTCGCAAGTATATTGGGTATTACTCCAGGCTGAATTTGGTCAAATACCCTAGCAATCTCTCCACCCCCGACAAGATTATTCATAACATTCCCCCAATTTAATTGGTCTTATAATATCACCTCCGATCTCATTAAACATAAGCACTATAAATTTTTGGCACTCTTGAGTTTTGAGTGCCAAACTTATATAATTCAAATCATGACCGAGAGGCAAAAGCAAATCCTAACTGCCATTATTGAACAATATGCCGAAGTAGCCAGCCCGGTGGGCTCTAGCCTACTGGCCAAAGCTTTTGATGTCAGTTCGGCGACTGTCCGGGCGGAAATGGCCGACCTGGAACGGGCCGGCTATATAATGCAACCGCACACTAGCGCTGGCCGCGTACCGACCGATAAAGGTTACCGTTTTTACGTTAACGAATTGGGCAAAGAGGGCGGTGCGAAACCGCCAGAGAGACGTACCGAGCGAGCCCTAGCCTCCCGCGTCCAGCAAGCCGGCGCACCGGAACGGATGATCCGTAACGCCGTTGATACGCTGGTAGAACTAACCCATAACTTAGGCCTGGCTACCATTGGCAACCAACTTTACATGAGCGGACTTTCTAACTTATTCGGTCAGCCGGAGTTTATGCTCCCGGGCCAAGTTCAGCAAGTGGCAGGATTGTTAGATAACCTTGAGCCGTGGCTTCGCGAGGCTGCCCCGAACGAACCACTGAGCGTCTATATCGGCCAGGAAAACCCTATCGGCCGCAGTGCCGGCGCCAGCCTGATAATCAGCCGCTTCCAGAGCCCATATTCCGACCGCAGTTACATAGGCGTGCTTGGTCCCACCCGCCAACAGTACCGCGATGTCATGCTCCTAGTCCGCCGTGCCGGCCAAGAGCTGGAAGAAGTGCTCTATGACTAAAAAATCCCAAATCCCAAATCCCAAATCCCAAATCGAGGAATTGCAGCAGCAAGTCGCTGAACTAACCGAAGCTTTGCAGCGCGAGCGGGCCGACGCCATCAATATTCGTCGACGCCATGAAGAGCAGATTGCGGATCTTCGGAATCACGTTAAATCTAATGTGGTCCGTGAGCTTTTGCCGGTTATTGATAGCTTCGAACGGGCCCTTAAACATATACCCAAAGACCTTGAGGGCAATGATTACATCAAGGGCGTAAACGCCGTTGTCCAACAGTTCGAAAAGACTCTTGAACAAATGGGCGTCGAACGGATCAAAACCGTCGGCGAAGTGTTTGACCCGAAATATCACGAAGCCGTCAGTATGGAAGAAGGCGACGGGACGGAAGAGGTTGTCACCGAAGAACTCCAGGCTGGCTACAAACTAGGCGATGACATCATCCGCCACGCTATGGTCAGGGTAAAAACCGGTTAATTACGGTTTGTAGCTTTTTATAGCCTTTACTACTTGGCCGTCATCTTTCAAGTTTTCGACGAACAAAACTTGCGACTTAGGGATATACATGTAGTCTTTTGGCCCATGGAGCTCATTGCTCAGTTTTATAAGTGAGCCTCCGCCCTCCTTAAGATAAAAAACGTCGGTTAAAGAAAAGAAATTAGGGTTCATTTCCTTTAGTTTGCCGAAGTAAGTGCTTTTATCTGTCAGAAATACCGCTTGGTAGCCGTTGGCGTTAATCTGGTCCTGGATTTCTTTAGGGGTTTGGCTATTCTGGACTTGTGCAATGCTGGCCAACTGCTTGGAGCTTTCTTTTTGAGAATTTTGCAAATCACTCAGCACCCCAACCTGGATAGCTAGTAAAAATGCCACTACCCCTAATACAGCAATTTTAATATTTTCTTTCATAACTACTCCTTAAATAATATGCTTCAGTATACACAAATAAAGGACACTTAAAATAGCTAGCACTCTTGACAGGTGAGTGCTAATTTCCTATGCTAGAATAGTATTAGCACTCTACTAAGTACAATGCTAAAAGGAGAACATTATGGGAATTGAAACTAGAGATCATACAGACACAGTCATAGATCCTGAGGTTGCTTCATTCTGGAATACGTATTTTACAGAGCATGGCTTGCCTCAAAAATGGGATACCTATGGCTCCTTGGATAGAGTTGTTCAGGTAGATAAAACGGTGGCGGTATTAACTGAACGTGGGATGTCCCTAGAAGATGCCAAGAGCCTAGAACTAGTTACTAGGTTAGCAGTAGAAGAAGGGATCCGGGGAGGAATTGATGGGTAAAATTATTGGTATCGATTTAGGTACAACTAACTCAGCAATGGCAGTTATGCAGGCTGGAAAGCCGGAGATTATTGCTAACTCTGAGGGAGCTCGTACTACGCCTTCTGTCGTAGCGGTGAACAAAAACAGTGAGCGTTTGGTTGGTCAAGTCGCTCGTCGCCAGCAGGTTACTAACTCTAAAAATACTATTTATGAGGTTAAGCGTTTAATCGGCCGCAAATGGGATGACCCGGAAATCCAGCGCGACCTCAAGCTTATGGGCTACGAGATTGTTAAAAGCGGCAACGGCGTAAAAGTCAAAATGGCCGACAAAGAATACAGCCCTGAGGAAATCAGCGCTATGATTTTGGGCAAACTGAAGGCCGACGCCGAAGCTTTCCTGGGTGACAAAGTCAGCGAAGCTGTTATAACCGTGCCGGCCTACTTCGACGATTCGCAGCGCCACGCTACCAAAGACGCCGGCAAAATCGCCGGGCTGGAAGTTAAGCGCATTATCAACGAACCAACGGCGGCCGCCCTGGCTTATGGGCTGGACAAAGCCGACAAAAAGGACGAAAAGATAGCTGTTTATGACCTCGGTGGCGGTACTTTCGACGTTTCCATCCTGGAACTTGGGGATGGCGTCTTCGAAGTCAAGAGCACCAATGGCGACACCCACTTGGGCGGCGCCGACTTCGACCGCGTCATCATCAACTATTTTGCCGATGAGTTCAAAAAGGAACACGGCATCGACATTTCCAATGACAAAGCTGCCATGCAGCGCCTGCGCGATGAAGCCGAAAAGGCCAAAATTGAACTAAGTAGCGCCCAAGAAGTTAATGTCAACTTGCCGTTCCTGACCGCCGATGCCGAAGGCCCCAAACACTTCGAGCACAAACTAACGCGCGCCAAGCTGGAGAGCCTGGTTGGAGATTTGATCAACAAAACTGCCAACCCTTGCGAGAAGGCCCTCAAAGACGCTGGCCTCAAAGCCAGTGACATAGATGCTGTAGTGCTGGTAGGTGGTATGACCCGAATGCCGGCCGTCCAGGAAAAGGTCAAAGCCATATTTGGCAAAGAGCCGATGAAGGGTGTCAACCCGGACGAAGTAGTGGCCATCGGTGCCGCCATCCAGGGAGGCGTGCTCCAGGGTGACGTTAAGGACGTGTTATTGCTTGATGTTACACCTTTGAGCCTGGGTATTGAAACTATGGGTGGTGTTATGACCAAGCTTATTGAGCGCAACACTACTATTCCGACTTCCAAATCCGAAGTCTTTTCTACGGCCGCCGATAATCAGCCTCAGGTCGAAATCCATGTCGCCCAGGGCGAACGCGAAATGATAGAGGGCAACAAGAGCTTGGGCCGGTTCACGCTGGATGGCATCCCGCCCGCCCCGCGCGGCATCCCGCAAATTGAAGTGACCTTTAACATCGATGCCAACGGTATTTTGAATGTTACTGCCAAAGATAAAGGTACAAGCAAAGAACAGAGCATTACTATTTCCGGCTCCGGTAATCTCGATAAAACCGAGGTCGAAAAGATGGCTAAAGAAGCCGAAGCCCACGCCGATGAAGACAAGCAGAAAAAAGAAACCGTCGAAGCCCGCAACATGCTGGACAGCGCCGTTTACCAAGCTGAAAAGTTAAAATCTGAGCATAAAGATAAGCTGGCTGAAGATGACGTCAAGAAACTAGACGAAGCCGTAGAAAAGGCCAAAAAAGTCGTCCAAGATGACAAAGCCGATAAATCTACTCTAGAAACTGCGGCCAAAGAGCTGAACGATGTGCTCATGCCCATAGGAAGCAAAATGTACGAAAACGCATCTAAGGATGCAGAGAGTTCAGAGGCTGGAGATCAGAGTTCAGAAGACAAGAAATCTGACGGCGACGAACCAATCGAAGGCGAAGTCGTCGACGATAAGGACGACAAGAAAGAGTAACCTACATGGAAGAATTGACCCCCCAAGGTCTCCTAAGGGGCATCCCGGGCACAACGATCCAGTTCAGGCATCCTGTTTGGAGCCCTCTTGAGAGTCTTCGTCGACGTGCGGAAGGCCAAGATTTAGACTACGACCTACCCTCATCAAAACCGGGACACACAAATCGCTTCGTACATACACTCTCTAGCCCGGAAAGTTTTTTGTTCGTTGAATTACCCGACGACGTAGCTGCTAACCCTATTATATTTAGAGTCCTCTCTAAAGGTTCAACAGCTCTTTTAAATATCAGAAAAGATTTAAGCCGTGAGGATTTTGAGAGAATGTTAAGTTCTGAGTATCCCTCTTTGATAGATCCGGCAAGCTTGGATACACCGAGCCTGGAAGAACTTAATGAGTTCAAGCGCATCCAAAGCGAAGTTGCTAGCTCTTTAGCAGAAAGAACCGCGAATGCTTGAAAAGGAGTTCGTGGAACTAGTCTTGACTTGCGGGACTCGGGAAGAAGCGGAAAAGATTACCCAGGTTCTTTTAGAAAAGCGGCTGATAGCCTGCGCCAAGTTCGTGGCCATTGATTGCAAGTATTGGTGGGAAGGCAAGATCACAGACGCTAAAGAAGTTATGCTGTTCATGGAAAGCATAGCCACTAATTTTGAAAAGGTTGAAGCCGAACTAGAGAAAATTCATAGCTACGACACTTTCATTCTCAAAGCCTTGCCTATGACACACGTTTCTAAAAAAGCCCAGGACTGGCTTATCAATGAACTGGGCCAAAGCACTTTATAATTAACTTATGAAGTCTTGGAATAGTCATGAGTGAAATATTGGCGACAGGCTTTGAGGTAGATACGCCACTTGACCGCCTTTGGGCGGCGATCATAACACTCCAGGGGCTAGCTTATGCTCATAAAGAGATGCCGGAACGAAACATCGGAGAAGTTTTGAGGCTTTCTTATAATAACCGGAAAGGCCACTTTGTGATGCAAGAATTAGATCATGATCTTTATGCCAATCGATTTTGGCCTAGAGTAACGAGTAGTATCCATACAGCTTCGGGCCTGGCTTGGCAGGAAGGTTTCGTTTTAGAGAGTGACACACAGGTTGTTCGCGTCAGGCCGAACGGCACAGAGTCGATAAGCGGGGAGGAAATTGATAGAATGGCGGAGAGAATTGAAGGTATGATAGAAGAAGTCCGCAATCCTAGCGCTGATCATAATTTTGAAGTAGGGCTGGTGCCTAACCTGGCAGGGGAAGCTTACGATGTCGAGTAAACGTGATTACTACGAAGTTTTGGGGGTTGGCAAGGCTGCCAGTGCCGATGAGATCAAAAAGGCTTTTCGCCGTTTGGCGGTGGAACATCACCCGGACCGCGGTGGCAGCGAGGAAAAATTCAAAGAAATCAACGAAGCCTACGAGGTCTTAAAAGACGAAGGTAAGCGCAAACGCTACGATCAATTCGGCCACGCTGGAGTCGGCGGCTCTGGCGGTGATCCTTTTGCCGGTTTTGGAGGCTACGGTCAACAAGGCCAAAACATCAATTTTGACTTCGGCGATTTGGGCTTGGGCGACATCTTCAGCAGCTTCTTTGGCGGCGCCGGCGGTGGTCAGCGCGGCCAGCGCCAAGCCCGAGGTAGGGACGTGGAGGCTAGGGTTGAGATTAGTTTCGAACAGGCCATTTTTGGCACTGAAGTCGAACTAAGCTTGAATCTGGAGGATACTTGCGAGCATTGCAAGGGCAAAACCGTTGAACCTGGCTACGAACTTAAGACTTGTGACCAATGTAACGGTTCCGGCCAAGTGGTGAGCGTGACCCGCACCATCTTTGGCAACATCCAGCAAGCTAGTGTTTGTCCGAAATGCCAGGGGGGCGGTAAAATCCCGGAAAAAGTCTGTTCGGTTTGTCACGGCAAAGGCACCGTGAACAAAAAGCAAAAGGTAAGCCTGAAAATTCCAGCGGGTGTTGATGATGGAGCAACTATTCGCTTGCGCGAACACGGCGAAGCCGTAGCTAACGGGCACAAAGGCGACCTTTATGTCAACATTCGCGTTAAGCCGCACAAAAAGTTCACCCGCGAAGGCGACCTAATCTTAAGCGAAGAACACGTGGGTATGGTAGAAGCGGCCCTGGGGACGGAGATAGAAGTCGAAACCGTGGACGGCCCAGTGCGGATGAAAGTACCGACCGGCACGCAGAGCGGCTCGGACTTTAAGCTATCGGGTCACGGTGTGCCCCATTTAAGAGGCGGCAACAGGGGCGCCCACATTGTGACCATCATCGTCGACACTCCGACCAAACTCACCAAGCACCAGCAGGAATTGTTGCAAGAATTTGGCACTGACAATGAACCCAAGCACAGGCTTTGGGGCTAATTAGATAGATCCAAGATTCAACAATACGCTTGCGCTTTTATTGTTGATATATTATTAATAAGTTAAGATGAAAAACCAAGAACTGGACCAGCGCGGTTTCATACCGCTGATTTTACTTATATTGGCTATTATTATTGGCGTAATTGCCTATGCATACCTGCGTGTCCTACAAGTCAATAAATAAGTCTTAAGTATTGACTAAAAGTCTGAAAGATGCTTTAATTTACGTAGTCGAAAGGTTATCCATGCCAGAGAAAATGCGACCAGAGATTATAAGTGTGACCGGGACGAAAGGTAAATCAACCATCGTCTATATTTTGGCGCAAATATTAAGTCAATCTCAAAATACTCTTAGAGTTGATACTACCGGTTGTTACATCAATGGTGATAAAAAAAGCGGTTTTGAAGATTCGACGCGGCTTGCCGGTTTAGTGCCAACAGTCGCTCCCGGACGCTTTCTAACTCTCATGCAAGATTTTGATAATTTTACCGCTATCTTGGAGTGTTCATTGGGCTCCAGTAACTTGCCGGGGCTGGGCTATAGCCACCACAGCGTGGGTGTTTTTACCAACGTTTACGAAGATCATATAGGCAACACAGATCGCCTGAAGACTCGCGAAGACATAGCCTTGGCCAAACGGTTTATATTTTCACGGCTGCGGCCGAATGGTTATGCCGTGTTTAATGCTGACGATAAATTAGTGTGTTCCCAACTGGATGCCTGCAAGCCGGGAGTTATAATGGTTCCCTGCGGTTTTGAGTTTAGCGCTTTTGACAATCAGAAGCACATGGCTTCGGGTGGCTCATGCGTGGCGATTGAAAATGGCTGGGTCGTTGTAAAGTCTGCCCAAAAGGTGGATAAAATTGTTCAGCTGGAAAGTGTAACTTGGACTTTTAACGGAGCTTATCTTCCCTCAGTTTGGAACTTAATGTTCATAGTAGGTGCCTTGTGGGCGCATGGCAAAGGATCTTTCCCGAAGAATTGGAAAGAGTCGCTGACGAACTCTAGATTAGACCCATTGGGCGGGCGCTTAATATCATTAAGATCACAAAACGGAGTTACGATAATTGCCGATTATGCTCACGAGAAGTACTCACTTGCGGCTATTGGAGATCTGGCTAAAAAACTTTGTGCCGATGGCGGCAAAGTGATCGGTATTGTACGTTTGGCTTATGACCGTAGTGATGAACTTATAGCCGATACCGCTAAGCATATTGCTGGTCATTTTGACGAGTTAATTGTTTACGATAAGATCGATGGCTTTCTGCGCAAACCAAAAGAAACTCTGGGCAAATTTAAAATGATTGTGGGTTATATTTCCAAAGTTTTCAGTTCAGAACTAGAGAAATATAATCCTAACGTCGTCCGTATAGTCCGGGAAGACGAAGCCATAAACTATGCGGCCAAAATGGCTAAATCAGGTGATGTGGTGGTACACATTGTCAATGACGATATAGAGCAAAGCATGAATTTTATCAAGCGAAAATTTAAAGCGGAACTCGTGTAAAAGCACTATGGTCGACAAATCTTCTATGCAAATAATTGGCCGAGCCGAAAAGGTAGATTTTCCTGAGCTTTCGCTTAAGCGAGTACCGGCCCGGGTAGATACGGGGGCTAAAACTTCTTCGATCTGGGCATCTCATGTTAAAGAACAAGGCGGAGTTTTGGAATTCGTACTTTTTGATAAAAAAAATAAGCCATTCACAGGCGAAATTGTAAAAACTCGTATCTACGAAAAACGGATGGTAGCCAGTTCTATGGGCAAATCAGAAGAACGCTGTTTTGTACGTCTGCTAGTCAAAATAAAGGGCCGCAACATACGAGCCACATTCAGTCTGGCCAATCGTAGCCAGCAGGTGTATCCTGTGCTAGTTGGCCGCAATATACTTCGTGGTAAGTTTGTCGTTGATGTTAAAAAAGGCCAACCCCTAATTAATAATGAACGCAAACGATCTACTGAACTGCAGTCTAGATTAAAACAAGAAGGAGCCAATTAGTGAACATTGTTATTTTGTCGAAAGGTGCCGCTAATTATTCTACGAGACGTCTCAAAGAAGAGGCCGAAGCGCGTGGCCATAATGTACGAGTAGTTAATTATGCGAAGTGTTACGTAACGCTTGAACGCGGTAACCCGGTTGTTCACTACAGAGGCAACGAACTATCCAATGTAGACGTTATTATCCCGCGTATAGCTCAGAGTTTGACAAAATACGGTTCCTCTATCGTCCGGCAATTTGAAATGCAAAACGTGTTCACGACTACCAGCTCTATCGCGATTGTCCGCTCGAGGGATAAGCTGCGCAGTTTGCAGCTACTGGCCAAGGCCGACATTGGAATCCCAAAAACGGTTTTTGCCCGTGAGACGGCCGATTTTGAAGGCGTGCTTGGGCAGGTCGGCGGGGCACCGGTCATCATTAAGGTGGCCCGTGGTACGCATGGCAATGGTGTAGTGCTAGCCGAAACTAACAAGGCGGCCAAGGCCGTAATGCAGGCCTTCTACGTTGAGGGCGTGAACTTTCTAGTACAAGAATTTATTAAGGAGAGTGCCGGTGAGGATATTCGTGTATTGTTAGTCAATGGTAAGGTAGTGGCCAGCATTAAGCGTCAAAGCCTGGATGATGATTTTCGGGCCAACACGCACCAGGGAGGCGTTGGTGTGTCCGTAAAATTGACGGACGAAGAACGCAAAGTTGCCCAAAAAGCAGCTAAAGCCATGGGCCTGGCAGTCTGCGGGGTGGATATGATGCGTAGTGAGCGGGGGCCACTAGTGTTGGAAGTAAACTCATCTGCCAGTCTTAAGACACCAGAAACCATCACCGGCCGTAACATAGCCGGACAAATCATTGAATACATAGAACAAAATGCTAAAGCCCGGCGCAAAAAAGACAAAGTCGGCGCTTAGTATTTATTTTCCTGCAAAATGCTCGTGATATAGTTAAAACGTGAATACCGCTATTGCTTTGTTACTGGCTATTATGGTCGCGCCAGTGGCGCTGATAATGTTGCTGCGGGTTAACGCCGCGCTGGTATTTTTGAGTTTGTGTTTGGGTGACGTGCTAATCCAGTTCGTGGCCAAAGATACCAATGATTTCATGGGCGCTTTTACCGGCCACTACGGCAACGCCGATTTTGTAAAGCTCGGGCTGCTAGTCTTACCGGCAGTCCTAACGACGGTTTTCATGATTCGTACTGTCAAAGGTTCACGGCTACTTATAAACCTGTTGCCGGCAGTCGGCGTTGGGCTGTTGGGCACGCTGCTGGTAGTGCCATTGTTGCCACCGGGCACGGCCGCCAATATCGTTAATTCAGCAATCTGGCAGCAGATCAGGCGGGCCGAAGACCTGATAGTCGGCTCCAGTGCTTTAATCTGCTTACTGTCACTTTGGCTCATGCGCCCCAAGACAGGCGGCAAACATTCCAAGCATCACTAGGCTGGAATAAATTAGTAAATGCGTGACCCATTAGGCTATCCTTATGCTTGCAAACTCGGCATCCCAAAAGGATAATAAAAGGATTAATAAAATCTGATTAATTAAAAGAGAGTGGTAAATGCGCACAAATCATGAATTTGGATTAGTTACTAAAGTGGCTGTTGTGGGAGCTTTGAGCGGGGGTCTGTTGGTCGGAGCAGCGGTCGCGGCCGAAGCGGCTACTGATCACCGAGATGTTGCAGTGGTAGCACCTGCCTTCACGCCGGAAGCACCTTCGCTGGAAAGCGAAGTAATTACACTCCCGCATCCAGAAAGCGCCCCAACGCCAAAACCAAAACCGACTGATATAAATATAAAAATTAATAGAGGACACAAACCAGTTGACCGAGAAAATTTAGCCTGGCTGGTTGGGCTTAGTCTAGCTATAGGGGGCTTAGCCGGAGATACTATTGGTCGGTTTAAAACTGCTGAGAAGTATACCCTCTTAAATCACGCGGCAATTGTAGGGGTTCTTGCGCCTGTGGCTTGGGGCTATTATGAGGGCACAAATCTAACCTCTAAAGCCGGCGCAGGTGTTTTCGCGCTTTGTGCTTTGGCAGCATTTGCAAAAACAGTTCCCAACAGACCCCGCCGCCAAGGAGGTTCTTAGTAAAAAACTATTGAAGTTTATTGGAGGGCCTTAGTGGAAACTACTGTAACTAAATTAGCAGATACGCCAAGTCCATTCATCGTCGAAATCACTTAAATTAGACTTCTAGCGACCAAGGCGACCGTACGGGGCCAACATAAACAGGTGGTCCTCCAAACTGGTCTGCGGTGATATCAATCGCCAGGCCTCCAAGTTCTACAAACGTGTGCCGGGTTCCGTCATAGCTACCACGTCTTACTTCGCCCATTCTTAGCTGATGGCGCAAGTAAACCGCTGTTAGACCGCAGTTGAGTCTAGGAAATAGTCTTGCCGCCCGTTCTAAAAAACTATCAATTTCCACGCTTGGATTGTAGGACAGATATAAATCTCGCAAGAGTTCTGTTGGAGCTAGTCGTTGCTCGAATAACCGCCTCGCTTGTTCGGCTTCAGCTATCAAATTCTCATGAGATGCCATTCAGCAATAATAACAAAAGGAAGCAACAATGGTTCCTTATGCGAAGTTGCATTGTTGCGCGAAATACTTGGAGGTCGACCAAGGAACTAATTTATATACTTTGGTAGATGAGCTGATGCGTTGGAGGGAGTTATTAGATAACAGGTTCAAGCAGCACCAGCTTAATATCCGCCGTAGAAAGGAACTATATTCCCTGTAGTCTTTATGCTATACACAGTATACGGAGACTAGAGGAGTAGCTGGAAGAAATCCATAAGAGCTTAATGAGCATTGGTTACTTAATGTGCCTAACTCAATTATAACATTTGGTACTTTGCATGTCGCAAAATATTAGAAGTTCTGCAGTTATAAACCCTTGAACAAATCTTCGAGACTTAGTCCTAGAGATTTTGCTATTCGGTAAAGTGTAGGGATCGTGGGTCGCCTACGACCCTGTTCTATAAAACCCATGTGGGAACGGTCTACTCCGCTTTCAGCCGCAAGGCGTTCCTGTGACATATTCCTTTTCTTGCGAGCAGACACAATTCGTTTGCCTAACTCGGTAAATATTTGTTTTTCATCATTACTGCTCACCCTCAAAGCGTAGTGATTACTTATGTCAGCAACCACTGACATTTGTCATCAGGTGAGCTATGTGTTATTTTGATTACGGACAAGCATAAGCATCTATTGTTTTTTTGCACTAGATTGGTTAATCTTGAAATAAGTGCCAAAACTGTAAAAAGGACAACTAAATGAAAAAATTATCTACTAACTCCAAGGGTTTTGGGGTTATTGAGTTGCTTATTATCGTGGTAATTGTCGGCATAGTAGGTGGCGTAGGATATTTTGTGTACCACAAAAACAGTACAAAAAATGTTACATCAACAAGCGTAAAAACGGGTTCAAAGAAAACCGATAACGCTAATGTTTCAGTAACTGCTCCTGTTACCCAAACCGAGAATTGTGGTGACCAAGGATGCTTTGAAAAGAAGTTCGCTGAATGCAAGCCCGCAACGCTTACGGCTGGATTTGGTGAGGATATAAAAACTGCTTCTGTGGTCGTCTACTATAAGATTAACGGGCCTGAAGGAGATGGCTGTAATATGGTGTTCCGTTACACCAAGAACCCTAATCCAGATTGGGAGAATAAAGACTTAACTTGCAACTGGGACAACAAGAAAGCGTTTCAAGATTCTATTGAGCAAACCTTCAACAACCTAGATGGCTATGCTTGCGAAGGCCCTCTACTGCCACTATTGAAAGGCTGACCTATGACAGACCGATTCACAAAGGTAGTAGTAAAGGTACTGGGATGAGTAAACTAACCAAGGAACCAAAAAATGTTTTATAAGAATATAAAAGGTCACGCCGAACAATTTTTAGGTAACTATAAACAAAAAAATCCAGCAACGTTTGCAGCAGCCCAGCAAGCAATCGGTGGGTTACTTATCTTGGACGGCTTTGTTGGCATAGACAATCCTCTTGGTGGCAAAAAACGCAATGGTATTTTTGGTTCCCTGATTGGTGTCATTGTTGGCTTAGTTTTTGTCTTTGGAACTGGCTTTATTGGAAACCTGTTCGGCATCAACAAATTAACTGCAACTACAACTGCAACGGTGGTTAGCGTCAGTCAGCCAACTTATTCAAACACCACAGGCAACAACAATAACTCTGGCAGTAGTTCGTGTACGGTACAGGCAAAGTACACGGTGAACGGTAAAGAATATACTCAGACAGCTTCAAGTGGGTCCAGCAGTGCCTGTTCATTAACGCAAGGGCAAACAATCAACATTAACTACGACCCGAACAGTCCTGGGGCGTTCGCTTACGACCTTAATACCGTCAAAACAGTCCTAAAAATATTCCCAATAGTTGGAGCAATAGTAGCCGTTACTAGCTTAGTAACCTTTGCTATTCGCTTGTTCAGCATCATATTTGGATGGAAGTTACTTAAAAGCGGTCGTGCATTAGCTAAGACGCTACCTGCTGGAACGGACTTAGCTACTATTAAGAACGAGATAAAGCAGAACTTTGCTAAGTCAGTCTTTGGCATGGGTGGCAATAATAATCCGCCTGCTTCGCCCTTACCACCAAATCCACAATCTCCAACGGACATCTAAGCCCCCGTTCCTCAACTTTCGTCAAGGAACGCTTCCTAAACCCCTCTCCGTGCTTCCAGAGAGCAGCGAAAGCCTGTTCATCTAAATGGGTTACTTTGGGCTTAGCATTACCCTAGGAGTTTTTTTCTGGATTTTCGACCTCAAAACGCCTTTTTCCACTATTCACTCGCCTTTATTATCGAACAGCGTACCCATTAAAATCTTGTTCGAGGCTACTAGTTAAGCTAGGGAGTAGTACGAAAATTAAAGTTTACTTTACGCTGGTTTTCATAAGCCAGAGCCATTGCTTCGGCGAATAATGGCTCGCGTTTTATGTAGTAAAAGTATGTGCTTTTACTGATCCTTGCGAATTTACAGGCATCGCTGATGCTGTAATTATGGGACACCGCGTCAGCCAGCTTGCTAACGGTCTTAAAATTGAATTCCTGTGGTCGCCCCACAGCATTTTTTATAGCCATAAATTTCTCTTTGTTTTGTATTAACTCCTTACTCTTATTATCTCATGCGATAATAACGACATGAATCTTATTTACCATCAAATTGGATTTAGTGATGATGATGCGACTAGAGTAAACGTCCACTACACCGTCAGGCAAATGCTCTGGCGATTACGCAACTATACCGACAATGGTCCAATACCAATGGACGGTCCTATGCGTTTCATTCCTGTTGCTGATTCTGAGAGGGGACGCAAAGTCATGGAGGTGTTAGAGGTACTAGAGAAAAATAAAATTCTCCTATTCCGACACGTCAATAAAAGCCCTGCATTATTGTTCGAAATCTTTGTTACAAACAGGTACAAACTCGACCTTTTACTCGCGGAGGCAAAATGGTTAGGAGAGTCGAAAGAAAAACGCAGCAATCCTCCTAAAATCGACAATCTGGTTTACTACGACTCGAAGTCAGGGCGTGGCCTAGTCAACGGCAATACCGTGTACCTCAGAGGCAGGAACAAGAAAGTGTTCAAGCACTTATTTGTCTCAGCTCCAAATCCAGTCAGCAAGGACTCCCTCCAAGGAGCGGTAATGATTGGTCATAAAAGCGATGATAAGAAACAGGCAATGAATGACGCCTTCAGTGCGTTACGCAAAGCGTGTAAGGTGGACAAATCCGTTATATACCTACGAGAAGACGGGGGCAGACTAAACGCCAAGGTATTTCCCCTGTCTGTACAACTGTTTGAAGACGCTTTCGGCACAGAAGCAGAACAATAGAAAAGCCGCCGAAGTAAACTCCCGAATAATCTTAAAGTCACCTCTGTTAGCTCAAGCTATTCTCCCTGAATTTTAGCGTTTTTTCGACTTATGCTTAACCGCATGAGCGAAAGTCAGCAGCAACCAATAACAAAGAAAGAGTATGAAAGGGCTTTTAGTGAGTTCGCTGCTTTCTTGTTGGCTCAATACAAGAAAAAGAAACAAGCAGACCTGACCAGTGAACCAAATGAAGACACTGGACAAGTTGATAATAATGTTTCTTAGTAATATAATTAACAGAGGAGAATAAGATGACAACAACAAAAGATAAAGCAATAGCATTATGCCGTGTTTCCACTAAAGGACAGCTAGATGACGGCAATCTCGAACCACAAAAAGAAAACGTAGAAAGAGCAGCCGAAATTCTTGGCGTAGACCTTGTAAAGGTGTGGGGCTTGGCGGTCTCAAGCCGTAAGGGTAAGAACCTTAAACGTAAAGACTTGATTGAAATGCTTGAGTACTGCAAGCGTTACAAATCAGTAAAGTACCTTATCGTCGATGAAGTAGACCGCTTCATGCGTTCCATCGAGGAGTACTACTGGTGGAAGATGGAATTCAAGAAGATTGGCGTTCGTCTCGTACACGCAAATCGCCCAGACATTAACCCTGACGACGATAGAGCGGTTTTCGATGAGCTGATTGACGTGTACCGTGCTGAGCAAAGCAACAATGAGCGTATACACAAAACGCCAGAGAAAATGATGGCAAAAATCAGGGCTGGCTACTACCCAAGCAACCCACATACTGGCTACAAAACTTCCGACGTTCCTGGCTTACATCTTCCCGACGAGCCAAACTGGTCAGCAATACGTACTGCATTTAAGGCAATGATTGCGGGTGAGTGCGATATTAGCGAGGGCCTAAAACGTGCGACAAAGGACGGTCTACGGACAAAGAACTATGGACCAAAAGCAGTCGGTGGTAAGACAATAGACATGTACCGTTGGAAGGCACTTATGTGCGAACCATACTTCTGCGGTGTCGTGAAACTAGCCGACTGGCCTGTGGTTAATAACAACGGCTTACACAAACCGATGATTACACCAGAAGAACATGAGGTGCTGGTTGCGATAGCCAAGAATAAGGGCAAGCGTTTCATCGTGGATCGCAATAATCCTGAATTTCTACTTTCAAATGAAGCGGAGTGTGCTGATTGCGTAGTAGCCAATAAGCCATACCCTAGATTAGTGGGCTACTGGCAGAACAATGGTCAGAAAAAGAACTTCAAGCGTTATCGTCGTTACAGGTGCAGGACATGCAATTTGGGAGTAAGGCAAGAAGCATTTCATGCAGGAATAACTGAGGAGCTGACAAGACTCCTCCTTTCTAATGAGCAGAGAGAAAAGCTCAAAACACACATGCGTAAGGTCTGGTCTAATTACGAAACTGAACGCATGGAGAGGGCTAGAATCGCTTTCGGCAGGGTCCAGATTCTTAAGGATAAGAAGAACGTTGCTATGGATAGTTACCTCGCCGAGCAAGACTCGGAAATGAAGCGAGACATTAAGGAGAAAATTGAAACTTTGAAATCAGAAATCGCTGAAGCTGAAAAGGCTGCAACAGAGGCACAAAACTTCGAGAAAGACTTTGACGAGTTCATAATCTACGCTTTCGACATCATGGACAACTTAGGTATGAAATGGTGGCAGGAAGACAAGGCTACGATGCGTGTATATAAACAAATGCTTTTCCCTCGCGGAATACAGCTCTCACCAGACAAAAAAGTTTATATACCAGAAATTAGTGCAATTTACAGGTATGGAAGAACTGAAAAAGCCCCCGAAGGGGCTGATTTTACTAGACTGGAGGGCCCAGTGGGATTCGAACCCACGACACGCGGCTTAAAAGGCCGCTGCTCTAACCAGCTGAGCTATGGGCCCGCATTTGCGGGTCTAAATTAACTCCTTACATTATCTATTTTTAAGATAAAAAGTCAATCAATAGGCAAGCTATTACCCAGGCAAATTTAAATTACGTTTAAGCTTAATATTTTCTGCTATGCTTAATTCGAGAAGGAGGAAGTAGATGAAATCATTGCAAGATCTGATAAATTTGACCGGTAAGGCCGCGATTGTAACCGGTGGGGCTAAAGGGATAGGCCAAGGCATTTGTTACCGTTTGGCTGAAGCGGGCGCCAAGGTCTTAGTTGCTGACCTGGATGAAATGACCGCCCAAAAAACCGCCCAAAAACTGTCCAAAAAAGGCTGGACGGCTGTTGCTACTCGAGTTGACGTTTCGAACGAAGAAGATGTTAAACGGATGGTGGCTACTTGCCAGCAGCAGTTCGGTTCGGTGGATATCTTGGTTAATAACGCTGGCATATATCCGCCAGCGCCAGTATCCGAAATGACGGAAGCCGATTTTGAGAAAGTCATGCATGTAAACCTGCGCAGCGTATTTCTAACCACCAAGTACGTCAGTGAAGTTATGAAGCAACAAGGTCGGGGCGGCCGGATTATCAATATTACCTCGATTGATGCCTTGCATCCTTCGATGGTAGGGTTAGCGCATTACGATGCTTCTAAGCACGGTGTTTGGGGCTTCACCAAAAACTCGGCTTTAGAGTTGGCTCCTCATAAGATTTGGGTTAACGCCATTGCCCCGGGCGGCATCCAGACGCCGGGAGTCGAAGCCATGCAAGCCCAAAACCAGATACCCGTAGGCGTTGACCCCAAACAAATGGTTGAGGCCTTTTTGTCTAAGATACCTATGCGCCGCATGGGCGAGCCGGATGAAATTGGTAAGGTTGCCCTGTTTCTAGCCAGTGACCTCGCCAGTTATATGACGGGTGAACAAATAGTGGTTGATGGCGGCGTGTTGTTAAGTTGAACAATCCTAGATCTTTACAAGCTCCACAAGTGGCGAAGTCCTAGTAGAACTAGTATGAACATCAGGCCGGCGCCCACAAATGCTACAACGGCGGCGATTTTGGCGATCATACCCACGGTCCAGAAGGCGTAGGCATCCCCCAAGAGCAACCCGCGCAGGGTTTCGCCTTTGAATAAGGTGTTAGCTTGGCCTTGCAGTTTGGCATTGGTAGGGTCTTTCAGGGCTTGGGAGCTGACCTCGGCGTAGGTCTGGCCGCCAGCAATTTCTGAAAGGTGCACGGCTATGAAATTATTGGCGTAAACCTTGGCTTGGTTGCCATCTAGCAGTTGCTGTCCGGCATATTGGGAAACCTGGGCTTGGTCGGCCGCAGGCAAAGCGGTGATTGCTGCGCTGCCGGCAGGCGGGAAAAAGATTTTTTGGGCGGCTAATTCATTGTGCACGTTGGAAGTTGTGAACGAATACGCCCACGAGGCCAGTCCGCCAATCGCCAAAAGCACCAGGGTGGCTACTACGCCCAGGCATATTAATACTTGATCTATAATTTTACGTTTTTCTACTTTTGTTGCCATAGTTTTTATCACCTTATATTAATCATTAGCATTATAACAGGCCTAAACCTAATCCACATCTATCTGTCGGCTATAATTCCAAGGTCTGCCACTTGGTATCTGTTTTTCGTTTCCAGCCGTAACTACGGTTACGCCTGAAAGCCGAAAAAACAGATACCAAATCAAGCAGCTGCTTGAAATTCGCTATCAACAGATAGATGCGGATTTGGTCTTAAGCAAGTTTATATTTAAATATTTGCGCTCATGGTTGGCGGGATTGGCTTTGGTACAATGCCGGTTGATGAGGCGGATTAGCGCACGCAAGTTCAAACGGACTACTTTGCTGCTGTTTGCTTGCCTAGCATTTTTGGCTGGCGTGGGGTTGGCCCATAGCGGCTACCTGATCGGTGCCGTTTGGTGGTGGCTGGCGCTCGGGGCGAGCCTGTTTACTTTTCGCAAGCGGACGGTTTGGGCGTTGATCTGGATTACGCTATTCGGCTTGAGCTTGGGCTGGGCCAAGGGGTCGATCTACATGCAAAAACTGGCAGAATACCAGCCGCTTTATGGCCGAAAAGTTACGATCGTGGCTAGGGCTGCCGAAGACGCGGCTTACGGCAATAACAAACAGCTGACTTTTGCCGCCAAAAATATCACCGCCCCAAACGGCCAGAAATTAACCGGCAAGATCCAGTTGAGCGGGTTTGGACTAAATGCTATTTATCAGGGCGATGAGTTAGTGGCAACTGGCAAATTCTACCCTAGCCTTGGTGCCTACCAAGGCCGGATGAGTTTCGCGGCGCTAAAGCTAAAAGCGCATCATCCATCTTTGGTGGCGGACTTGCGCCGCAGATTTACAGCCGGCATGCAGTCGGCCTTGCCAGAACCACTAGCGTCGTTTGGTATGGGGCTGCTGATAGGTCAACGGGCGAACCTGCCGGCGGAAGTGAAGCAAGATTTGTTGATGGTAGGCTTGACGCACATCATTGCCGTCTCGGGCTATAACTTAACTATTATGCTCAGGGCAAGCAAGGGAATTTTGGGCAAGCGATCTAAGCGAATCTCGACAGTATTGTCATTAATGTTGATTGGAGTATTCCTGCTTTTTGCCGGAAGCAGTGCCTCGATAATTCGTGCGGCAATAGTTAGCTTGTTAAGTATAGGGGCAGGCTACTATGGCCGCCACGTCAAACCTGTTCTACTAATTGCTCTAGCGGCAGCCATAACAGCTTTTGCCAACCCGTTTTATATTTGGTCGGACGCTAGTTGGTATCTCAGTTTCTTAGCTTTTTACGGCGTCATGGTTCTGGCGCCGATGATTGCCATAAGGCTGCGTATAAAGTGGCAAAATTCACTAGTAGCAATGGTAGCGCTGGAGAGTTTGTGCGCTGAACTGATGACTTTGCCGTTTGTGCTACATACTTTTGGCCAAGTTTCTCTAATTGGCCTTTTGGCCAACGTGCTGGTAGTGGCGTTGGTACCGCTGGCTATGCTTTTAAGTCTGGTGGCTGGATTGGCCGGCATGCTTTTGTCCCCGCTAGCCGGTTGGTTTGCCTGGCCAGCCCGTTTATTGCTGACATATATGCTCGATACTGCTCATTTATTAGCGCAAATCCCCCACATTTTCATCCAGCATCTGGGCTTGCCACTGGCTGAAATGGTTTGCTTATATATGGTCACTATTGGTGTCACCTTCTTACTTTGGCAGAAGACAAAAAAGTTGCGGAATGCTACAATAACAGATGAAATTGAATAAATAGGAGCCAAAATTGAGCGGACACTCAAAGTGGTCGACAATCAAACGCCAAAAAGGCGCTAAAGACGCCGCCCGCGGTGCTATATTTACCAAACTTGGTAATAATATAGCTATTGCCGCTCGAGGCGGTGCCGACCCGGAGATGAACTTCTCTCTGCGCCTAGCGATCGATAGAGCCAAAGCGGTGAACATGCCTATGGCTAACATTCAGCGCAGCATCGACCGGGGGTCAGGAAAACTTGGCGGTGAACAAATCCAGGAAGTGATGTATGAGGGATACGGGCCGGGCGGCGTGGCGATTTTAGTCGAATGCGCTACCGATAACATCAACCGGACTTACCCCGAGGTTAAGCTGGCTTTTTCCAAACACGGCGGCAACATTGCTGAAAAAGGTGCTGTCGCCTTCCAGTTCGATCACAAAGGCATGATCCGAGTAGCCGCTAAAGGCGATGGAGTTTTAATGGCGGCCATAGATGCCGGCGCGGACGATGTGCAGGATGAAGGCAGCGAATCAGTGATCTACACCGGTCCTAAGCAATTGACCAAAGTGCGGGATGCTCTGCAAGCTGCCGGTTTGGCAATTACCGAAGCCGAACTGACCTACGCACCGAATAATACGGTTGAAATTACAGACAAAGAAACCGCCGGTAAAATCATGCGTCTGATGGACGCCCTGGAAGAGCTTGACGACGTTTCGGCCACTCATGTCAATTTCGACATCGCCGAGGAACTTCTAAGTGCGTAACAAAAAGCTGCTTCTAGTCTTTATAGGCATCGTACTCCTAGTATTATTGGCGGGCCTGTTCTACCGCCAAGAAAAAATTGTGGAACCAATGCCGTTAAATGCCTCATATGAATATTGTGTTGACCCTGTGCTGAAAATCGGAATTTCTCCGACAAGCGATAGCCCTAACGGTATCTGCAAGGGCGATATAGCTGGCACCGCCTACGGCTGGCCGAGTCCAGTAGTAGCAGTTGCAAATTGGAAATATCCTGCAGATCAATCCCAGGGATTTGCGGAAGGAGCGCCTACCAAAACAGCCTACCGTTGGAGATTTTACCCCGCAGGATTGATAGCTGATCTATCTGTAGGTGTTCTAGTTGCATCGCCGTTTCTCTACCATAAGTATAAGTCGATTAAAAAATGAGAATTTTAGGCATTGATCCTGGCACGGGCATTTTGGGGTTTGGGGTTATCGAGGCCAATAAAGGCAAGGCGCAACTGGTTGATGCCGGGGTAATCCGCACACCAGTAAAAGAAGACGACGCGGTACGATTGCAGACTATCTTTGAAGAACTGACGGACATCATAGTCCAAACCAAACCAACCGAAATGGCAGTTGAGAAATTATTCTTCGCTCAAAACGTCACCACGGCGATGACAGTCGCTCAAGCTCGTGGCGTAGTGCTGCTTTGCGGCAAGCAAGCAGGTCTAAACATTGCCGAATACACGCCGCTACAGATTAAGCAGGCGCTCACGGGGTACGGCCGGGCCGAGAAACATCAAATCCAGGAAATGGTGCGGGTAATATTGCAGCTCAAATCAATCCCCAAGCCCGACGACTGCGCCGACGCCCTAGCCGCAGCTATAACTCACTCCATGACTATGAGATAATAGTTCTAATGATTGCGACATTAAATGGCGTGGTTGCCGAAAAGTTGGCAGAACTAGTAGTGGTTGATGTAAATAGCGTCGGCTATGGTTTGTTGGTGACGGCTGAAGACCAAGGCCGGTTGAAAATCGGTGAACCGGCCAAAGTCTATGTTTACGAACACATCCGTGAAAACACTCATGATTTGTTTGGGTTTACATCTGTAGATACCAAGAGTTTGTTTGAGCAATTGTTGGGCGTGAATGGTGTGGGGCCTAAAATGGCGCTAAATGTTCTAAGCACCGGCTCGAGTAGTGAGGTCAGGATTGCCATAGCTGGCGGCGACACCAAATTCATCCAAGCGGCGCCAGGCGTGGGCAAGCGAGTGGCCGAGCGCATCGTCGTGGAGCTAAAGGATAAAGTTGGCTTAGAGGGCGTGGACTTAGCCAGCACCGGTTTGTTGCAAGGGGAGGAGTCTTTACTGAAAGATGAAGCCATCGAGGCGCTGGTAGCCTTAGGTTATACTCCGCAGGACGCCGCGCAAGCGTTGCAGAATGTTGACCCGAAACTGCCAACTGCCGAGCGTATAAAATTAGCCTTGAAAGTTAATGCCAAATGATTGACCGGATTTTAGATATGGCCGACGAGCCGGAAGACCAGCAAGAAGTTGAGCTGGAAATAACTCTGCGCCCGCATGACTTTGCTAATTACATTGGCCAGGAGCGGATTAAGCAGAACCTCCAGCTAGCCATTGCCGCGGCCAAAAAACGCGGCGAGCCGATTGACCATATTTTGCTGTATGGGCCACCGGGCCTAGGCAAGACTACGCTGGCGAATGTCATCGCCCACGAAATGGGCGCCCAGATTCGGGTAACCAGCGGCCCGGCGATTGAGCGGTCCGGTGACCTGGCTAGCTTACTAACCAACCTGGCCGACGGCGACATTTTATTCATTGACGAAATTCACCGTTTGAACAGGACAGTTGAAGAAGTGCTTTATTCTGCCATGGAAGATTTCAAACTCGACATTATGCTGGGCAAGGGGCCGTCGGCCCGCAGCCTTAGGCTCGACTTGCCTAAATTTACCATAATTGGCGCTACCACCCGTACAGGAGCTTTGGCGGCGCCGCTGCGTGACCGCTTTGGCATGTTGCACCGTCTAGAATTTTATAAGCCCGAAGAAATCCAAAAGATCATTGAGCGAGCCGCCAAAATTCTAAATGTCAAAATTGATAAACCTGCCGCTACCGAACTGGCCAAGCGTTCCAGACTGACTCCAAGGATTGCTAATCGTCTGCTCAAACGGGTGCGTGACTATGCCGATGTCAACGGCGATGGCATCATTGACACTGACCTAAGCCACAAGGCACTGGAGCTATTGGATATCGATGAGCTGGGTTTAGATGGCGCCGACCGTATGCTGCTAACGGCGATAATCGAAAACTACCAAGGCGGCCCAGTCGGCGTGGAAACTTTGGCGGCCATGACTAGCGAAGAACGCGGTACCATCGAGGACTTTTACGAACCTTACCTCATGCAGATTGGCTTGCTGGAGCGCACGCCGCGCGGGCGTAAAGTCACGCATAAAACTTATAAACATCTAGGCAGGACGCCTAAGGGCGGTGACGAGCAACCAAGCCTGTTATAATAAGTTTCAATGGATCCAAACCAACAACCACCCCAAGTCCATAACCCCCTTTCGGTCATGCAGCCTGGCGAAAAAGTCATCTGCGAGATCAAACGCCACCCCATAGGTATAATTGGCATGTACATTACGGCCGGGCTGATTTTAACCACGATAGCTGTTTTAGCGATGGTAGTGGCACCTAACGTGCTGACTTCTTTTGAACAAAGCCAGGTAATGGCCCTTGGCGGCCTGGTATTTTTAGTGGTGGCGGTAATTACATTAATATTTCTTTTCATTTCCCAGATTGTTTACTCTGGCAATCGCTGGATCCTAACCAGCGACAGCATTACCCAAGTTAACCAGCGCAGCCTTTTCGACAAACAAACCGGCCAACTGAGCTTGGGCAACCTGGAAGACGTCACGGCCGAACAAAAGGGCATACTGGCCCGGATATTTAATTACGGCGTGCTAAGGGTGGAAACTGCCGGCGAACGGGCCAAGTTCAAGTTTATCTTTTGTCCTAACCCTAATTATTATGCCCAATGCGTGCTTTCCGCTAGGGAAGTCTTTGAGCAGGGCTTACGCGGCGAGGGCGAGTACGGCAACCGGCCGCCGAGCGTAAACGTGAACACGGCTTCAAGCCCCACTCCCCAGAACCAGCCTCCTAGCTATTAGACCTCTTTCACAACTCCTCCTTACCTACGACCAAATTTCAAGGCAGCTTACTCCTGAAATTTGCTCTCGCTGACAGGGAGAGTTGCGAAAGAGGTCTATTCTTGAAACGGGTTGTTGCGGGCTTCGTTGAACAGGGTTTTTACGCTGACGCTATTGTCTTGCAAAGCTTGAAGTTGCTTGACTAGTGTTTCATCGATGTGAGGCGATACTCTTGTCATAGCTTGAGTAGAGACTTCACTTGGCGAAGGCTGGGCGTTGCTTAAAGTTTTGATACGGAAAAGTAGGAAGCCGTAAACCGCTACCAAGAAAAGGCAAAAGAGCAGGACCAGATAGTGGCCTAAATAATGTACAGTATCCATCACTTTTGCTAACGAAGATTTAAGATCTAACTTCATGGTTTTATATACTCCTCAAGAGTTAACCTAAAAGTCAGGTAATTGCGGTTAGCGGAAGTAGGCTGGATAACAACATTAGAAACTTGGGCCGTACGCCGATTGCGTTCCAGCTGTCTTAAAAAGTTATAAAGTTGATTAAAGGTGACAGGGCTATCCTCTTTATCTTGGACGGTAATTTCAAGCTTGTAAACACCCGCGATGCTGGGCACCGGCTGTAACTGGGACAAAGAAGGCTTGGCTGTCGCAACAGTCGGGCTACCGGCAGAAACAGGGGCGGCACCACTGGCTGACCCTAAAGTCGACGCCGGAAAACTAAAATTAGATAACTGGACGCCAGTTTGGTTGGCAATGTTTACAATCTCGCGTATGGCTTCAGCCTGATCTTTATCTTGCGGGACGATAGTCTTGGTGATCTTTTCTAGCTCGGCGTACTTTTTAACATCTTCTTTAGCCTTTTTTAGGTCAAGTTGAGCTTGGTCTAGGGATTGGCTTTTAAGCTCCAGGCTTATTAGTTGTTTTGATTGGCTTTGTAACATAACATTAAATCCATAGGCACCGGCGGCTAAGCCAACTATTAGTAGGAAGGTTAGTCCTAGCAAAACAAAGTAAGTACGTTTAGGGCTCATAAAGCCGCCTTTTGGTTGATGAATAGGAACGGGTTGTTGTCGGCAAATAAGGCCCGGATATTGATAGTGCAAGGGTAATTAGGGTTTAAAGCGCTTTTGCTGTCGCAAACAATGTTAACAATATCAGCTTTGGCGAAAATCTTATTTGCCAGGTCACTTAGGTTCACTTGGACTTGGGTGGCAGTATTATAATCTGTTGCTGCCGCTGCTATATCTAAGCCACCCTGAATCTTACCAATGTTAAGGGTAGTCAAGTTTGCGCCTTTTGGCATAACGGTAGCCATTTGTTTAAGCAGTTGCGAGAAAAGCACTTCCTGGCTTAAAACTTTAACCACCAGTTTGAAGCTGTTAGTGATGTCTTGGACCTGGGCTTTGGTCTCTTTAAGGTGCTGGTCGCGCAAACTTACTTCAATAGAATCAACTTGCCGGCTGTACTTGCTGACGTTAGCCTGTAAGCTTAGTAGACCGTAAGTCCCTATTATCAGTAAACCTACCAGACCCACTACGCTAGCGGCCAGCCAATGCAAAAGCTTGACGTTACGCTTGGCATAACGGTAAGCTTTTTTTGTCTCGGGCGGCAGCAGGTTGATCATGAATCGAACACCTCTTTTGGGTTCATAAGACTCAGGCCGGCCACAGTAGCGTACATTGGTTTATCGGCGTTAGCTGGCGGCTGTAAGCCTTTGTAGTTAAGGTACTGCCAGGGATCGCAAAAACGGACTGCTAAACGCAGAGCCTCAGTCAGATATTCGGTTAAGCCTGGCATATTGGCGCCGCCTCCCAGTGCTATCAACTGTTTTATCGGCCGCTCACTGCCGTAGCGCTCATCGTAGTAACGGATCATGCGGTGGATTTCTTTAACTATTTGTCGCAATACTGGGTCAAGGGCTTCATGGATCTCTTTTTGTCTTTTACTAAGTCCTAAACCATACTTGGTTTTGATAAGCTGGGCCTCATCCCGCGTAACTTGCAGTTTATCGCGGATAGAGTTAGTAAAAACTTCGCCGCCGCCCTGGACCGTGCCAGTAGCTAAAATTGAGCCATCATAAATGCTGATATCGGAAGACAAAGAACCGAAATCAATGACCATTGTGGCAACGTCGCTCTGGTCGTCTTGAGCAAACAGTTTACCGGCAGCGTCTAGAGTAGTTTCAATAAGCACTGGCTCAAGCCCTAATATTGCGGCTAATTCCAAATACGAGTTGACGGTTTTTTGAGGTACGGCCACGGCCATTACTTCCATGCCTTCCTTGGTCTGACGTAGGATAGTATAGTCGAGGTAAAGTTCCTCGATTGGTACGGGCACATATTGCTCGGCTTCCAGCTGAACTGCTTGTTTGATTTCCTGCGGTTTAAGCGCTGGCAACTGGATTGAACGTGTAAAACTTCGGTAAGCCGGCAAGCTAATGGCTACTCGCCGGGTAGTGACCTTGCCTATTAATCGTTGCTCAAAAAGTTCTAATATCGCTTGGGCAATTACTTCTGGTTGCACAATTACGCCGCTATCGATAGCATTTTTATTAAAGCTAATAGTTCCGTAGCCTAGTACTTGGGGAGGCTTATGAATTTTAGGATTATTTTGGTGGGCTCTTGGTTCTTCTTCGACCTGCATGACTTTTAGTGAACCATTGCCAATATCAAGCCCGAATAATGGCTTGGTTCTAAAGAAGTTTGGAGTTTTGTTTAATTTGTTTAAGCTGCCCATCAAGCATTAACCTTTTCCATGTCACTATAACATATTTCAGATGACCAGGCACTCATCCCTAAAGGAGTTAATAATGTCGGCGATAACCCTTGACGACCCAAGTTACGTTGCCGGTACTGACACCTGTACCAAAGGTAATAGTTCCGCTGTTAGACAGGCGTATGGTTTGGCCGATTAAGGCTCCGATTTGGCCGCTATTAGCTAACTGCACCTGCGACCAGTAGGCGTAAAACAGACTATTAGCTGCGTCACCGCTGGTATTGACTAAAATGGTGGTAACTGACCGCGAACTGGCCAGGTCAGTGCCAGTTACGGTTGAACAATCTGGTGAGCAACCGGCCGTACTATAAAAAGTGTAAAATCCAAAGCCCATGCCGCTGCTATTGGTTCTGAGGGCGGCACTGTTGGATACCGTCATTCCAGCCACGCCATCTACCATAATGTTCGGCCTGGTGTTTCCAAGTGGATCGGCGACAATTAACTCAGTCTGGTTGTTTGAAATACTGAGCGATCCGGTAATCCAAACATCACCCTCTACGGTTACTTTGCATTTATTACTAACAGTGACATTGCCGGTAATTTTGGTATTGGCTTGCCAGGTGCGGGTCGTACTGCCTGAACAAGAGGCCGCCGCACCAGTTATGGTATGGGCCACGGCCGCTTTCTGAGCATTGCGGTCATAGGTTGGTAGGGTCTCGGGGGGTACGCTGCCGCCAACTAAACCGGGGTTAGACATACCACTGCCGTCGGTTTGATTGGTGGCTTTAACCTGGCCGTAAATATGGGCGGTGTTACTTATGGTAATAGGTTGTCCATTTTCGCCGCTGTTGCAGACCCTAGGGTAAGTAGCGTCAGCCGGGTTTGGACAAATTTGGTGGGCGACTTTGACGTTAACCGGATTAGTACTCAGGCCAATCTGGGAAGAGTTGGACATATTAATCTCGCCGTTAATGAAGACGTCTCCGCCGACGACCTTTGAGCTATTGCTCATAAATAAGCCACCGGCACCACTAATGACACTAAAAGCACCAGAGGTGACCGGCCTAAGATCAACATAGATACTGACGCTGCGCGCGGCTGTGGTAGACGAGGCCGGCCAATACGCCTTGCCAGTTACCGCCACCGTTTCTAACGAATCGTCGCCACTCATACTAACACTAAAGGTGGTCCGCACTTTACCGTCATTATGCAGCGGAACCTCGCCGGCAGGAGGGGTCCAAGTATTGTCCTGGCTGAACTGCTCAACCGCGTAATCAGCCCCGGCATC
>DATIJT010000021.1:0-33230 GCA_035478435.1 Saccharimonadales bacterium (SeqCode) | reverse complement strand
AGCAGCACCAGCGAAGCGGAAGTAACAGTCAGCGCCTCGGGCTACAACGACTTTAAGGCCAAGATAGCCGCTAACGATAGCAAAAGCGTAGATATTAAGAATAATCTGGCTATTGTGCCTGCTGGCAAGATTTATTTCCTGTCGAAACTATCTGGCAAAATCGACGTTGTTAAAACCAACCTGGACGGCAGCGACCGCCAAACCGTGCTGGCCGGAACAGGCAATGAAGATGATTACAATACGGTGTTACTCGCTTCGCGTGACTGGAAATATTTGTTGCTCCAAGCCAAACGGGACGCCAAAAAGGATTACAACGCCCTTTACATAATCGACACCCAGAACAACGACAAACTAATCACGGCCGACGAAGGCAACGCATCATTTAATTTAGCAGGCTGGAGTGGCCACGATTTCGCATACCTGGTAACTCGTCAATCTATTACAGAACGCCAGTCTAAGCGTCAAGCTATAAAGATTTATCACGCAGACACGGGCCAGCTTGCTACTTTAGATGAAACCCGCGCCGAAAGCCATTTTGATAACTATGTCTATGAAAGATTTGATGATGTTAATTTGCTAAGCAGTAAAGTGATTTACACACATAGCTGGATTACCACCGCTTCTGATGACCGCTATTCTAAAGATAAACAATCAGGTATAGCTGTCATAGATTTTAATGGCTCAAACAAAAAAGACCTAAAGACTTTACCGGCTCTGACCAACTTTTGGAGTGTCATCGTTTATAAACCCGACGAAATCTATTTCAATTTTTACGCTAATAGTCAGGAATATTACGTACAGCTGGAGGATAGCACAATCAAAGATATGTCATTAGACGAGGCACGCGATAAATTTAATAAAGCTTACCCGACCTATTTGCTCTCACCTAGCGGTAAATCTACCTTCTGGAGTGATGAACGGGATGGCAAAGATTTATTCTTGATCGGCGATGACAAGGGCGATAATGGCAAAGAAATCACTCGCTTGGAGGACTATGGCACTTATGGTTGGTATACAGACAATTATGTCCTGCTGAGCAAAAAAGGCAGCGAGCTTTACATAATGGGCCGGGATGGCGGCGAGCCAATCAAAATTACGGATTACCATAAACCAGCTTACAACTACCGTGGCTATGGCGGCGGTTACGGCGGGCTCTAGTTTAACCTAACGTTAATATTGGCTAATTCAGTGGCCTAAAGTTTGCTTATGGACCCAGTCTGACTATAATAGTCGGCAGGAATACTCCTTATGACTAAGATTGCCATAATCGAAGATGACCAGACCATCTCCCAGATGTACCGCTTCAAGTTCGAAGCGGAAGGTTACGAGGTAGAGACCGCCGAAAACGGCAAACTGGGCTTGGAACTGGCGGAAGCCATGAAGCCCGATATCATCTTGCTGGACCTGATGATGCCGGAAATGACCGGCGACCAAATGCTGGAAGAACTGCGTAAAAAACCGTGGGGCAAGAAAATTAAGGTCATCATCCTGACGAACATGGGCGAGCAGGAAATCCCTGAGTCCGTGAAAGCCCAGGGCGTCAGCGCCGTAATCCTAAAGGCAGATATGACCCCCCGCCAGGTAGCCGAACTAGTTAAAAAGCAGCTCGCCACCTAAGTTTTTGCAATTGTGCAAGATCCGTTCTTTCACATTTCGGTAAGTTCTGTACTGTTAGCTAGTTGCCACTTCAAAATTTCCAGCTCTTGCTTACTAGATTCATAATCTGCTACAAAATTTAGGTAAGCCTGCCTATCGCCATCAAATAAATCAAGAATGAACTGTTGCGATAACCAGTCAGCTTGCTTGGTTGAGTTGTAATATAGATAACTCGAATACGGCCACTCTTTGTAGTTATCCGGATTAAGATGTATGTAACGAGAAATGTGCTGTAAGTAAGCGTCCTTATTTATTAACGAGGCTTTATATTTGCCCTGAAATAGGCCTCCTACTCGATTATAACGATTATTAAAATACATAGCATAGCCCACGGCAACACGCCTCATGAGATCGGTGATTCCCTGGGCATCTGTTTGATACAGCAATAGGTGAAAATGGTTGGGCATTAGGCAATAGGCCAATAATTTTACTTTATTATTTAAGGTGGGATACTTGTGCCGGTTCTTAGGGCTATGGTTTTCACCAGTTAGATATTTCTTAAGCAAGCCCAGAAAAACGGTGTAATCTTTATCGTCTAAAAATATTAGACGTTTCTCGACACCACGGTTGAAAACGTGGTAATACTGATGTTCATCAAATTCTCTAATAGTATTCCTACTCGGCATGTGCAAGATCCGATCTTTCACAAAAAGATAGCAACTTATCTTATAAAGTGCAAGTCTAATTTTTGTGAAAGATCGGATCTTGCACATTTTGGTTTTGGGTATGATGGAAGTATGAAGATTGCGATTGTTGGTTATGGCGTGGAGGGCAAGGCGGCTTATGAATATTGGGATAAGGCGGGCAATGAGATTACCATCCACGACCAAAACGAAACGGTAGAATTGCCGGAGGGCGCCAAGGCCAAGCTCGGCAAAGATTACCTAAATAAGCTTAGTACTTACGATTTGATTGTCCGGTCGCCAAGTGTCCACCCGAGCGATATAGCGGCCGCCAATTCAGAAGCTATTTTAGACAAAGTTACCACTAACACCGATGAATTTTTCCGGGTTTGCCCGACTAAAAACATTATCGGCATTACCGGTACTAAGGGCAAAGGCACCACCTCTACCCTGACCGCCAAAATGCTGGAAGCATGTGGTAAAAGAGTACATCTGGGCGGCAACATCGGCATAGCGCCCCTGGAAATGTTCAAACAAGATATTAAGCCCGGTGATTGGGTGGTGCTGGAGCTGTCTAACTTTCAATTGATCGGCATCAAACATTCGCCGCACATTGGCGTTTGCCTGATGGTGGTGCCGGAGCATCTAGATTGGCACCCGAGCGTCGAAGAATACGTTAAGGCCAAGCAGCAGCTTTTCCGCTGGCAAACGGAGCAAGACATCGCCATTTTTTACGGTGAGAATGATTACAGCCAAGAGATAGTCAGCGTCAGCAAAGGACAGAAGATACCTTATATGCAACCGCCGGGTGCCTGCATCCAGGACGAGCGGATTGTGATTGACGGCCAAACCATTTGCCGCACAGACGAGCTAAAACTGCTCGGGAGGCATAACTGGCAAAATGCCTGCGCCGCGGTGACGGCTGTATGGGAGGTTAGCCAAGACGCAAAAGCTCTGCGTTCGGTTCTGACCAGGTTCCCGGGTTTACCGCACCGTCTGGAGTTCGTCCGTGAACTGGACGGCGTAAAGTATTACGACGATTCGTTCGGTACCACGCCCGAAACGGCCAAAGTCGCTATCCAGGCTTTCGAACAACCGAAAGTACTAATCTTAGGGGGGTCCGACAAAGGGGCGACTTATGGAGAATTGGCCAAAGTCGTTTTGAACAACGGTGTGCGTACAGCGGTTTTGATAGGCCTGATGGCCCCGAAGATCCAAGCGGCTTTAGCCGAAGTTGGTTTTACTAACTTCGTAGCTGGTGGGAAAACTATGAACGATATAGTGACAGTAGCCCGGGCCCAAGCTCAACCTGGCGATGTAGTCTTACTATCTACTGCCTGCGCCAGCTACGATATGTTCAAAAGTTATAAAGATAGGGGCGAACAGTTTAAGAAAGCTGTGTTAGCGCTCTCTTAAGCTGCTCAATTACGGGCTTTTCAGGCTGTAATACAGCCGCCCGATCACCGGCAATCTCTTTGATTTCATCCTCAATCCAGTGGTAATGGGTGCAGCCCAATACAATCACATCGGCTTTAGCGTCCAGGACTTCGTTGATTCGACCGGCAATCTTCTGGTGGTCGACTTGGTTGTTCTGAATCATATAGGTCCAGTCGCTGCAGTCCGGCTCTAAAACCTTAACATGTTTAGCATAGTTGTCTTTTAGCCAGGCGTAGCGCTGGCTGGCCAGAGTTGTCGGCGTGGCACAAACGGCAATTACGCCGGTTTTGGTCAGTTCGGCGGCGGGCTTGACCATTGGTTCAATGCCAACGAGTGGGATTTTGAACTCCGAGCGTAGCCGGTCAATCAGAGTTGTCGTGACTGTGTTGCAGGCAATGATTATTATTTCGCAGCCGTCTTTCACCAGGCCATCCAAGATTGGTTTGACGTAGCCGAAAATTTCTTCCGGCGCTTTGCTACCGTAAGGCAGGTGTTTGGAGTCATCTACAAATATAACTTCATAGTCTGGCAGAGCTTTTTGGATGGCATTTGCCACCGAGCGACCGCCAACACCGGAGTCAAAGACGCCTATCTTTTTCATACCTCTGCCTGCTCTCTCATGACAGCTAGCGAACCGTATTTTTTAAAGAATGGATGTTTTCGTCTAATCAAATTGGGTATGTGTTCTTGTATAACGGAAGTAACAGGTACTCCTAAATGTCGTGCTTCAATTACCAGGCCTCGCTGCCAGACTAGTGCAACTCCGACAGTTTTGATAGTTAATTCAACGAGCTGCGGATGGCTCAGATACAAAGCACCATACAAAGAAGTCCGTTCACTCCCCGCATCCTCTACCCCGACCAATCTTTTAGCCGCCCTTAGCCGCTTTCCATCTTCTTCTGGATCTTCCAGCTCATAGGTTTTAACCCCTGGCGAATTTTCCTTCTTTTTTAGCCTTACGACCGGTATGCTAAGATGGGCGCCAATCTTTGAGGCATACGACTGTCCGCCACTCGGTACTCCCCATAAAGCATCCGGATCATACCGCTCAACCAATGTTTTCATTGGGTCTAGGACCGCCGCCTGGAGATCATCGGGTTGACCCTCATCTATTGCAGCTTCTAGGTCCAATTTGTTGTTGGCTTGTTTGCCGCTGGCAAAAACTACATAGGGCTTAAAATCGGCGGCAACTTCCCATAGCCCCGCTGCCAGTATTGAGTCACGGGCATGCTCTACTGCTGAACGTTCAAGAAACTGTTTCAACCTTTTTCCTCGCGGTCCTTATAACGTTTTCAAACAAAGCGCAGACGGTTAATGGGCCGACACCGCCTTTAAGAGGAGTTATAGTCAGGTCATCGCGCTCGTACATATCATCGGCGACATCTCCCCTAATCTTCCCCGATTCACTGGCTGTGCCGGCATCCACCACGACAGCACCGGACTTGACCATATCGGCATGCAAAATGCCCGGACTGCCGGTAGCCGTGATAATCACGTCCGCGGCTTTAGTGTGAACGGATAAGTCTTTAATTTTGCGGTCGGCAACTTCAACATTTATGCCGGAAGCTTTTAGCATCCGCTCCAATGGTGCTCCCACCAACTTGCCACGGCCGACCAGCAGGACTTTTTTGCCTTGCAGATCGACGTTGTAGCCACTCAAAAGCCAGAGTATGGCCATTGGCGTAGCCGGTTCAAATTTAGAATCTTTGCCGAGGCCGTCAACATCTTTTGCAGGATCAACCAAACTTACAAGTTCTTCTGTCTGAGCTGGGTCTTCCAGCGGTAGCTGGACGATGATACCGTGCACTGAACTGTCATTATTTAACTTGTTAAGTAACTTAGCTACTTCTGATTGTTTAACCTGGTGGATGTCGACATCTATTAAAATGTCGGCACCATACTGCTTTTTAAGCCGCACATAAGTATCTATAACTGGGTTATCGACGGTGACGACAATGGCTAATTTAGGAAACACTTGGTGGGCTTGGCGCAGAGAGCGCACTTCCCCGGCCTGCCGTTCCTTGATATAGCCAGCTAGTTCCTTGCCATTGAGGAGTTTCATCTGTTTTATTTTAGCAACAAACCGTGACTAAGGATAAATTTTTTAGTCAGTAAACTACAAGCCTGCCCCTAATTGCCTCATTTATGTGGTCGTGAAGATCAAACTGACCTCGTTCAAGTAGTAAAAATGAGTTCCGCTCCTGTGGTCGCAGCACGCGCTCCTGAAAGCCAAGGTAGTGCAAATGGTGTTCGTGCTCACCAAAAGCCGGCTCGTGGACTTGGTTGTCTTGGTTAACTATTTCTAGCTTGTCACAACGCTTAGCTTGAACGATTGCTGGCTCAAAGCGACCGCGCTGAATATTAACTATTATTGTATGGCCCAAAGTACAGTCACTCGCTAGACTCGACTGGCTAGAATGCGATTGATGGCTACTGGCATGGTAAATGTGCAATATGGTGTGGCTACCAAACCCAGCCAAGACCACAGCGTAGATGATCACCCAGATGCCGTAGTGCAACCACCTATTTTCCGCTTTTTTAGCTTCCATAATCTTAATGTTAAATTGTTACTAGCGACCTCTTAGCCAGCCTTGCCTTATTGACTAAGAAATTACATGCTAGGCTATTCTATTAAATCACCTTAGCCAAGTATTGAACACCCAGCCGCCCACAACTGCCAGATTGCAAGATATGCTGACTATTTGCGCCACTATCAAGGGTTTTTGTTTATGCAAGATGGCATAAACCAACCAAATGATGCCTATGCCCACAAAAAGTAACCAAGTAAGCACAGCCAACCCCGGTGCCGGGCCACCCCAGGCTTTTAAGATCTGGGGCAGCACCGCGACATTGCCAACTACGCCCACAAAATAAGCCATCATATCTATTTTTTTAGTAGATTTTGGTTTGGCGGCAACTAAGGGAGGTATTACCTCAATCATAATGCCTACAATTATAACAGAGATGGCCCAGACTGAGGTCCTGTAATTACCTGACAACCTATTTTTAGTTAGTTTATAAACGCCAATCTTGCACAAACAGAGGTAATTTGCTAAAGTTTCACAAGTTACAGTCACTCCCGACGAGGGCCAGTAGCTCAGCTGGTTAGAGCGTCTGCCTCTTAAGCAGAATGTCGAGGGTTCGAGTCCCTCCTGGCCCTCCAAGCATAAGCACTGTGACCTCCTTATGGAGGTCTTTTGTTATAATCCAAGCATGACAAAAAGAAAATCTCAGTCAGGTCATTTACTCCTCGTACTTATCTTAGTTTTAGCTTTGTTAGCGATTATCGGAATTGGGGTTGAACTGTACTCTCGTCGTTCAGCAAAACAAGATTTAATGCAGATAATAGCCAAACAAGCTACAGCAACATATGAAAATATAGCTGTGAGCGATACGGCCTGGCCAGCCCAAATGGGTTCGGGCATGCCTGTGCCTGTGCCAGGTTATGATTTTAGTATTAGCTCTCAAAGTCTGCCTTCGACATACTTCACGCTTAAAGATAAAGTCACAGCATATGCAGCAAAATCACCATACGATATCGAATCATCTATCGAAAAAACATTTACAAGTAATGGGTATAGCAAATTATATGTTGGCCCAACAACTGAGCTATTTATTAACAGCCGTTTGCCGCAGGAAGAAAGATGCACATCTATATATGATGGCCAACAAGTCGTGTTAACCCTAACTTGTTACCAAGCACCAGCAATACAAGCCGCCGCTAAACCACTGAACCCATTTGTTAGTGTATTTACCAAGTCCGATCCGAGTCATGTTGTTGCTGATACTTATTTTGGTCCGGCGACAATTAAAAGCCAACATCCTAGCGGTGTTATTGGCGCAAGCAAAACTGCTGGTTACGATATTGCCGAAATGATAGTCGCCCAAAAAGATGATACAAATAAGCTCATAGCACTGTTTTATAACAAGCAAGGTGAACCATGGAAGTATGTTACTGAGGCCAGTGACGAGTTTGGATTTACATGTGGCTCGTTTATGGCCAACCAAGATATTCGAAGTGCCATGCAAGGCCAAATTTGCCTAAATAATAGTGGTCAAGTAAGGCTTGACACAAACCAACAAGCATCACAGTAAATGAGAGGTTGACTTGTTTAGGCGGCTCTGAACTTAGTTGAAATAGCAATGACGATAGCCCTCCAACACCATTTACACTTATAGAATTAGCCAAAACTTAGTCTTGATTAAATACACATTGACAAGTCATACGCTTAGAGATACAATGTAACGTACTATGAACGTTACCTCTATTTCAAAATTTCGCAAAGACGCGAAAGCATATTTTGACCAAGTTATTGATGACAAAGACGTGCTGCTTATAACGCGTAACGACGGCCAGACGATTGTGGTTATGACATTGGACGAATATAACTCTAAGGCAGAAACTGACTATTTAAACAGCTCTCCAGCTAATAGAAAACATTTGGAGAAATCTATAGCTGATGCTCGCGCGGGAAAAGTAGAAAAACACGAGCTTATTGAAACGTAAGTATGGCTCAACGAAACTTAGTTTTTACACCTGGTGGATGGGATGATTATTTATATTGGTCTACGCAAGATAAGAAGACGCTCAACAAAATAAATAGGCTTATCAAAGATACGCAACGGGAACCATTCGCCGGTATTGGTAAGCCAGAGGCTTTAAAAGGAAATTACGCGGGTTCGTGGTCTAGACGAATTGACGATAAAAATAGGTTTGTATATTCAGTCACCGAAAATGAAATCCTGGTTGAGAGCTGTAGATTTCACTATTAGCTGATACGACTGCGGTCGCGATAACGTCTACAATGGCCTTCCAACCATAAGCACTTTGACATAGCTTATTTTTTAACTACAATTGGCTTATGGCAAAGAAATCACCGATGCCCAGCAACCAGATCGTAGACTTGATAGTATTTTTCTTGGCATGGGTCTACATGCAATCCGTACTGACCGTCGCTCATCATACAGCTTATTGGGTACATGATGGTTCGGCCCACATTGTGGAGAAACCGGCCGTACCGTCTTTAATAATCGGCCTGATTTTAATTGCCTATTCTTGGCATAGAGCTAAAGGCAAGCTCTCCATACTAGCCATTATTGCGCTCACCATATTCGCCACGGCTTCATTGTTTTGGCTGTCCGGCCTAAGAACTAATTTCTACTTTTAGAAGCCAAGCTCACAGACTGCTGGCCCTCCAATCTAAGGGCTCCTTCGGGAGTTTTTGTTTGGTATTATTAAGTCATGAAGATAAAAACCGTACTGTTTGATCTTGGAAATGTGCTCAGCCATGACGGCCACGAGACATATCTGACACACGAATTATACGGCTTAGCTTTAAGTCTCGGCTTGCCTAAGAAAGAAGTTATCCAGAAGGTCACGCACATATTTAGGAAGTATGCTGTTCAAAGTGAGGCGGATGAGTCTGATTTCTGGGACGAGATAAGCGAGACATTGGGGATTGAACTGAGTCCCAAAGCTATAGCAACCGTAAAACAACAGATTACAACAACAAACCCCGAGGCTATCGCAGCCTTTAAGCTACTTCGGGAACACGGCATCAAAATTGGTATCATTTCTAACAGCTCGCCTTTTTTCTACGACCAGCAGGCAGAGCCGCTATTGTTGGACAAATACGCCGAGCCAGACCTAGTTTTCCTGTCGCACAAAAGAGGCCATTTGAAATCAAACGGGCTTTTTGAAGTAGCTGCCGCCAGGCTAGACCCATCTAGCACTTTTGTGATTGATGACCGTCCGCATAACGTTGAATATGCCCAGAAGCTGGGCTTCCATGCCGCGACTTACTCTATGGAAAGTGGCGATTCACTCCTAGCACTTACCAATAAAATTGTTGCCGAGAATAGAGATCTTAAGTAAATGGTTCGAAAACACATAACTAATTCCAGAAACTTTCTGCGAAGGATTAAGCAGGGAGCCGTGCTTAATGTACTGGTGCACCTGTCCAGCAGCTTTGGTTTAGGCTTTGCTTCTTACTTCTTTAGAACACAAGGCGTGGAGTTCTACAAAATAATGCTAGTTTGGGCCATAGCTCCGCTGGTTTCCTTGCCAATTGTCGTGCTGTGCAATAACTGGAACACTCGGAAATATTTAGGCTACGGCATCGTGTCCTATACCGGCATGGCCCTTTCCCTGCTTGCCTTTAATCGGTATTCATTTTTATTGTTTGGGGTCTTCCACGGTTTAGTACTTGGCTACTTCTGGGTATCGTTCAACTATATCTTTTTTCTCAAATCAACCAACAATGAGCATGCCAGAGACGTATCAATTTACTTCATCATTGGTCCTCTAATTGGCATAATACTGCCGCCGTTAGGCGCGCTGGTTATTCATAACGCCAGCTTTAAAGCGCTTTTCATAATTACTAGTTTGTTGTCTCTGCTACCTCTTTTCTACACGCAGAGTAAACATTTTGACTATCGGCTAAATTTGAGTTTTCGCGAAGCCAACCAAAGTTTTAAGGGCTTACGGTTGATTGCTTTTTATAACAATGCCCTGCACTACTTTCAAGATGGTTTTTTGCCGGTTTACGTCTTGCTATTTCTAAAAACCGAGTATCAGGTCGGGGCGCTCATGAGCTACCTGGCGCTATTAAGCCTGGTGGTATCATTTGGTCTAGCCTACGCGTCGGATAAATTAAAGCGCCGGGTTGAAATACTCTACCCCTTAATGATACTTATGGCCGCATTAATTATGATCATGCCTTCGCTGAAGAACTTGGCTCCCTTAGTAACCCTAATTGGTATTTACGCTATTGTAGACAATCTGTCTCAGCCGATCCGCTTTGCCATCCCGATGGATATGCGCAAAACTGACATTGGCTTTTGGCGGGCCGGTGAATTTTACGGCAATGTCGGAAGAGTGATAGTATTCAGCGTATCGTCACTATTAATTTATCTGGGTAATTACTGGTTGCCGTTTGTAATTTTCGCCCTACTGGCCGTATCTTTCCCATTTATTGCCAGCCAAAAGACCAAATCACTTCGTAGATCCGCCTCGCCTTGAAGGCTTACTTCGTTCTAAATCTTTTTATTTTGCTATTATTAAGCGGTGAAACGTTGGTACAGCCAGTTAATAGCATTTATGCTCGTTGGGGCATTCCTTGCCAGCATTACTTACGACTTAATAAGGGGGCTAAGGAGCCTAGGCCATAGCAAGATTCTAGAGAGCTTAAGTTTGTCGGGGGCCGGGCTGGGACTGAGTTTGGGAGCCACCTTGGTATTAATCTTCATTTTCTGTTTTGATGCTATTTGGGTATTGATGTTTGTAGTCTGGCTGATTAAAAAGGCGTTCCATATTAAAAGTAAAGACAACGCCCTGTACCTGCCATAGCTATCGGGGGTCTTTTTGTTTGATAAAATGAACGTATGTCCGTAATTGACGATTACCTTAAGGAGGTTGAGCCCGCGCAAAGGGCCGAGCTGGAAAGGATTCGTCAGATTGTCCGCAAGCTGGTTCCTGAGGCCGAGGAGGTCATAAGCTATGGCATGCCAGCCTTCAAATACAAGAATAAGTACTTTATTTTCTTTGCCGCTTTCAAAAACCACATGAGCGTCTTCCCTGGCGCGCCGGTCAAGCTCAAAGACAAATTGAAAGGCTACAAACTACGCAAAGGCACAATCCAGTTCACGCTAGACAATCCGTTGCCCGAAGCTTTAATCAAAGAACTCGTACAAAGCCGACTAGACGACATTTCCAAGAATTAGTATTTGCTAAACTTAGTAAGATATGATATTGTATAGTAATGTCTGTCTTTCCTGAACAATTGCCGTTATCGCCTGAAAAGGCTTTTTATGAGGCCGCTCATAAGCTGCTTGTTGCATCTTTACTTGGTGACGAGGAAGATGCCTTGCCGCCAAGTCCTTCTCCCGCACAACTTCGGGAAGCGCTGAAGAGAATTCTATTTAAAAGCACAATGTGGGAACATAGTGAGTTACGCCAACAGGAGAAAGAATTAGAAGCTCTAAAACAGACGTTGCCCCAGGAAGTGCGGCTTGGGGCTGACGTATTTAGACTTATACTACCGCAGGTATTAATAGAAGAGTCGCTTGTCAAAGAAGGTTTGAGAGAAGCAGCAGATTCTATTAGTTGTCCTTATTCATTTCGTATAGAAGATTTTAGTGCAGCCTTGGTTTTGGCAAGCAGAGCGACAGGCATTACATTTGTTGGCGAGTTTAATTCTGTAAACCTGGTGGCCACGCCCGAGACCCAACCAGCAGACTTAAATAAGATTTATTACGGTCCCAACCCGTTTAGAGTTTAACACTGGAAAAGTGTCATACTGCCATTGATAATGGGATCTAGTACCATAGGAGCGGCTTTATTACTATAACCAGCATCGGCCTTTCTATTTGTGGCGGGCAGCTTGGGCTTTTTTGATGTTGGCGGCCCAGGCCCGTTTTTGGGCGGCGGTGGGCTTTTCGCGTTCCGGAACATTGCGGCGGTCTTTGGCGGTGAAAATATCGCCCTTTTCGTGTACCGGTTCGCTGCCGAGTTTAGATAGTAAATCTTTGGCGTCTTGGTGATCAGCTATCAACTTACCGCCTGCAACATGGGCCATGTCTTTGCTGATTAGCCAGGCCTGAGTACTCCAGGAATCGCTGCCACGTTTGCCACTCAGCCGCTCGAGCCCGCCGGTTTTACCAACATCGTGGTAGCGGAAAGTTACAAACTCTTCCTTGGGCCGCACGATTATCCGGTAATAATCACCCTCGCCTTTCGTGCCCGGTTTAGCCCGTCCGCGGCCTTCCGGTTGGGCCAAGGAATGCTGTCGAGGGGTCATACTATCCCATTTGGCCTGGGCTTTTTTGATGTTTTGTTTCGCTGCTGAGCGTTGTTTGTCGCTTGCCATTTGGTACTTATCCTTTTTGTTTAATTTAAGCTTTAACGAATTGATTTTAAGGAATTATAATGCCTGGATCAATTAGGTTTTTTACAAATAGTTGTTGAGAATATGGCTAATAGCAAGCTTGGGTATATCTTTTGTTATACTTACTTAAATGCCGAGCACATATGAATTGGTAGTTTTAGATATTGATGGTACCACCACCGCTTCCAAGGGTGACGCTTTACCAAGCCAGCGGGTGATAAACGCGGTAAAAGAAGCTCAGAAGTCTGTTCATATCGCCGTAGCGACTGGGCGGGCGTTTTCCTTTGCCAAACTAGTGACCGACGCGCTTGGTTTACACGGCCCAAGCGTGTTTAACGGCGGCGCGGAAATTGTAGATGTGAGTAGCGGTGAGACCTTATATCGTGAGCTTTTGCCAATAGAAACTGTCCGTGAAGTCATAGAGTTGTTACTGCCATTCGGGCTAGACATCTATGCCGACTCAGATCAGTACAGCGAACCTATAAGATCACCTGAGCAAGTAGATGAACCAGCCGCAAAATTATTCATTGATGCAATCGAAACCCATCGGGCTATGCAGATACTAGAAGAATTAACAGGTGTGCCAGGCGCCTCAGCCCACCCTACCACTTCCTGGACAGATGGTGATGTAGTCGATATACACGTTACCCACGAACACGCTACTAAACGCCACGGGGTAGAAAAGTTGATGGCAATTTTGGGTTGCGAGAAGGAAGAAGTTATGGCAATTGGCGACGGCCACAATGATTTGCCCATGCTGGAAGCAGCCGGCTTCAAAGTAGCCATGGGCAACGCGCCGCCGGAAGTCAAAGCCGTAGCCGACTACATTGCCCCGTCGCTCGAAGACGACGGCGTAGCTGAGGCAATCGAGCGCTTTATCTTAAAATAACCGCTAAAAAGGTTTTTTTGGTTCAGCAGAGGTTAATTTTATTGGTCGGTTTTAATCACGCATTTCGCACTTTCCCATTGATTACAGGTTGCACCTGGCCGAGCGAAAACTTTTAATCCGAGAGAAGCATAACCGTAGTTATGGTGAGTGAGGAGTAGAAGTTTGCAGCCGGTCAGGTGTGATCTGGGGCGATGGGAAAGTGCGAAATGCGTGCTTAAGCCCGTTTGCGGTAGACACGGATAGAAAGCGGCACAAAGACAACCAGGATAGCAACTACCCAAACCAGCATTTTCCAAATTGCCCCATTACCAGGCAACCCCAGCGCCAGGCTTCTGGCAGCGTTGGTGGCGAATGTAATTGGTTGGTTGTTGGCGAAATGTTGCAGCCATTTGGCCATGGTGGCCACCGGCACAAAGGCGGCACTGGCGAAAACCAGCGGGAAAACGAACAAAAAGCCGGATAATTGGGCGGTCTCGGGATCTTTGGCTAGCATGCCCAAAAAAGCGGCCACCCATGAAAAAGCGAAGCCAAAAAGCACCATCAGGGCGACCATAGCCAGGGCGTTCCAAAAACCATTGTAGAAGCGGAAACCCAGTGCGTAACCATAAGCCAGCATTATGCCAATCACGATGACGTTGCGCAGCATGTCGGCAATGGTGCGGCCGGCCAGCACCGCCGCGCGGCTCATCGGCAAGCTGCGGAAACGGTCGATGATGCCGCTGCTCAGGTCAGTGGCCAGGCCAACGCCGGTTTGCAATCCGCCGAACAGCGTCACCTGCACCATGATCCCTGGCAGCAAGTAGTTGATGTATTTGCCGTGCAAAGCCGCGCCACTCTTGCCCAGGGCGCCACCAAAGACAAAATTGAACAAAGTCAGAAATATGATCGGCTGAATGGACGAAAAGAAAATCAGCCGCGGCAAGCGGATGTAGCGCAGCAAATTGCGTTTGGTAATAGCCCAGGTATCGGTGTATTGGTAATAAAGTTTCCGCCAAAAGCTCATAGGCGGCCCTGTTTCTTTGGCTTAATATCTTCGGCGACCGCCGCTGCCGTGGCGCCGGTTAAGGTTAAGAACACGTCGTCGAGCGTAGGCTCGTGCAGCGAAAGGGCGTGGGGCATGATGCCGGCTTGGTCGAGGGCACGAACCACTTCCACCAACTTTTTGGAACCCTGGCTGCCGACCGGAACGGTGATAAGTTTATTGGTTTCGTTGTACGAAGCTTTTTTGTTAGCCAGTTGGCTGACCGCTATTAATGCCCGGTCGCGGTCATTACCATCAGCCAGTTCAAACTCGATGACATCACCGCCTAGTTTGGCTTTCAACTGAGCGGAAGTGCCTTCGGCGATCAGTTTGCCGCGGTCGATGACCGCTATATGGTCGGCTAGTTCGTCGGCTTCTTCCAGGTATTGGGTCGTCAGCAGTATGCTAGTACCTTCCTTGACCAGCTGGCGGATAGTTTCCCACAGCTCCAAGCGGGTGCGCGGGTCTAAACCAGTGGTCGGTTCATCCAGAAATAGGATTTTGGGCTTGCCAACTAAGCTAGCGCCCAAGTCCAGGCGCCGGCGTAACCCACCGGAATAAGTGCGGGCCTGACGCTTGGCTACATCTGTCAGCCTCAAATCCGCCAGTAACTTTTGGACGCGGCTTTTGGTCTCCTTGGCACTCAGGTGGTAAAGCCGCCCGACCATGTATAAGTTTTCTTCGCCGGTCAAATATTCATCGACGGCGGCAAATTGACCGGCTAGGCCGATAAGGTTCCGGACTTCGTCCGGCCGCCCCACCGCGTCAATACCCAGTACCTGCAGGCTGCCTTTAGTCGGTTGTGTCAGCGTAGCCAGCATGTTAACCAGAGTTGTCTTGCCGGCGCCATTAGGGCCCAACAGGCCAAAAACCGTGCCGGGTTCGGCTTTTAGCGAAACGTCATCCAGGGCTTTTACCTCGCCAAAATATTTAGATACCTGGCGCGCTTCAAAGGCGAAACTACTACTCATCCAGCTTTAATATAACAAAGTTCTGCTTAGAGGGACAACTTGACTGGTTTGAGGTTTGGCGGCCACCAAAAACTACCAAAAACAATCAGCAGCGACACCAGCCAACCCATAACGGCCAGCTGGAAGACTTTGGTTTCGCGTTTTTCGACTTCTTTGAGCGACCTGGCGCTAACCACGTAGTAGTTCTTGGCCGAGACGGTTACGGATGCCAGCCGGACGCCGTTTTGGGGTTGCCAGGTTACAGCATGGTAATCTTTGCCTTCCGAAGCTTTCAGCACGCCGAGGGGGACACGCGGTATTTGGCCATCCAGCCGGCCAGTGCCAGCCACTACCCGGCCGGATTTATCGTAAATAATTAAGAAAGTTGCCAGGCTACGCTTGATGTCCGTTTGGCCGCTGACCGTCGAGGCTTTGGCTCCAGCGTCAAGTTTGGCGGCCGAGTCTTCGGCTAACTGTATCTGTGGGTCGTTGGCGCTCAGACGCAATGACTGCTGGACAGTACCATAGATAGTGCCAAAAATAACCGTAATAATAAGGCCGCTAATAAACAAAGAAAGGTAGCTCTTCATAATTTAATTATACATTAAGTAATATACTGCCAATCAAGACAGTAACTAGCCAGTCACTGTCATCCAGCCAAACCTGAGATCATAATATATAGTTTAAACCAAGGCCCTATCGTAGCCGCGGCCCACGAAATCGAAGTAAGAATGGCTCCGTGGTCGATATTGTGTCTCATCACCCCTGGACATCTTTCCCTCCTTTCGATTGCTGCATTTTTAGCATAACCGTTACCTCAAACTACCGCTATGAGTTTTCTAACAGCTAGCTGGTGGCATTTAGCGATGTCAGATTTCACGGCACTCTGGCAGAATCATCAGCTCTGCTGATGAGCAGGCCAGAGTACCCTGGATATTTGACTGTGGATTATCTAACTGCAGCCTAAATGCTTAAGCGTTAAAGTGTGAAGTGCTTATTAATTTAAAGAGGGGGAAGCCTATGGCAATGGCGAACGACACTACAGAAAATAAGAGCAAGCGCGGTTTTGCCGCTATGAGCAAAGAAAAACGTTCGGAAATCGCCCGTAAAGGCGGGCAAGCTAGCCGCGGTGGGGGCCGCAAAAGCCGTATCATCAGCGAAAGCTAGCAGAGTAAATTCCGCAACCTGAGCAGCGGTGAGGAGGGCGACTTCCTCATCGTTTTTTATTAAAGCTGGCCCTCAAAACCTCCATCCTGTAATCCCAGCGCAGGCTGGGATCCAGTAATATGAAATTTCATTTTGACTGGATTCCCGCCTGCGCGGGAATGACTAGGGTTTGAGAGCCAAGTTATTAAACCTTGTGGCGGTAGACGTTAAAGGTAAAAGTTATACCGTTTTCAAGCCGGGGTTCTGAACGACTAGCCAACTCGAAATTCTTTTTATATTCTGGAAAAAACTTGGTGCACTTAAAATCGCCCTGCACCTCAGTCAGGTACAATTCTTCCGCGAAAGCTAGGGTGCTTTCAAATAATTCAGCGCCGCCGATAACCCAGATATCTTCTTCGGGCTTGGCGGCCTTTAGAAAAGCCTTGACATCATGGATAACTCCAAAACCTTTTCTTAAAGTTACGGTTTTATGTGTCGCTACTAGGTTACGCCCCCCGGGCAGAGGCCGCTTGAGTTCATTGTAGGTGCCGCGGCCCATTACTACCGTGCCATCCATGATCTTCCGCCTGAAGTAAGCGACATCTGTCGGCAGTTTGCCCTGCCAGGGGATACCGTGGTCATCCGCTAAGCCATTTTGATTATCGATTGCGGCGATGAAACGGATCATACCTACACAATAAGCGGCCGGATAGAATTTAGCAAATAGAATGAACCAGCCACTAAAAGCACTGGTTCGGGGCATTGCTGTAGCTCCTTAAAAGCCTCAGCCGGGTTTTCAATTGCAGTGACATCGTCAAACCCGGCAGCTTTACAATAATCAGCAATCTGGGCAGGTGCGACTGATTTTTTAGGCGTGTCTTGGTCGGATTCGTAAGAAGTTACTATGATCTTTTCGGCCAGCTTCATAACTTCTTTAATACCTCCCTGCCAGCGGGCGTCATTGCCCTCCACGAAGGCGACTAAGGCCGCGATTTTTTGGCCCGGATATAAAGCCCCTATGCTTTGCCGCAGTGCCGCTAGTTTTTGGTAGTTATGGGAGCCATCTATAATTAATGTCTTACCGCCCAGCTTCAACTGTTCCATCCTGGCCGGGATGTAAACTGCTGCCGCCTGCATAACCTGTTCTTCAGTTAGGGATGGCCGATTTTCACGCTCCAGGACATAATTGGCCATCTGCCGGGCCAGATCCAGATTGCGCCGCTGGAACAACGGCAATTGGGCTTGTTTGACCTCTTGTTTGGTTGAAACTAAGTGCAGTGGGGCATTTTTGGCGGCGCAGACTTTTTTGACCTCGTCCATGATTTCCGCTGCTTGGGCATGCATGAAGACATGGTTTCCGGGCTGGATGATGCCAGCCTTCTGGGCGGCAATTTCGGCCAGCGTACCACCCAGAATTTCGGTATGGTCCAGCCCAATGTCGGTAATGACGCAAACTTTGTCTTCCCGCCTAATTACATTTGTGCAATCCAGCAAGCCGCCTAGGCCTACTTCTATCACGGCATAGTCCACTTTTTGCTCGGCAAATTCCCAGTAGGCAAAGGCTACCATGAATTCAAAATACGAGGGCTTAACAGCGCTAGTCGCTATAATTTTCCAGAATTTAGTTAGTTGGCGGCAAAAGTCGGCCTCGGCTAAAGGCACCAGGTTTAGTTGGATCCGTTCGTTTACCTCATCAATGTGCGGCGAAACGGTCAAACCGACTTTAGTGCCTGTCGCTCCTAACAAGGCGGCAATGTAATAAGCCGTGCTGGTTTTACCAGAAGTACCTGCTACATGGATGGCTTTGAACTTATCCTGAGGATTACCCAGAACATCCATCAGTCGCCAAATATTATCTAGCGTGTAAATAGTATGGCTGTTGTCATAAAGCGGCCGGAGCAAGGCGTGGGCTTCTTGAAAATTGTGGATTACCATAGTCGCCTCTTATTCTACACCTTAGAAAGTGTTAAACTTAAGGTGTATTCAATATGCCCATTAGCGATGGATCAGCCCCGCGGCTTCCACAATTAGGGCGATTAGCTCAGCGGATTAGAGCGCTTGTCTTCGGAACAAGAGGTCGCAGGTTCGAATCCTGCATCGCCTACCAGACTACTCTTAGCAAGGGACACCTTGCAAAGAATGGAAGATTTAGTAAAGTAAAATTTATGTCTATATTACAAGGACTCATTTGGAATCCATCAGAACACAGCGACGAAGAAAATTTGCGTTGGTGTTGGTTGCGTGCAGTCGAATGGGGAATTTGGCCAGCTTTTCTAAGCGCGCCAGTCGTGCCACTGCTCTTGCCATTTTTTGAATGGTGGAAAATTATCGGAATAGTTACGATATTAACTGTGCTCTGGTCTTTCATAAGATATAAATATATAAACTTAGCCGCTGCAAGATTCGGAGTATATTTTGTGCTCCTGAAATGGATTGCCTGCCCAATATCTGCAATCTATCTCGTTATTCAGCACAATTATATTCTGGCTGTTTTGTCTCTGGTGTGGCCGGCCTTCGCTGCATTTCTCGGAATTTTTGTTGGTGGCACGAAAATTGGTGTAATTCAAAAAATGTTCATGAACAGGTTAGGATATTCAGAAAATAAATCTGCATAATTATGTGGCGATTTAGTAGAAAGAAAACTTTACCAGACTTCGGTCATGACCAACAAGGAAATTTAAAATTTTCTCTGACCAATGAAGAATTGGCGGCGATCCAGCAAATGTTTGATTTCCTCAAAGAGCCAGGTGGCGAATTTTATGTCAAAGAAGAATATGAGGGTGAAACCACTAAGGGCATGAGTTCGCAGGCTTTAATGCTTTATGCTAGAGAGCAAATAACTTTTTCTAAATTCGATTCCAACAAATCAGATAAAAAGATATCTATTGAAAAAGCGATTGCGGCCATCAGTAAGGCGTACAGCTTTTTCCCCTTACCAATCTATCTTTATGACCTTGCTTGTTTTATGGAATTAGCTGGGAACAAAGAGGTTGCAAAAAGTACATTTAGAAAATTTCTAAAAAGGCAATCCGAATATAAGATGAACAAAATCGGAGAAATACTTCTGAATGCACAAGGACGAGATATTGAAGAAGCAGTAAAAGATGCCGAACAGAAAACACAGAGTTAGCTGACAAAGAAAAACTTTGCTTGTTTGCAAGGGCTGCCCTAGTAAACAAAATTTTAGCTAACTTTTAGTCAACGAGTTTACCTGTAAATTGGCACTGAAATTAGTATGCCCTGCTGGGTTGGTGGGTTATCTTCTACTCTTATAACTTTCAGTTCTGGAATTGTTTTCTTGACATGTTCTAGAGCGGTCGGATTTATATACAGCACCGTGTCAAAATCGTTTTCTAAACTAGCGTCATCGGCATCAAATAAAATCTCGGCTTGCGTAGGGCTAACCGAGCCAGTCTTGGACAAACTCTCCATAGATACTTCACTAACAGCATTCTGAACTTTGGCTAGCATTCCTGCCAGAATGTCATCTCCTGTTAAACCAACTAATGAGTAGCCCATAACTTAATTATAAACTAATCATTCCAGCGATGGCTAAAGTCCGAAGTCCAGCGACAATAAGCTCTCCCCTACAACTTCAACTGGCTGCTCCTTCATTGGCTAAATTGTTGCCAGTTTGGCTATTAATTGCTTGCAAGGGGTGCCCTTGCAAAGAAAGGGTTGGCTAAGTCGGATGCTAAGAAGATAATTCTATTTTTGTATGACGCACCGTGCTAAATTTATTTCAGATATCGACTTGTTAAGTTATTATTACCACCATGGACGAAAACCTCAAGCAAATTGCTGAATATATCAATGAACATCTAAGACAAGGTGTGCCTGAACAAACTATCCGTGAGCACCTGCGTAAGAACGGCTGGAACGATGAGTGGACTAATAAAGCTTTTGCAGCAGCCAGACACCACGAAGCATCGCCCCTACCGACCCCAGTCCAAGACCAACCGACCGCGCCTAAAAAATACCGTGTAAGCCGGGCTTTAAAAGATGTTCTGTCCGCCACCCGCCACAACGGCCTTACCTTTTTACTCTCGGTTGTCATAAGTTACATTTTAGTCGGCTTCAGCCTTTTAGTGGTCGGGCTAGTAATCGGCAAAGTCCTATATGGGCGCTATGGCCTGATCCTCGCTTCCACTTCTAGGCTTTTGGTGGTTTTGTTTGGCAGTTTAGTACTCTACACTGTTTGGTATGCTTTTGCTTATGCTTTTGTTTTGAGCGCCGCTTCGCTAGCCATTCGGGCTGGCAGCGAAAAGCGCAAAAGCTCGCTAGGCGCCAACCTGTCAACGGCCCTGGCGGCCACTGGCCGGGTAGGTGCCGCTAACACCCTGTTCGCCCTAGCGTCACTCTGGCCAATAATCTTGTCTATCTTCCTGCCATCCATACTGCTCACCCGTTCCAGGGGTTCGGGTTCACCGCTGGTTCTTAGCCTAATCCTGATTCTCGCGGCTCTTGTTTGGATTTATATAGCCGTGCTGCGTTTCGCGCTGGCCCCTTACGTGGCTTTGTTCGAGCCCGGGCTGCCTATAACCAAAAGCCTGGCCCGGAGCAAACACTTACTAGAAAAGGGCGGCCAGTGGTTTCTGGTCAAAGGCTTCTTCGGGCTCGTGGCTATACTTATTATTTTGAGCCGCTTAACAAATTCATCTATCAGGGATTTAAATAATACTCATAATATCTGGCTCAATTTAAGTTTGGTTGTTTTGTCTATGCTAACCAATGGCGCGCTGGTCATGCTCTACCTTAACCGACGGGCCGTAAGAGACTAGGCACGGGCAGTTATTCACAATTTATGCACATTATAAAATGCCTACGCTTGCAATCGTGATGGTGTAGGTCTAGACTTAAATTACCACTGTGAGGTGGTTGTCATCGAAAGATGACAGGCAAAAAATCAGCAATGGTTTTAGCCAGAAAAGAGCTTGGCAACAAGCTCTTTTCTTTTTTGAAGCTTAAATCTGCTAACATAAAGCTATGAAAAAGGGTGGGTTAAATAAACATAATTTGCCGGGCCTGTTGCTGAGAGTCGGGCTGGCCACGGTTTTTCTGTACGCCAGCATTTCTTCGTTCAAAAACCCGCAAGATTGGGTAGGCTATTTGCCCCGCTTCCTGAAAGACATGCTGCCGGCCGGAACTCTGCTGAAACTATTTTCGGTTTATGAGATTTCGCTTGCTATCTGGCTACTCAGTGGCAAGTTCGTAAAATACGCTGGGTTACTTTCGGCTTTAACATTAAGCGGCATAGTCCTAGCCAACTTCAGCCTATTCGCTATTTCTTTTCGTGACATTGGCCTGATCTTCGCCTCGTTGGCCTTGGTATTTATAAAAGAGTAGTTAGATTCCCCTGCGGCCGCTCAACTACACCCGGCCTCTAGCCGCTAGGTCCGCCCTAAATTTCGGCTCCGATGAATTGGCGAAAGAAAAGATATAGCCAACCAACTGGCCACTCTCCATAACCTTACTGAGCGATATATCTACGTAACGCTGTTCGTAATTTTGGGTTTTCATTTCCCCCTGGTCTATGATAGCTATCTGCTTGCCGGGTTCGTAGTTCGCTAGGGCTGCCTTAATTTTGGTAAATGTGGCCTCCTCCAGAAATTCACTTATGCTATGCCCTATCATTTGGTATTCGGGCAGCTGGAGGTGGACCGCCGTGAATTTGTTGGAATATATAACATTAAAGTCCGTATCGGTCACGATGACGGCATCGGCCATGGTGTCCAGGATGTTAGCTACCAGTGTGGCAGGATTTACCGAAAAGGCGCCGCCCAGGGTCATGCCGTAGGCAATCATAGCCGCCATTACCGTGCCGAGCAGGCTGCCCAGCGGCAAAAAGACTATATTGACCGCTGGTAGGATAACTTCCACGATACTGCTGGAAACCAGCAAGAAAATAATGGCGAAGATGAATATCTGGGCTTGGCGGCGTTTACTGCCGCTAGGTAGCAAACGCCTATAGCGCACTAATTCTACAATCGACAATATTAATACCACTTGTATCCATAGGAAATAGATAGTCGCTAGCGGCCCGATGGCGATCTCGTAGCCATAAAAGGTATGAAGCATCCCTGATATTTGGTGGCGGTAGATCAGGTCCGTAGTCAACCCGATATGGATGAAAAGCAAGCCACTAGCCAAAAGTGCCACGGCTGCCCAGATGTAATGCTTCAAGGCATGGCGACCCGTATAGTAAAACACAAAAACAAGCAAAGCTACCGGAGTAAGAACGGCACCAAAAATGGTTAGCTGCCGCCAAAACAGGGCGGCCTCTGGCCTGATGCTTAACCGCTGAAAAGTTTCACTTAGGCCCAGGATAATAAAGCCCAGCAGAAGCACGTCGTAACGAATAGATGATTCAATTGATTGTTGGCGCCGATTTACCATACGTATCAGAAATAGATTGGTGACTACGCCTATGCCAGACAACACCGCATACCAGGAAAAATGGAATTGCCAAAGGTCTGGCCGCAATCTGGCAAGTTCAAATAGTACTAGTAAAGCTACGCCGCCGCTAAAAACCGTCATAAAGGTCGCACCGAGCCGGGTAGACTTCTTATAACTTTGGTCCAGAGGCTTAATAAGCATATGGTTTATTATGCCACATAGTTATTTTTTTGGATTAAATAAATCTTTTTGCAAACCTAGCAACAGTTTGCCAAACTGTTAGGTGCTAGCGATAGTTACGAGACGCGCCTGTAGCTCAGTGGATTAGAGCGTTGGTTTCCGGTACCAAAGGTCGGGGGTTCGAGTCCCTCCAGGCGTACCACGCAAGATTAATTAGTAGACGTCAGAACCGACGTCTATTTTGCTATACTAACGTTATGAAAAACAAAGGCTTTATATATATTTTGGTAGGCCTTTTATTGCTAATTGGTATCGTTAGTGTCGCATATTTCAAGAGCCACCAAGACAATACGTTGCCAGATGATTTACGCAAACAATTCCGATGCGATCGCATCACAAATGAAGCGCTTAGTACGGATAGGTACTGCAATGACTATAACTTATACAAAAAAGATCATGCAGCTGGCATCATTTGAAGTTTGGTTCTAACTTCAGCTACTAGGCTGTACCAATAGATTTAATTTATTTTTCCGTGTTTTGCTATGATTAAGTTATGGATTTGGAAGTCAAAACGGCTATTGGCCGGGCCAAGGAGCTTCTAAAAAATAGCCGGCACGCGGCTATGGCGACGGTCAATGAGAATGGTTCGCCGCACAATACACCCTTCTTTTTGCTTTATGATGATAATTTGGATCATATCTATTGGGGTTCGCACCCGGACTCCCAACACTCAAAAAATATCGGGCGCAGCGGCCAGATCTTCGCGGTAGTTTATGACTCAGCCCGGCCAAATATGGGCGGGGTTTATATAAAGGCACAAAACGCCCACGCCCTAGCCGGTGATGAACTAAAAACAGGCCTGGCCGTCCATAATGCTTTCCGTAAAAGAGAAGGCAAAGAACCTTTGCCGCTCGAATATTATAGCGGCGGGCAGCAGCTGATGTACTCTGCCCAGCCAGCAGCTTGCTGGGTACTGATGAGCCAAAATAATGAAAAAGGCCTAAGAATTAAAGACTACCGCCAAGAGATTGATATCAAGGACTTACTGGATTAAGTATCGCTCTGAATTACCTACTTATGTTCTACGATTTCCAAGAATATAAATTTTTCATCCCAACTTAATATAGGCATTAACGAGATCTGTTAGACTTATTTTATGAAAGTAATTGGTTACTTAGCTGCCTTATTTGCATTGATAGCTTATCTTCCACAGACCATCAAAACAATTCGGACAAAACACACTAAAGACCTATCGCTACCAACCTTTTTGATCATTTGCGGCGCGGCAATCTTATGGACAATTTATGGCTTTGGTATTGGAAAACCAGCAATTTGGCTAACTAACATCGTCATAGCACTCTGCACATTCACTATCGTCATCCTAAAATTACAGGGAAGTTAAGATACTGTGCGAAATAGTCTACAATCATAGCTATGGCTAAATTAAAGATTATCCGATTGGGGCATCCGGCGCTGAGAGAAAAGTCTAAGCGAGTTACTAAGAAGGAATTGCTCAGTAAACCGTTCCAGAAATTTTTAGATGACCTAGCCAAGGTTTGTAATGAAAATGACGGTGTTGGCATAGCCGCGCCGCAAGTCGGTGTTAATAAACGGGTAATTGTGGTGCATGTTGACCCTAAAAATCCGCGCTACAAAGGCAAAAAGCCATTTCCCATGACGATTGTGGTCAACCCCAAAATTATGAAACGGGCCAAAAAGATCAAAGAAGATTGGGAGGGAGACTTGTCTTGCGGCTTGCGCGCCCTGGTGCCTCGGCCCGTTAGTTGCGCGGTCAGCGGTTGGGACCGCCATGGCATGGGCGTATCTTTTAGCCTGGCTTACGATTTCCACGCTAGGGTTTTCCTGCACGAAATTGACCACCTGGACGGCGTGTTCCTGCTGGACAAGGTCAAGCGCAAAGACAGCGTTAGCGAATACGCCGAATGGAAAAAATACTGGAAAAACAAAAAGCTGTAGCCTATCTATTCGCCTAGCAACTTTTTGACTTTTTCGACTACTTCGGCGGCGGGCGTCATGCCTTTGATGGTAAAGTCGCTGGCTCCTAGCTTCATGGCTCGTTCCACTTCTGATTTTTGGTCAATGACTGAATATACCACCACCGGGATATGTTTGTAATTGGGGTCATTCTTTATCTGGGCTAGGACGTCAAAGCCGCTTAGTTTAGGCAAAACCAAATCTAGCAGGACGATGTCGGGCGGCTGTTCGTGGATGACCTCTAGGGCTTCTTCGCCGTTTTCGGCCTCCACGACTCTGTAGTTGAGCATGTTCAAAAAGGCATCTTTGTATATCTGGCGAAAGGGTAATTCATCCTCCACTAGTAAAATAGTTTTTGTTTGGGCAGTTTTATCGTCCATGGCGCTTCCCTCCTAATGGAATTTTTATGCTCATAATCGTGCCTCTACTTGAAGATGATACCACGCTGATCTTACCTTTTTGCAAAGCCAGTAGTTCCTTAGCCAGGTAAAGGCCGATGCCAGTGCCACCTTCAGCCTCCGGGGCAGCCGATAAAATATCGTTCTTTTGAAATATACTGTCAATGACCTTTTGGCTCATACCCTCCCCTTGATCCGTGACTAAGACCGTGCCGAATTCAGCGTCTTGCTTGGTTTCAATAGTTATAGTCGAGCCGTATTTAGTGTAGCTGACGGCATTTGTCACGACGTTGCTGATTATCTCGACCAACTTGTCACTATCGGCCTCCACGACTATTGGCTGGGCATGTTTTACCTCCAGTTTAATATTTTTTTGCTTAACCCGTTCCTGGTAAATTTCCACGACTTTTTTGATGACTTTGCTAAGCTCTACCGGCCGGACATCCAACGCGGTATTGCCGCGTTCTATGACTTCAATATCCAGCAAATCGGTTATGAGTTTGTTGCAGCGGACAGTTACTTCATGGATTGATTGCAAATACTTAGTTTGTTGTTCGTTGAGCGGCCCGGTTATGCCGGCCAACATGTTGTCGGCGTAGCCTTGGATCTCGCCAACCGGCGTTTTAAGCTGGTGTGAGGCTAGGGCCACAAAGTTATTTTTAAGTTGTTGCATTTCTTTGGCGGCTGTAGCGTCATCGATAACACTGGTGATGCCTATAATCTGGCCACGCAATACTATTGGCGCGATGGCTCCGATGACAGGAAACCTAGTGCCGTCTTTTCTAGGTAGGTAATAATCACTGTAGTGTTCGACAACTGGTTTGCCACCTTTGACAAAATTGTTCAAAAGGCGCATTACCGGCCGTTCCGATTCTTGAATCCTTTGGCCCTTTTCATCGTATAAAGGCATGATTTCACCAAGCTTGACTCCCAGGACCTCTGATTCCTTCCAGCCGGTTAAATTTTCAAAGGCATCATTGACCATGACGATTTTGCCCTCTGTGTCTATAGCTAGTATGGCGCTGCCTAAAGTTTTGAGCATAGCTTCAATCTTGGCTTTCTCGGCGCTCAGGCCTTTCATCTCGCTTTCCAGGCGTTCGCCTTCCCGAATCAGCCGGCCGACGTAGTCGGTAATTATGGCCAGCACTATAAAGATGGCTGTATAGAAAATGGTGGAGCGCAAATAAAATAGAAAGTCAGTGTGCGCGAAGCCAAAGATAGCGTTGGGCGGTTTGATTAGTTTGTAATGGTCCAGTGAAATCAACCCTACGTATAAAATAGAGCTGGTAGTAGCAGCCCAGTAAGTAGCCAAGCGCCCCAATAAGGCGCCGGTCATGATGATCGGTATGGCGTAGATAATGACCGAGCGGCTCTCTATGCCGCCATTTTCGTATAAAAGCCAAGTGGCCAAAGACATGTCAAAAGCTATTTGGACCACCGCCAAAACAAGGTAAAATAGTTTATTGCGAATATGAAACCGGCGACTAGTAGACAGCAGGATGATTAGGTTTAGTACGATGCCTATAATCGCCACTGACGACTGGCGGCGGAAATCTTGGCTCAAGCCCTGGCTAAGATAAATCGGCAACAGCCCGGCAACAGCCAAAGGCAGCAGGTAAAACCAGCGCATCTTGCCATACCAGCGCACCCGTTCTCGCAAATCTAGACTGGGGTTAATTTTAGCCATTTATATGTTTATGCTTAATGACACTACCTCATATTAAACGATGGCGCTGCCGTAGCCAAAATTATCTTATTACATCAAGTGAATTGAAGAATTGGCGCCATTGGTCGTCAGTTAAATCTTTTTCGGGATGAGCAAACATTAGCACGCCTTTAGAGTTCATGACCGCTGATTGGTCGCCTTTTAACTCCTCCGGTCTGGTCAGATAGACTTTCCCTGCTGCCGTATCAAAGCTGGTGTATTCGTGAAGTGATTCGGTGAGTTTATCCAGATATTGTGGAATATCATTAATAGGATCTGGGGTGGCCTGTTCGCTAATGGTATTTTTAATACCGAAACCACTCACCACAAAAGTAAGTACTTTGGCGTTTGAATCATATTTAAAGCTATGGTGATCGACAATTATCTGGTCGCTCTTTGGTAATAGCGTAACGATATTTAGTTGCTTCTTTATATCCTTTGGAATGATTGATCTAGATTGAGTGAGCTTTATTACCCCAATAGTAGCCCCGCTCACAATGATGGCAAATATACCTAGATATATTAGTTTACGGATCATGATTTAATTGTAACGGATTTTTATTCGGTACTCTATCGGCGGTCCATATTAAAGTACACTACGTTGTCGCAGTTGGTGGCGTTAGCGGTGGTGGTACAGAGCGTTGCTGAAGTCGTGGCGCTGCGGTTGATACCTAAGTTACTCCAAATGCCAGTTCCTGCTATGCCGGTCGGGAGGACTACTGCCGTGACACGGTTTGCCGTAGTACTGTTGTAGACAATGTCACCAGAGATGACGGTTGACGCGGTAAGAATAGGTTTAGCCATGGTTGGCCCTTCAACAGTCATGATAGCGTTTGGCGTGGTAGTGGAGGTTGAGCCGTTGCTAGCGACTATTACGCCTGAAACAGGGTCAGCACCAGCTGTAGTGGTGGCGCACGTCGTAACCTGACTGGCCGTGGTGGGACAAGCAATCCAACTTAGTCCCATGGCGGCAGCCGTAATTACAAACTCTTTCATGCTGTTAGTGAAGGTACGAGTATCGTAGATATGCGAGATGGTGTTATTGGCGGCGGCAAAATCAATGTCGGCTAAACACAGGACTGGATTTCCAATACTGAAGGTAGGAAGGTTAGCTGTTTCCCCGGCGCTGGTTGTAAGCGCTGGTCCATTGTTGGTGCCTGTTAGACAAACGTGTTGGAAATTGTTGGCTGTCCCATTCGTAGTCGTTAAAGTAGTGGAAGCCACTACAACTTTACGGCCGCCGGAGTAGGCTGTACAGGGGTTAACCGTGACTGTGGTGGCACTAGCCCAGAAGACCTTGCAAGGACCTGTGGTATGGGCGGTTGCAGTAGCTCCGACTAGATCACCAGGTTGGTTACCACTATCTGGCACCACGCCAAAGAGCATAATGCCCAAAGCGGCTGTTGAGACCATATCTTCCCAGTTCCCGTTGATACAGGCACGAATGGCCGTAGAGCCACCTTGCGTTCCAGATGATTGAGCCGAGTTGTAATACAAAGCTCCGCCGTTAACTGATGTCGTACAGGTGCTGGCTGTTTCTGTAAAAGTAATGGTGCTATCAAGAGTTAATGGTGTCAGTGAAGTATCCGATTGCGAGAACCCACTACCAATTACCACGCCACCGAGGTTGTTAGTAGTAGAGATGTTGCCGCCATTCAAAGTAAGTTTTGAGGTTGAGTTAGTAGAACCGATTACAATGGTCTGTACGGCGGCACCTGTACCAATCTGGATACCATGCGCCGTCGCGCCATTACCGATCTGGAGGGCACTTGAGCCGAGGCCAGCCTCGAGAGTCAGGGTACTAGAAGCATTGGTCGAGCCAAAATTCAATGAATCGGCAGCCGTAGCATTAGTGGCGATATTGACGGTATCGGTACCGGAGTTATTGACACCACCAATGTTGATAGTATGCGTGTTAGCAACGTCACCGATATTAATGACGCCGGTTGTCGCAATAGCGACACTGATATTGGTAGCATTTGTGGTACCCCCAATATTAATGGCGGTAGCGCGAGTATCGCCGAGATTTAGCGTGCTGGTCCCAGTACTAGCCTTATTACCAGCATCGACGGTCACGGTACCACCATTTGCGATACCGCTACCACTAGTGCTGGCATCGCCGCCAAAAATTGTAATGTTTCCACCTGCAGCTCTCGTACCCGCGGCTACTCCACCTGTTCCGCCTTGTAGAGCTAAGCCTCCCCCTGCACCATTTGCGGTGGTGCCATTACCGCCAGCACCACCCTGAAGAGTAACGGCGCCACCGGCAGCACCATTATTGGTGGTGGCACCAGAAGTGGCACCACCATTGCCTGCGGTTATGGTAATTGCTCCAGCCACTCCTCCATTGTTGGTAGTGGCAGCACCTGACGCGGTTCCGCCGTTGCCAGCAGTTAAACTTACGTCAGCTCCTGTTCCGCCGGTTACCGTTCCGGTAGCAGTGTTGACGTTTCCGCCATTACCGCCGCTGACTACCAAGGTATCTATGGCAGAGCTACCATTGCCCGAACTGACTAAAGCCGGCGTCACTCCTTGGGACTGCAACACTGCTCCCAAGCTGGCAGTATTTGAACTAATTAGTGTGAAGTACCCACTGTAGACCGTAGCGCCTGCACCACCACCAGCATAGCCATGCACACCATAAGAGGTATAGGCAGCGGCATTTGTTTGAACAGAGTACCCTTGGATTCCCTTGTAGGTCTCCGCAGCTGTGCCTGCAGTCTCATTGGCACCAAACACGCCACTACCGGCTGGCGCGCCAGTAGCACCCGAACCTTGGGCAACCCCCATCACACCTACTCCAACACCAGATCCGCTAGCCGCTCCGCATACTCCGATAGACGACCAGGCGAAGTTTGAGCCACAGCTAAATACTGCGCTGGCGGCGCCGGTGGTGACTCCCCTGATTGCAACACCCTTGGACAAGCTACTGTCTACGCCAAGCTGCGACATAGTAGTGTTCGATCCTGACATATTGACCTGTAAACCAATATCGGTATGGCTTGTAGTGACGTCGTTATCTGTCAGATTGATCTCAAAACCTTTATGGGTTGTGGCTGTACTGGTGGCCGGATCAACTGTAAAGTTCATTTGGTAGCCACGTACTGTTCCGCTCGCGGTGGTATTGGCAGAGGTAATATTTTGAATAACGTGGATCTGACCATTGGTAAGGCTAGCGGCTGGAGCCATAGTTATCAAGCCACCATCGGCCACAGTTAATACGGCGGTAGTATTATCCTTGAATAGGGCAATGTTGCCAGTCCCGGTGGAGTTGGAGACAGTCAAAGCGTTGCCCGTAGAGTTTGTCAGGCTAGTAGCCCCATTTACTACTGTCAAGGTCTTACCGCTAGAGATAGAGAGGTTCTGATATGATGTGTTGCCGCTGGCTAATAATTCTAGTAAAGCGATTGCGCTCGGACCATTACCATTAGTTGTGAAATTAATATCATCTGACCAAAACTGTGAATATCCCGGACTCAACTGAAAACGATTTACGGCACCACCGATGGTATCAGAGTTATCTATAAGGTATAAGGTGGCGTTATCATTGCTCGCCATCTGGAAGATCTGTTTTGGCACACCGAGACTGGCGAGAGCAAAGCCATTGAAGGTAGCAGCGGCATTGGCACGGTTAGCCACAATACCGTACGTCGTGCCACCGGTTTGCGTATTGACCGTTAGGATGCCATTCGTGGTTGTGCCGGTAGTATCAACCGCGAGCAGGGAGTTAGCGGCAGCATCCTTAACTTGGAGCGCCGTGGCGCTGTTGGCGCTGTTGGCGATTGTCAGCGGCGAGCGCTGGGTAACTTGAGCTAGGTAGAGGTCGTCATACCACCAGAAAAGGGAGTTATCGCTACGGACGGTCGTGCTCAAGCGGCAGTAGTAGCGGCTGGCGGGGACGGTGTAGGTATTGGTTCGTAGAGTATAAGTGGTGCCTGGGGCAGTCCAGGTATCACCACTAGAGAAACTACTGGCGCTTAAGTCTTTATCGCGGCACTCGATGTAGAAACCGCCGGTGCCAGCTGCCGCGGTAGTGGTTTTAACATAACCCTCGTAGTACAAAACCTGGCCGGGTTCAACCCGGTGCCACTTGCCTTCCACGACATCTTGGTTACTGGCGCCATTACCTTGCACCTCCAAATACTTATTGCCGCTATGGGCATTAGAGGAGTTAGTTTGGACACCGGTGGTAGTGGCCCAAGCTTTGTTATTGCCTTCCTCAAAACCGGGGCTTTCCAGCAAGTTGCCCGGATTGTCTATAGTGTTGTCCAGGCCGTAGAAACTGCCTTGGGTACCGCCTGCTGGTCCAATACTATCTATATTGAATATGTTCATAGTTGCCGCTGCGTTTTGGACGTTGAAGAGGGTGGCGGAGTTGGCGACCGGCGCCAGTATAGTATTGCCATTAGCGGTTACCTTTAAAACGGGAGTGGCGCTAGTACCCTTTAGGCTAAGTAGGTTCCCTGTACCGGCGCTGCTGACAAGCAAGGTGTCAGCCGGGCCAGCCACATTGAGCTGATCTATATTCATTACAAAGGCGGAATCAGTACCGGAGCCAGATGGATTGCGGACAATGATGGAGTCGTTAGCGGTAGTCAGGGATATGATTTGATCACCAGCCGAGCCGTTGGTGTAAGCAGTCGGCAGACTAATGCTTCCGCCGCTGCCACAAGCGGTGTCGGTAAGGTTACACAGTGTTTTAGTGGTGCCGCCTTCGTTGATTTTGTACTTACCGGCGGCGGAGTCATACCAAATGTCACCGGCGGCGGCTCCTGTAACGCCGGCAATGGAAGTCTTTAGGAAGTCTCCGGTGGCGACCGTCAACCGGCCCGAGGCCGAGTCCAGAGTCAGGCCGGACGAACCACCGGAACTAAGCGTTAGCGCGCCGTTGGCAGTCAGAATTGTCGAGGCGCCCAGCGACACCGTACCAGAGCCTGATTCAAGTGTTAAGGCCCGGGTAGCTCCGATGGATTTAATAGTTACCGCGGCTTCGTTAGCCGCCGGCCCGGTGACCTGGATAATGTTGGTGCCGTTGGCGGTTTGAACATTCAAGATATCCGCCGTAGGTGACCCAACAGAAGTTTGTTTAATAACCGTACTGGGTATATTGGTAGTAGGCTGGAAAGTATTTGTCCCCGTCCATGTTTGGTTACTCGCTAACTGCCCGAAGGCGGTTTTATCCAGGCCGCCTAACTTATCACTGTTAAACGCATACGGCGCCGCAGTGAACCGCACCATGGGGCTCATTTCACCGTCACCGCTACAACTGCTAAAGGGAGTACAAGTGGCGTTAGTGTTGCCTAAGTTGATGGATAGCCAGATGGTGTCGCTGTTGAAGTCTATGCTGCCGGGTAGAGAGGTGATGGAACCCAAGTTGACCTGGAAGATGCCGTTAGTGATGGTCACGCCTTGGGAGTTATTGCGCAGGCGGGATTCCGTCCAGAGCAGGCTTTCATCACCACCTCCAACTACACCATCACCGCCAGAGTAGATCTTGAACTCCATGTTGTAGGTACCGTCAGCGATGTTGGTACTGCCGGAGTTATTGACTATTTTGCCTTGGAAGTTGATTTGGTGGTTGATGCCAACCGCCGCCGAAGCCGATTTATAGGCAACTAGGAATAAGACCAGCGCTATAACGCTAGCCAACATGCAACAGAGACTAGAAATCTGTTTTAATTGTTTGATTTCTGTTTCTCCCTAAGTCCACAACCAAGCTCAGTTTAAGCTTAACAATTTTTTAAGATTACCACAAGAATATTGGCCGATTTCGTCGGTCATTTCTGGTGATTTAAAACCGTCTTTTCAGAACCCATCTCACATCTCCAGTTCGTTAAGCGAAAGCCCTAATGGCGGTAGCGAAACTGTTAGCAGGCGAACAAAGCGTACCTTAAGGTACGCTGCGGAGCGGTCTAACAGTTGCAGCCCGCCATTAGGGCTTGAGGCTGA
>DATIJT010000020.1:0-102115 GCA_035478435.1 Saccharimonadales bacterium (SeqCode) | reverse complement strand
CATAGCTGCCAGGTCATGCTTGCCTGGAATCACTTTAGCTTCGGCCAAAATTTGGCTGACGACATAGGTGATCTGGCCTTTCTCAATATCTTCTTGCCAGTCGTGGGCGTCATCGTTTAATTGGCGGGCAATTAAGTAGTGCTTCAGGGCTTTTTGGAGGTTTTGGAAGGCGCTGGAGTTAGCCGAGAGGCCGTTTAATGACAAAACCGCCAGTGGCGTTAGGCAGTGGCCCAGAGAGCGTTCGGCCAATTTAGCCAGGTTGCCATAATTAGGCAGCTTGTTAACGACGAGTTGGTCTCCAAGGCGCTGAAAACGGCAATTGGCCGGCTCCCAGGCATTGGCGCCGTCAATTTTGTCAAAGGTTTCGTGCACTAGGGCTTGAAAGTCCGGGTTTGGCACGGCGGCTGCAAAACACAGCAGCGAATTACGCATAGCGACGTTAGCAATAGGTAGCGCTTCGGGCTGGCCTTCATCGTCTAGAAAATCGTCATAAATAGTGTAGGCCAGCCAGCCGAATAAGTTAGCGGCGCCTAAATTGATTAGCGAGCCGTTAAATTTTGCCGCCAGCGGTTTAGCGAGCGATTGGTTGAAATAGTGGGGCAAGTTAATGATCTCTAAACCATCAGAACTCTCAAACATACGGTTTAGGCCAAGCTTCATCGACTGTCCTAGGTCTGGGCCCAGCGGCCAACAAAGTTTCTTGGCTGAGCTGGCGACCTCAAGTTGGAAATGCTTGCCTGGTTGGTCGTCTGACTTAACAATGTGAGGTGAGGCTGGACTATATCGATTAATCCCCTGCTCTGCAAATAGCGCCAAGGCTTCAAGGACGAAGGCCGTGGTTAGACTGCTGGCCCCGTGGTAATAAGGCTTACCTTCTAGGCTAGGGTCGAGGCAAAAAGCCGCGGCCGGCCAGGAACCATCGCTTTGTTGGCCGGCAAGTAATTTAGCTACCAGCAAATCACTGGGCTTCGGCGAGCCCAGATGTAGCAAAGAGCTCAGGCAAAGGGCGGTTTGCAGCGGATTGCTGGCTTTGGCCGCTAACTCTTGAGCGTTTTTCAAGAACTTAGATGTGTGTTCTCCCGAATAAGCCCGCGACAGGTAATAGACAAGCGGGTAAGCCGAAGGATAGTAAGGCGAAGTCAATTTATTACTTGTAATAGCCTGCTCCATGAAAGTGGTTAAGTTAGGCAATGATTGACTAACTAAACTTAGAAAATAAGCAATATTGCTATTTACGGCCAGGTCAATGTCAAGCCATACCTTGTCGCTATTTTTGGCCACTAGCCAAGTGTGGTATGGCCCCCCGACCTGTGTTTCGGTAGCTAACAGCAGCTTAACGACCTTAGCCAGAACCTCGGCGGTTATGCTGGCCGGATCGTTCAGGGCCAAACCGATCAACGCGCAAAAGGTATCATCCAAATCGTCAGGGTACGGTAAGGTTGTCCGTTCGGGGGCGTTTTTGGCCCAATAGTTGAATGACCACTGCGGATCTTTTTGTTCCATCATAAACTTAGCTAAACGCTGGCGGATACTTTGGCTAGAAGGACTATCGACTGAAGATAAGCAGCCTAGCATCAAAGCCGGCACAAAAGTTGTCCGGTAAGTTTTGGCTTCAGTGAAGTCATCACTCGCGGGGCTGGAGAAGCTTGCAAAACCACCGTCGGCTGTCTGCTGCTTACTTATATAAGCCAAGCCCTTAGCGATCGCCGATTCAAGTTCTAGTTTTTTTGGCATGGGCTTTAAGGGGTAAAGTAACCGTAAAACTAGTACCTTGATTCTTGTTACTGAGTAGAGTAATGGTGCCTTTAAAATCTTCCTCGACAATTTGTTTAACGATAAATAGGCCAATACCAATGCCCTTCTCTTTGGTGGTATAAAACGGTTCGAAAATCTTGGCCTGGACATTCGGCGAGATACCTATCCCCTGGTCGGCTACGCGGACGGTCAATGATTCTTTGGTTCGCTCTATGCTCACCGCCACTAATTTATTCTGCTGGCTGACATCTTGGTAGGCATCGACGCCATTAGATATAAGATTGCTAACGAGTTGGCGAAAACGGGTGACATCGCCAGTATAGAAAAGAGGCTTTTTAGAAGAAGGTGCTTGCAGTTCAATAGCTATGCCGAGCCGCTTGGTATTTAGGGCCATTATTTTAATAATCTCTTCTACTTCTTCGAATACGTCGAAGCGCTCCACTTTGCGTTTGCCTTGCATTTGCTGGTGCACTCGCTGGACGACAGTGTCGATGTAGTGGATGTTGTCCTGGATTCGCTCCAATATATCAGCCTGCCGTCGTGACTTCAGGCCTTCGATGTCGACACTGACGCTCATTAAATGGTTGGCTAAATCGTGGAAAAGGGCGGTGCTCAAACGCCCTAGTTCGGCGAAACGGTAAAATTGCTGGACTTTCTCGAGCTGTTCACTTTGCAGTTCACGCGTGCGTTCCTCTACCTTGACTTCCAGCAAATCCCGCTGTCTTTTCAAAGCTTTTTCGGAACGCTGCGCCCTTTTGAGCGACAGCTCCATTTGTCGGTTAAACAGCCAGGAAATCAGGGCGATCACGCCGTACAAAGCAGAATTGATAAGGGCATCGGCCACTACGGAAGGCTCCTTGATCCAAGCTAGATCTGGCTGGTACCAATTTTGGCCTTTAGCGTACTCAAAGCCGATGACTAAAATACTCACGGCTAGGGCGGTATACAAAGAATAACGCGCTCCCAGTAATATGCCGGCCATGATGATAACTAGGCTAAAGAATACGCCCGCCAGAGGCAGCCTTATCCCCCAACGGTAAGCCATAAAGCTAGCCAGACAAAAGAATAGGCCGACTAGAACTATTTCCGCCAGAGTATGTTTCTGCTTGAATTTGGAAAGCCCAAACAGGCCGACCCAAAATATTAACAAAACAACAACAAATATAAAGCGGGTCAGAGTATAGCCCTGGTGCAGAAAGACCAGCGCGAAAAAAGACAGGAAAAACGTGATAGCGGTAAGCGAGGTGATGCCCAACAATAACCAGTTGAGTACCAGTTCCCGACTGTAGGCATCCGGATCTTTAGAGGTAGGTCTAATGAAAGTATTATAAAATCGGCGTAACATATTTTGTGTGCCTATGTATGAAAGTAACCGGATACTGTATCTTGAGTAAGGCAGTATCCGGTTTTTCTTAGTTTTTGGTTAGGTATTAAACGTTGAACCACGGTGATGCTATTGCTTGTTTCATAAGCACACCTTCAACGGCGCCAGCGTTACGTACAGTCGCATCGGTTAGGATGCTGGTAATGATTTTTTTCATGTCTCTCCTTTCCCCTCATTTATAGATTACTGGCTATACCGAATCACTGATAGTATAGCCTACCCCATGAGCAGTTTTAATAAGTTGGCTTTTAAATGGCCGGTCGATTTTATCGCGCAAATATTTAATGTGTACATCCACAGTGTTATTCCAGGAATCGCTATCGGCTTCCCACACGTTATCCATAATCATATTGCGGCTAACGACTTTGCCGCGATTACGGATTAAATACTCCAGAATATCGAATTCCTTACGCCTTAGCACGATTTTTTTACCACTGCGTTTAACTTGCCGGCTGAGGGGGTCTAATATCAGGCTGTCGACTTTGAGCAAATACGGATTCGCGGTATCTAGGTGGCCGCGCCGAAGCAATGCCAATAGGCGTTCTTGCAGCTCACTGGCATTGAATGGCTTTGTAACATAATCATCCGCGCCGCACTTGAATAGACTAACCTTGGTACCTGGCTCAATCGATCCACTTAAGACTAATATAGGCGTAGTAACCATGGCCTGCCGGGCGGCTTTACAGACTTCTTGGCCATTCATGTCAGGCAAATTAAGATCAAGTATTATTACGTCATAATTCCCGGATCTTATCCTTTCCAGACCCTCTTGCCCGCTACTAACAGTATCGATTTTCCAGGTCTTGCCTAGAAAATCGCGCAAGCTTTTTACTAAAGCCTCATTATCTTCGATAAGTAGTAATTTCATAATAGCTATTTACTGACTATTACTTAATAACACGAAATCATTAAATATCTATTAAAAAACTGTCTACAGCACTTTAAAAGCCCTACTAATTCGGCCATTTTATTGCCAAAAAGCAGGGCTATAGTTCATTCTTTACGATGGCGGAGAGGGAGGGATTTGAACCCTCGCGGGGGATTGCTCCCCCCTATCGATTTAGCAAACCGACCCCTTCAGCCTCTTGGGTACCTCTCCGCGTCGCCGCAAGTTCCGGAGCTGACTAGCCAAACCGCTAAAACAAGTTTCGCGTTCTGGCTAGTCAGCTCCCCACTGCGTCTCCTCTAAATTTTGTAAACATCCGCCTTAGGCGGATTGGTTTACAAAATTTTCCAACCAGTGGTTTAAGAAATTGGGGCTTTTTTATTCTAGCTTAAAGCGGCGGCCGAAACCAGGGGTGATTTTATTTCCAGCAAACAATAACCCGAAGGAGACTATAAATATTTCTTGACTTACCGTCACTATTATGATAGTCTAGATAATGTTAAGTTAAAAATAGAAAATAAGTAAAAATTATGAGAATCAGAACAACTAGACGAGAATTAATTCCAGCAGCAGTTTCAGGTGTTATCCTAGCAGGTATGGGCTATGTAGCCCTTCATCCAAAGGCTCCAGCGCCGCCGCCAACTCCTACAGAAATATTCACGGATAGTCCTAGCCCGTCTAGCCCAGAACCTACTTCTACTTTAACTTCTGAGGTAGGGTCCAATGGCCCAAGTGGTAATAAGGTTGAAAGAACTTTAGGACCTACACCAGACGGATCGCCGAGTTCCACTCGTATAGCAACCCCAGAAGCCACTCCCCCTGGCTCAACAGAATCTGGTATAGACCCAGGGACAGTCGGCTCAATCAAGGTGACACGCTCTGCTCCGCCGCCAACTTCAAAATAATTATAGATCCTAGGTGGTTTAGGGCTAGATCCCTATGTACCCTCTGCTAACTCTTCCTAGGATCACTTGGCACAACTGCTAATGCGCCCACCTTGTTTCCAAGCCCAAAGAACACAGTTTGTACCATGGAGCACTAAGTTGCCATCAGTCAGTTGCATGACTATTACATAGCCAGTAGTACCGGCTGTTTTGGTGGACCATACTGGGACACCGTCAGATCTATACACCACAAAGTTGCCATCAGTCTGCATTACTACGCTCTTGCCACCCTTGCCAGCAATGCCCGCCGACCACACAGTTGTTCCGCTCGGGTTCTTTACTACTAGATTACCCGCATTGCTACCGTCATTCTGCAGAATCATTTTATAGCCAGTAGAAGAACCTATGTAGTAGCCGATATTCATCCTTTGGCCCTCTTTGAGTTGACTAGAACCGTAGAAAGTATATGGACTGCTAGGGGCTGGACTAGTAGAGCTTACTGGAGTGGTTGTATAGGTCGCCAGTCCACAACCAATGCATCTTAAGAAGTCTTGGGCAATATATAGAATGCCATCGGCGCCACGGTAAGCGCCTACGCCAACGTAGTTCCAGTCAGTGTCAACTATATTATTGTAATGCAAATGCAGAGGATCATTTGGATTGTTAACGAAAAGGTTGTATATACTTTGTGAAGTGCCTCCCTTGCCTACATTTTCAGCGTAAGCGGTCCAGTTGCTACTGCATTTGGTATTAATCTGATTGCCGAGGTTATCATTATGCCTTAAGTGTCCGTAGTTACCTTCATTGTCCCTACCTATGGTTGTGGACATAGTGTATGTCCAGCTTTCCGCGATATTATGCAAGCAGGTCGTGGGCGGCAGTTTAGATCGACCAACTGAGGCTCTGGTTTGATTGATGTCAGAATATTGGATAGTTTCATCGCTGGTACTATAGGTGATAGCTGCCGCCGGAGCGAAGACTTGGCGAGTAAACCAAGCTAGGGCCTTGTTAGAAGAAGAATTGGTCAAGTTGGTCGCTAAATCCTGCTTGGTTTTAGGGGCTTTATCGCGCTCAATTTGCTTGGTAGCTTTTTTACAGACGTCTTTAGCAATATTACGTACCTTTTGGGCGAACTGATTAGTTTGGGGATCGTTAAAAATGCTAACTATTTTATCCACATCGCCAGCCTTTACCTGTATCGAAGTAAGGTCACCTACTTGATCCTGATCAATTGCGGCCTGATCGGGTTCGGTTTTAATGCCAGCGGCAATGACCCTATTGACGATGCTGTCGGTTTCGGCTTGCGTAAGCTGGGTAGTTGTTAGCACATCTGGTGTTGTTGGGTCACCGCATACCAGCGTATTATCGCTGAGGATTTCAAAAGCTATAATTTGGCTAGAATAATGTATCTTACCACTTTCATCCTTGGTTACTTTAAGCGGTTTTTCGTCTCTGAGGGCCACAACAACGTCTGGTGGTTCGGCGAAGCTCCAGTAGGCCAAGATCGCTCCTAAAGTAGCGAATAACAGCCCGAAAACTATTAATTGGATACGGCTGAATTTGCTGGGCGAAAAGATATAGGGCTTGGCTTTGGTTTTAGTGGAACGTTTTTTGGTTTTTGAGGTGCTGCGGGTAGGCATTTTTATCTCCTAAGATTGTTTAAACTAACCTTATGGTACTACTAGCATAAGCAAGTAGCAAGATATTTGAAACTACCTCGCAACAGATTGATACAAAAGCCTTTGTAGGCTAGAGCTGGCTTTGTCTTGGGTTCGGCCTTCCTGTACAATAACGCTTATGGTGAAAAAGGATGAAGTTCAGGGCGCATTACCTGAGGAAGCTTGGGAGTTCAAGCCAGGCGATGTAGTCGCCCCCGGCCCGCCTACCTCGCCGCCATCAGCCAATGCCCAAGAAGCTAGAACTGAACCAGAGCCAGCCGCCCCGCCAACGCCAGATAATGGCAAACAGGGAGCCGAAACTCCAATTTTAACTTCGACGAAATCGGATGGTTTTATCAGCTGGACGGCTAGCGAATTTGTGGCCCACTCCAAATCGCTAGGTTGGTACCTGGCCTTAGCCGTAGCGGCGGCTGTTTTGGCTGGAACAGTGTGGTTGCTTACCAAAGACATCATTTCTGCTGTGGTAGTGGTTGTAGGCGCCGGCGTACTGGGCTTTTATGGGGCTCGCCAGCCGCGGCAACTGAGCTATAGTCTGGATGAAAGCGGCCTAAACATAGGTGACCGGCATTACGCTTACAGTGAATTCCGCTCTTTTTCGATAATACCTGAGGGAGCTTTTTCCAGCGTTGCCCTGACGCCCCTAAAACGCTTCGCGCCGATGACGACTATTTACTACGACCCAGCGGACGAAGATGAAATTCTAGGTTTGCTCTCCGAGCGTCTACCTCTAGAAGACCGTCGTAGAGACGCGATTGATCGGTTCCTGTGGCGGATTAGGTACTAAAACAACTAACTTCGTTCTTTCCAAGAACCAATCTCATTACTTTTTGCTCGGCAAAAAGTAATACAAAAAGCCGACAGGCGACAGGAAAACACTATTGCCGCCAAATACCAGGACTCAGGCGTGCGGCCAGAACTCCCTCCGGTCGGTCCCAATTTATATTTTCAAAGAGAATTGGGACTAAGCTGGCCGCAATGACTCGCCTAACCCCTGATTGGCGGCATCGGTTTTACTGAGCCTGGGGAACCCCAAGCTTGCAGGACTTACTATTAAACCGAGTAATTTGTTTAGTGGTAGCGATAGTGGCTGTAGCGCTCCTTGGCGTTTAGCTTGTGCTTCATCCGTCCTAAAAAGCGTTCACGGCTTGCCCGTGTATTCCATTTGTCGTAAATTTCCATTAATTGTTCAGCTGTTTCGTCAGACATTGTTATGCCCTCCCTTGCTTACTTTTGGCAGTTTCTATTATTAAGCTTATGCCAGTTTTAAGCTGTAAAGTATTTCACTAAATCTTAAAAGCTTATCCATTAATTTTCTGATTAAGTAATTTACTCTTACAATAAGTAACATGGGGTTTATAGATAAAACACTGCAAAAAATTGACAGATTCCAACGTCACCACCCCCTAATTGGCTTCCCCTACGCGGTTGTTAAAAAATATGGCGAAGACGAGACGGGCTACCAGGCGGCCTTGCTGACCTATTACGGCTTTTTATCGCTTTTTCCTCTGCTGCTGGTCCTAACTACGTTTCTGACAATCATTGCCGGCAGCCACCCACATTTACGCCAGAGTATTATTGGTAGTACCGCCGCCTACTTCCCTATTTTGGGCAACCAGCTGTCCGAACACGTCTATAGCCTGCATAAATCCGGCCTGGCGCTAATAGTTGGCCTTTTGTTCACCTTGTATGGCGCCCGCGGCGTAGCCGATGCTTTTATCCACGGCGTCAACCACATTTGGCGAATCCCTAAAAACGAACGGGCGGGCTTTCCTTTATCCATGGTTAAGAGCCTGGCCGTTATGCTGATAGGCGGCACGGGCTTCATAGCGGCCGCTATTATTACGACTTACGCGGCGGCCGCTGGGCGCGGCCTGGTTTTCCAGGGTTTTTCAATATTCATCAACCTAGTTATTCTATTCTGGCTATTCCTGTTTTTGATCAACGTTAGCCTACCGCGGAATGTTAGTTTAAAAGATATCAGTGTGGGCGCGGCCATCGCGGCCATCGGCCTTGTGGTCTTGCAAAACGTTGGCGGCTATGTGTTAGCCCACCAACTCAAGAGCCTGGATGCCCTATACAGTAACTTCGCCATCGTGCTAGGTTTGCTTTTCTGGATATATTTGCAGTCCCAAATGGTCTACTACGCCGTTGAAGTGGCCGCCGTGCGCTCTAAGCGTCTGTGGCCGCGCGGCTTGAGCGGCGAGGACAGCCAAATTAATCAATAAACAATATATTCACGCCTAGCAGCTTATTGGACTTCAATTTTCCCGGTGTCGCCTGGCTGCAAATGGTTGTGGAAGCCCCATGTGCCTTTTTGGGTGATGGTAAAAGTAGCGCTCTTGCCGGCATCAATTTCACCGACGTTGAGTTCAGGCTCGTCGGTGTGGGCAGGGTGCGGGTTGGAATCTAATTGCAAAGGGTTTGAGGAATTATTGACGACTTTAACGGTGTCACCAGCTTTTACAGTCGTTAGGGCAGGCGTAAAGCCGCTGTCAGTATAAGTGATGGTCGCCGCTACCACGGGGCTTGAATCACTACTAGTCCCCTTCTGGGCAGTTGAATTGGTTGTGGCCGGACTATTATTGGCCTTTTTATGAAATACCAGATAGCCGCCTACGCCTAGCACCAAGATGACAACGATTATCAAAACTACTTTATTAGAACTCATCTCAAAATACCCTTTCTGCTACAAAGCATATCCAGCGTTCCAGTCATCAGTTTGGCTTCGCGACGTATCTTCAGATACGCCTTGTCGCCAGAACTGCCAACTGGCATCACTGGAGCATGCTTTTCGCACTCGAAAAGTATTTTGAGATGAGTTCTAGTATTGTTCACAAAGACCTCCCATTAATTTATTTAGACCGATCAAATTTAATATCCAGAGCCGCCACGTAAAAATATCAGATAAATTAAACCGTAAACTATGACAGCTATAAAAATATATAGCAAAACCCATTGCCACATTGGGCGCTTGCCATAACCCTTTGGCGCTGTGTTGTTAGTTTGCCCCGGCATATTATCCATAATATCTCCCTTATGTTTCAAAGCTAACGCTTCTAATTGTACTCCAATTAGAAGCGTTTGGAATGCACACAAGGTAAGGATCAATAGGCACAAACCTTCACTGCTTTGATAAGTTTGTATCTATTAAGCCTTGATAAGACTGGCCCCGCTGAAGTACCGGGCGTCGAAACACCAAACCTCATTGGTTTCGGCGTCACGGATGTAGTACCGCGGTATGGTAGTTCGTTGTGCCATCGCCATTCCCTCCCTACTCTTCTATCATAGCAAAGCTTAAGGGGTAATCATAGTAAACCAACCAGTGATTTTAGTCACTGGTTGGTTTTTGGCACCCAAAAATATATCTAAATATCTTTAGTAACGTCCGCCACGGTCGCCACCACCTCGGCGGTCGAAGTCGCGGCCACCACCGCCAAATGATGGGCGCGGTCGGTCTTCGCGTGGGCGAGCTTCGCTGACAGCGATAGCGCGGCCTTGCAGGTCTTTGCCATTTAGTTCAGCGATAGCTTTTTGAGCTTCTTCTTCGCTGCCCATTTCGACAAAGCCAAAACCTTTGGATTGGTTAGAGTACTTGTCGACTATAACCTTAGCTGAAACTACGTTACCAGCCGCAGCGAAAAAGTCGCGCAGCTCGTCATCAGTTACGGCGTAGGCTAGGCCGCCTACAAATAGATTAGTTGCCATTTATATTATTACCTCCTGTTTCACGAGGTAAGCTGGCAAACCCAGTTAGCTGCGCCTCAACGAAAACATTGTTAAACATTATTTCTAGAACGATTCAGTAATTAACGAACCCTGTAGCAGCTTATTTTCTAGTCCAGTTACTGTAACACTACTACTATTAATAGTAAAGCGGGAAATTTACTGTTCTAATAATTTTCTAATAGGCCAATAAAGCATACTTGAACGAATAAACTATTTTAATTTCTCAAGCTGTTGTATTAAATCCCTGAAAGCCTTGCCGCGGTGGCTGACCCGCATCTTTTGTTCTTCGGTCATCTCGGCCATTGTCAGCAGTTGCCCGTCGGGCACGATGACGGCGTCAAAACCAAAACCGTTCTTGCCCCTTGGCTCCACTACTATGCCTTGTATAGTCCCTTTGCCCATAAGTAACTTGGCACCATCATAGTAAGCAGCAATGCAAGAAACCGTGACTATTTCATTTTTGGATTTCGATAACTGCCATAAAGAGTCGCCGCCAATCTGACTATTGAAAAATTTGATGAATGGCCCGGGTAAGCCCTGAAGACTGTCAAGCCCCGCCGAAACGTCATCGACAATAACCGGGCCTTTGATCTGGGCATAAGCTTTCTTGGCTTTATCTCTGACGATTTCTTCTAGGTCCAGGCTTTGGATCTCAGCTATTTCTAAATCGCGCGTCACAAAGCTAAGCTTGCCCATGGCCATGGCCTGGAGTTCGCGTACCTTGCCAGGGTTGCCAGTGACAATAGTAATTTTGCGCATAATGTTTATATTACGGCATCGTAAGCGAAGTCCGAACCGCTATAATAGGCGATTATAAATTAACTAATTTCGCGCTGGATGCTTGACGCGCTAATTTCTTGTCAAATGTCCACAGTGGTTCAGCGTCATTTAGGACCGAGTATACTGCCAAGCAGCAATCTTCAAATGACAGGCCGCCGCGGTTTACGAAGAGAGGTAGTGCCCTTTCAAAAAGAGCCCGGTTACAATTTATTCCTTTTAAGTTCATGAGGCCGTCTACGGCATCGGCTATCTGCGGACGACTAAAACCATAATACCTATCAAGCCCAAATACTAACTCAATTATCACGGTATCTGCGATAGCGAATTGGTTAACGGCTTGCTCCATGAGCTTTTTCGCGGCCATATGTTGCTTGGGGATGTCATTTAGAAGTAGCCTGAGAACCACGTTAGTATCGAACGAGCCTGTAAACTTTGTCATTTACTATCTCTTACGGTTCGCTTGGTAAAAGGCACTAGCGTCAGCTAATGGCGCCGTACCTGGCTTGATATAGGTACTCAGTTTGTTACTAAGCTCATCTACGCCTAGGGGCTTGGAGATAACAAGCTCGTCTTTATCTTCATTAAAACTCATCCGTAGCACCCCGCCAGCCTTGTCTAAGCCAAGTTTATGGCGAATCGGCGCGGGTATGGTTGTTTGGCCTTTACTTGTAACTGTAAGCGTTGTTTTCATAGTTATTACTATATCAAAATTCATTACTTATTACAATAGGTAATGCAATATTTAATTTTGTTACTAAAGCTAGATTTGGACGGGTTCTAAGGCCAGCCCCGATTACCGTGTGGCCATTAGCTAGATAGCCGCCGCAGCTTTTTCTTCATATGGTAAGCGGTGCCGATGGCTTTGTCTTCTAACTCGGATTCTACTTCGTAGCCGATCTTGCGCCAAAAATTAACATCTATAGGGTTGGCAATATGCGTAGTGAATTTAAAGCCATCGTCGCGCGCTTCGGCTTCCAGGTACTCGACCAACTGTCTACCTGTACCTTTGTGGTGTAGTTCAGGGTCTGTATAAACATCTGTTATTTCATGGCCATATAAGCACGCGAAACCAGCTATATGACCTTTAAACTCGGCAACCGTAATGCTTTTTTCGTTTGACAGGAGCTGGATAGCCTCTGGGGTCGCGGATTCGCGCAGTGTTTCGATGGTGGCTTCTGGCAGTACGCCCGACTTTATGCGCGCCAAATTTTTTAGGATGATTTCCGAAACTTCTTGGGCGTCATCCTCGTCATAGTGGCGGAACTCGGTGATGTTGTACTGCTTGCCGCCAGTACAAAATACATAAGCCATGGTTATCAGGATGCCAAGCAGCACTATGGCTACTGCGCTGTATATCAGGGCGGTATAATTCGCGTGAGATCCCTGGTAGTAGTAAAGTGCTGCCGCCAGGAGGATGATCAAAACTGTTACCGATCGTTTTCGCGGCCGGGTCAGTTCGTTGTCCAGAATCGAAAACCTGGATTGCGAATACAGCCCGAAGCCCAGCAGCGCCACTGTAATAGCGATTATTCGCACGAACCCGTCTTTTGTCACGGCTCCTATTACCATGGGCGTAGCTAGTACAAATAGGTAAAGCCCCAGTAGCTCGTCGATGTTTTTGGCGTAGACCATATAGCGCTGGACGCTCTTTAAGCGGTTGAGGGTTAGCTCGGTCGCTGCGTTGCTATAAATGGTGGCGCCAAAAATAAAACTGAATGTACTGATGATCAGAAATGCCAACGGCACCTTGATGCTGCCTTCAAAAGATTTATATTGCGAAATCAAAACTCCGGTAAAAAACAGTGCCACCGCGCTCATTAATGAGGCGTAGGTCACTCCGACCGAAACTTCTTGCGTTAAACCGTCTTTATCGAGCATTTGCTCTTCAGTATAAAGTGACAACCCGTCTCACACAACGGCCTCGAGTGTGGGATAGCCTTGTATACCAAGTTAGAACTAGGTTAGCTCTTGGTTAATTTTCGTAAGCACACTACTGCCAAATGCTTGGTTACGGCTTGTATACGCAGCCTGGAATACTCGTTCAAGATCAGTCAATTCTGGCCAATCAAGTCCTGCGTTCTGAGCAACGTTTATATATCTACACGCAACACTGTGGGGTTCAAACTTCGGTTCAACGAAGTATCGAGTATAAGCTTCGTCTGCAGACCGTAAGAACAAGAAACTATTCCTGGCTTGTCTTCGCTTTTCTAATGCTGCACGTTTACGCTCGGCCACTCTCGTGCCTTCAAAAACCGCTGGTACCAACGCAAATGGAAGACTCTTCGCATCAAAACATGCAAGGTGACCGTAGTCGATCATATCTATGGTTAGCGCTTCGTCTGCCCTATCCGGAAAAGAAAGTTGGCAGACCTGAATGCCAAGCCTTTCGGTAATAACCCGTCCCATAGCTATTCTGGCCTTAAAAGGCGCTGCATTTTCTTCATAAGCCACAATAGCAATATCTACGTCAGACGAAAGTGTCGCATAGCCTTTTACACGACTACCGACAGGTATCACGGCAACATCTTCCATATGAGGTAGATCAGCGGCTACTTCTCGCATAATGTCTAGAGCAGCACTGGTCTGTTCTTGTACGCCCTCTTCAAGCCCGAGCATAGCCCAGAATTCACTCTGAATATTATCGGTAATTGCTTCCAGTGAATTTACCAACGCTCGTCTCCTCTCTGTAATTTGTAATTATAACAAAGCCCTAACGGTAGTACTCACAAGCGAAGCTGCGCGCGAACAGGATAGCGGGCTTCGTCCTTCTCCACTCAATCATGCTCGAAGTAAACTTCTGTGCGTGACTTCGCTCCACCGTACCTACGACTTTGGTATTTTCCTAGGGAAAATTCCAGTCGTAGAACCAAATCTGCCGAACGTAGCCAAGTAAAAAGCCGGTCCGAAGACCGACTCTTTACTTGGTACGCGCGACAGGATTCGAACCTACGACCTTCGGCTCCGCAAGCCGACGCTCTATCCAGCTGAGCTACGCGCGCTCGTCGGCAGAATCTAGAAAAGCAATTCTACCATCTTGAATAATTCTCTCAATAAAGTCTCTTCTTTTCCATGATTTTATTTGTTTTTCGGCAGAACGAGCGCTCTTCAAGTCTTGGGTTGCCTGCCAGAAAACTAGTTTAAATTCACCTAAGCGCTTGGTGCTTCTGGTATGCCCTTGCTTATGCTGGTTAAGCCTGCGCTCTAAATCCGTAGTTGATCCTACATAAAACTTGCCACTCTCTTTAAAACGCAGAATATAAATACAAGGATTCAAAGGATTCATGAGAGAATTTTAAATTAACAGCCCCGATGCTTTGATCGGGGTTCCGACCTTTTAATCCGACAGTATCGTCGGATTGCGTCGGAAAGGTAATTTTAGCATTAAACAGATAAAAAACCAATTGTCCAAGGATTCGCGGTTATTGCCGGTCTTGCCTGACAAGCCCCAGGTGAGTCAGATCCATGGTGGGTAATATGGAAGGCGCGAGACGATCAAGGAATTTTCGAAATCTTAGTTTCGGATCATCCACCCAGCCGAGTTCAACAAAAGTTGTCCCTCGCTCGATGTTAAAAGAGTCGGCGATGATTGCCCTTTCATGGTCTAGAGAATAGTCATTTGGATAGGCTTTATTTTTATCGGGAAGGTTTTTGACTCTGGCAACAACTTGGACGCTCTTGCTATGTTTAGGTTGGACATGGCGAAGGCCTACGACCGCGACCGTAAGTGGCTCGGAGAATGCTTCCGGCGGTAACTCCTCTCCTTCGGCTAGGGATGATAAGAAGCCTTCTAAATATCCTTCCGTACGTTCTTGACCTCCGGATGTTTCATAGTCTACGCCGGTTAGTACCGTTATTTCATGAGCCAAATTATGAACATGGTATAGGCCGGGTGTGGGTTCTAGAATTAGCTCAAATCTCCCGGCGGCCCTCTCACTAAATTTTTTCGCGAAGTCCGCGACCCATAATGGGTCGGCTAGTCGGCCTATCCGGTCATAAGGATTATAAAGGCCTTCCTTTGTAGCGGAGGCTTCTAGACCACTTAGGTCATAAGTATCTAATCTTTTTGCCATACAAGAAAGTATATTTTAAATGATTTGCCTAATTTATTCAAGAGCTGGACAGGTTTAGGGTCTGATCATTTTGGCAAAGGTTCGCGAGGGTTACTTAAACAATTTTTTCGTGGGGATGGATCGTATGTTGTGCTTGCTCTCGTACTTTTTAACGAGAAGATAAATAATAAAAATAACGGGCACCAGGGACAGGGCTGATAATAGTATGATTGCCAGGAAACTGGCGCCGGAGTCGAAGACAGCTAAATGATTGCCCGTTGGGCGCACAAAAGGTTGGCTATCACTTACGCTAAGCACAGCAGCTGTAACAATCGAGGCGAAGACTACAAAGGCAGCGGCTACGACTAGCTGTTTTTTGCTTATGCTGGGAGTTTTGGCAGGGTCAGGTTTTTGTCGCCGGTAAAGACGGCTGGACAGGCTTGAAGAAACCAAAATGTAACCAAGCAACAGGACCAGAGTTAGCCAAGGCGATACCTCTAAGACGAAGGCCAAAACCAAATAGAAAGTCGCGAAAGTTATCCCTAAAACCATTAAATGCCAGCGCCTTAGGCGCTTATCTAGCACATCATCAACCTTCATTTGGGTACGCAAAAACCGTTTCATTTGAATAACTCCTCTTTCTTAATCCCGCCGACGCGGGTTTTGTCTTTAGTGTGGTTTTTCCACTGCAGGAAAGGCATCAGTAGATAGAAAGCGCTAAATAAGGCTAAAAACGCAGGAGGAAAGCTTACGCCAAAGGGATGGGCTTGAACCTTAGCTAAGGTAGCAGAGCTTGGGGGTTGAAAGCTGTCCAGCAAACTCAAATATCTCAGTTGGCTAAATTGGTACAAGATAGCGTAAGCGATGGCTGTAAGCATGACGCTCAGGAAAGCGATACGTATCTGAACGCGGGCAAAAACAGCCTTGGCTTTGCCACGTTGCCAAGTATCGTAACTGGCAAATAAGACACCCAGTCCGACTAATAGAAATATACCGCTTAAGTGATTAAATAGGCTGCCGGATGAAATGATATAACACGGCCCCTTTACGATTAGGTGACCATGATCATATGACTCGGTATGGCACGGAATTTGCCGAAAATGGTTCACAAAAAACGGCAAAATGAAAATTAATGGCAGGAATGCTGCCCTTATGGCAATCCATCGTTTATCGTCTGTCATGAGGCTCATTTTGAACTCCTTTTATTAAGTAGATTAACAATCTGGGGCTTAAAAAAGACCGAAGTAATATTTCTAGCAATGAATTCTTCGAGTACGCGTTGGCCAATCTTGGTTAGACTGTAAACCTTGCGGTCGGGGCCGCTCTTGCCCGGCTCGGTGGTAAAATCTACCAGCTCGACATCATAATAGCGGCGCAGAGCACGGTACATGCTTTGATCGTCGGCGGTCAGAGTGCCGTTAGTGGCTTCGTCTATAAAAGCTTTAATGTCGGCCATGTGCTTAGGCCCGTCTTTGAGCGCCAACATAATCCACATGGTTAGCTGGCCTTTTTTAAAGACTTCTTCCCAGCCGTCTAACAATTTTTGCTCGTAATCATCTAGTTTCATGTACTAGTCCTTATGTTTAGTACACCGGCAGTATAGTACCTAAGGCATACTATGTCAATAGTTATTTTCAAAGTTATAATGATCATTTACGGAGAGGTGGCCGAGTGGTTGAAGGCGCTGCTCTCGAAAAGCAGTATGCGGGCAACCGTATCGTGGGTTCAAATCCCACCCTCTCCGCCACTATAAAATGTTAAACTTAGCCTATGACCGAACGATCCCCCGACCCTTCAGAGATTAGAAGTTATACGGCCTCTGATTACGAAGTTCTAGCCCAACTTCTCCAAGAGGCGGGAATTTTCTACGAGCCCTTCCATTCGCCGGCAAGGGTTGGAGCCAAAATTGCTAGAGATCCTGAATCGATTTTAATAGCGGAACGAGAGGGCGAAGTTATAGGCACCGCTTCTATTATGGAAGATGGCAGTAGGGCTTTTATCTTTGGCTTGGCTGTAGCCGCCGAACAGCAGCGTCAAGGTGTAGGCAGCCAACTCATGGCTGAAGCCGAGAGTTTACTTAAAAGCCGGGGCTATGAAGAGGTCCACATATTGGTAGACGATGGAGATGATGAACTCCAGGCATTTTACGAACGCCATGTTTACGACCCCGGCCATGCTTACCGCTGGATGACCAAAGGGCTAGGTTAAATTACTGGACTGCGATTTGCTTTTTGGGTTTTGGAGTAGTTGGTGCCACTGATTCTTCCCCTGGAAGATCGGTTTTGGGAAGCTTAGGCTTTGAATAGTGCAAAGCTAAGTAAAGAGCTACGGCTAGTACAATGAAAACCCCGCCAAACCATAGGTCTAATTTGGCTACTGACCACTGGGCGCGGTCGGCGAAGTTTACGAGGGGAGCCTGCAACTGGGCGACGTTTGAATTAATGAAAACCCGCTTATCCACTATCCCTAAAGCGACACGGCTAACCAAAACCAGTAGTAATATGGTTCCGCCGGAACTTAATAAAGCGGTGGCGACTTTTCTGGTTCCCCGCCGGCGCGTCAGGGCGATGAAGATGACGCCCAGGGCTGCAAGCGCCGATAGCAGGCCCAAGATGTAAGGCAGCCCAGTGGCTAGCCGGTAGGCTCGGGGCAGCCACGACAGCTTTTGGTAGTATGGCTGGCTGGACTGGTTTTTGTCGGTTTGGCTGAGCGTTTGGGGAGTGATGACCGGGTTTTTCAAAAAGTCTTGGCCGCCGGCGATTTGGGCCGCTGATTGCTGGGCGGCGCTGGTGGGCGTAACACCCCGCGGTAGGCAGGTAGCCGAGAGCGGATCAAAATTGTCAGCTGAAACAGTGGTAGTACACTTTGGTAGGCCGCTTAAGCGGCTTTGGACGTAAGCGCCGACATTGCTTGCTAGGTTGGCTTTGGCTCCCGAAAGGTCAACGCGAAAATCCGGCGTGGGCGTCTTGCCCTCTAGCCAGGCATAGTTGGCGTCTAGAAAGTTGTTGACGCTACCCTGCAATACCTGGGGCGAAAAGGCGGCCTTGGCGGCTTGCTGGACGCCCGGGTCTTTCAGGTTGAGCGAGCCGCCATTTTGCCCGCCCTGGCTTTCGCCGGATTTTTGGGACTGGGCAATGACATTATCCATAAAATGGTCATACAGCTTGCTTTCACTCAGCCAACTTTCTAGCTTTGCTGGCTTAGCGAAAGTCAGGCTTAGGGCAGTGGTCCAAGCCGTACCGACTAGGAATAAGAAGAGTAAGCCGGCTAAAAAATGGTAAAGCGACTTCCGGATGAAAAGCATGAGCTTATTGTACCCCCAAGAACAAATAAATAACATGGATTGAGCAAACAATTATTTTGACAAGAAATAAATATTAGGGTATATATACAGATATGACGAACTCTAGTGGAGAAACTGCTCGGTCTACCTTTGGGCCTGGATTGCCAGAGGAAGCTACCAGCCGGCCAATAGTAGATGAAGCCCTGATGACACTACCATTTTGCCTAGATAGGGTTGGCTTGCCAGATGGCCGGCAATTAGGACTGGTTACTAAAGAAAGTTTAAGACGCGTTTTAGGAGCGGATGCCCAACAAAGCGGCCAACCAATAGGAAGCTCAAGAATTTTCGCCGGACACATCTTCACTGGCCTTGACCTGCACTTACGTGGCCACCATCCAGATGCCCTAGATCAAACAATGTGTGGCTGCTTGCTCCGTGGCCACTATGCTAAAGACCCAAAATCTGAGAATGGACGTAGGTTGTTAGGCATTGAACCGCATGGATTCAGTGATATAGCTGAGCATATTAATGCCAGGAGGCTGAATCTGGGTGGGGTAGGCTTTGGCAAAACGGCATCTAGCCTTCTAAGATTCGTCGAAGTTTTGGAAAGCCAGCTTCATGACCCAGAACAGACTTGAGGCCAAACAGCTGAACCAAATTAAGGGTTGATACAATAGGGCTATGGAAGACAGTATATTCACCAAGATCATTAAGGGAGAGATCCCTGCCCACAAAATTTACGAGGACGAAAAAACCCTAGCCTTTCTAGAAATCTATCCAGCCCAGCCAGGCCGAACGCTAGTGGTGCCTAAAGCCCAGATCGCTTCCCTGTGGGATTTGCCGGAGCAGGATTACCAAGCACTGATGTCTGCTTGCCAGAAAGTTGCCCAGCGCTTACGTGATGTAATTAAACCGGCGCGGGTTGGCGTACAAGTGGTCGGTCTGCATATTCCCCATGCCCACGTGCACCTGATCCCCTTTAACACCATGGAAGAATACCTACAGCAACCAGATATGTCAGCCGAACCCGACCACGCGGCATTGAGTGAAATGGCTAAAAAGCTGGCTTTCTAGTAACCACATCCTCGCACTTTAGGCTCAGGTGCGATTTCTCTCTGAGGAGCGGAAAGAACCGTGCAGGCAGTACGGTGATCGAGCACCGCAAGAGAAAATCGTGCATGAGTCAAAGAAGCCAGTGGAGTCCGGCGGCTGCCGGAGCAGACTGGCTGGTGCGAGGGTGTGGTAAGCTTAAGCGGTATGACTCCTGTGATGACTTCCCTGTTTATAGCCGCCGGCGTAGCGGCCTGGATCTATTCCAAATCCGGCCGGCGCATGGGCTACGGAAACACCCAGAATGTTTGGATTATTACCGGTGCAGCGTTCGTTATAGTTTTTATTGTCATTTGGACAATCCTGCGCTGGGTGCTGCATATTTAATTGGTAAACTCCCGGACATAGCTGACAGATTAAGTTTTACTACAATTTTGACTCGATCGGATCAAAATTGAAGATAGTAAACAGGAATAAAATAGGTGGTTCTGTAGCCATTTAGTACTATTTTAATCTTGGATTTTGGCCATTTGGCTGTTATCATAAGGCTATGGATTCAGGTGGGTTGGTCCCAAGCACCGAAAAGGCGCTGGGTAAGAGATTGCAAGAGGCGCGGCAAGCCGCGGGCTTGACGCAACAACAGTTATGCCACAAAGCGAACTTGAGCTTCTCTACCCTGGCGAAGATTGAGCGCGGGGCTATAAAATCACCGTCTATTTTCACTATCCAGGCGATCGCCAATGCCCTGGGCAGCGGCTTAGACGACTTACTGGGTGTTGTCTCCCCTGCACTTGCTCCTCGTAAGCTGCATAAAACCAAGGGTGGCGCCAGTTTTATCTACTTTGACCTCAATGACTGTCTGGTAAGGGGCAGCCACCAAGCCTATAGCCGCCTGGCCGAAGCTTCCGGCCGGCCGATAGATGTCGTCGAAACAGCCTTCTGGCGTTATTACGATGACGCTTGGCGTGGGAAAATGAGTGTCAAAGACTTCAATGCTGCCCTAGCTAAAAAATTAAACCTTTCCAAAGTCGACTGGACGCGTGAATACATGGCAGCGATTGAGCCGGTCACCGAAGTACAGGAACTGCTGAAATGGGCCGCCGGCCTCTATAAAGTCGGCATTTTGACGAATATAATTTCCGGCCAGGTAAAAGCCCTGCGCGAACAAGGCGTATTGCCGAACATCCACTATGATGCCATAGTAGATTCTTCAGAGGTAGGCACAATCAAGCCCGAAGAAAAAATGTACCAGATTGCCCAAGAGCGCGCTGGTTGTCCTCCAGAAGAGATTTTGCTGATCGACGATACCCGCGCCAACCTGATGGCGGCCGAAAAAATGGGCTGGCACGTACTGTGGTTTGATGGCTATCACCCCGAAGAGTCAGCCAACCGGATCCGCGAAGCCCTAGAACCAGCTGATTAACCTATCTGTCGGGTACGACCACCCAGTAGATCAGCGGATTAATTGCTTTGACTGAAGCGGCTGTATTCTTTGTCGAGATTTTCTAACAATTGTTGGGCTTCGGCTAGTTGCTGCTTGGTTTGGTCGACGATTTCACGTGGGGCGTTTTTGACATAGCTCTGATTGCCTATCTTGTTTTCAGCTTAGTTCTTCTCTTTGGGGTAACTCCAAAGCTGCTTCTATAACCGCTGGGTGAAATTTCACACCAACTCCCAACATCCTTATAAGGTTCACTCCAGGGCCGTATTCCATACCCGCTCCTGGAGGCAATCCTCCTCTGTCAATACTAGGATAACGCCTGACGAAGTCCTGGTGAAGGGCGTCGTACGCGCTGCCAGAATTAGTAACGTTATTTAGTATATCTGCGACCATCAACTGTTCATTTCTTAGTGGATCTTGACTGTTAGGGTCGTTAGCCGCCCATTGGTAGTCCAACCCACCTGGTTGATCTGCCCTGGCGGCATCTATATAACAGGAGTAATAGCGTTCCTCAGATGAAGCATGGGCTGTCTGACCAAGCCTGAAGTTAACAGCGTGATGTCCTACGGTGACTGTATAGTCGTCTACTACAACCACCTGCGCCAAAACCACGCCAAACAAATGTTCATCGGCCTTCACGGCTACCAACCCGCGCTTAGTTTCTAAGGGGTGTATCCTGGCTGTTTCTAACTGGTTCTTGAATAATCTATCCTCCAGAATTTCAAGGTCTTGTCGAGGAGTTGAATAGCGTACAGATGACTTTGCCATTTACTTAATTATACCATACTAATGTAAATATGGCTAGCCCCCAATCCTACCGGCTGGAACCGGAAAAGCGTTCGTATTCAGCATCCATTTTAGCGCTTAAGTCTTTGGCGGCTTCTAACTGGCTTTTGGTCTCTTCTATGAGCTGTTTGGGGGCGTTCTGTATGTAACCCTTGTTGGTCAGGCGGGCTTCTAGCTGGGCGATGACAGCTTTTTGTTTGGCTTGCTTGGCTTCGATCTCTTTTAAGTACGCCTGGGCGGTAGCAGCGTCAATGTCCAGCCAACAGCGGTATTTGGTAGTGGTGAGGTACAGGCCTGTGCCATCCTGCACCTCGGTAACATCCTGCAGTTTTGCCAGGCGTTTAATCAGTGCGGCGTTATCTTGTAAAAACGCTACGTCGGTGTAGTACAGCGTTACACCTGAAACATTCAGCGCTTTGACGATAAAGCGGACTTCGCTGATGATGTTTTGGATTTCGGCGAAAGCTTGGGCTTGCTTGGTGTCGCTAGCTGGAATTTTCAAGAGTGTTTTGGTGGCCAGCAGCGTATCTTTCTCCCAGGCTAATGTCTGCCAGATGGTTTCGGTGACAAATGGCGCGAACGGGTGCGCCAGGACTAACACAGCCTCCAACAGAAATGCTAGCAGCGGTTTATTGGGTTGGGCCTTGCTGGCTTCGACGTACCAATCGGCCAGATCATCCCATACGAAGTGGTAAAGCGTTTCATAGGCTTCATTGAAGCGGTAACTCTCCAAATGAGAGGTAACTACGTCTTGTGAATGCTGTAATTTGCTTAGTATCCAATGATCGGCTGCCGTTACTGGTTTGGCCTCTGAAGCTGCGGCGGACAGGTCCCTGCCCGTTTGCTCACCAAGGGCGTCTTCGATGTAGCGAGCGATGTTCCAGAGTTTGTTGGCAAAGTTGCGGGCGCCGACGACTTTAGTGTAGTCGAACGGCTGGTTATTGCCCGGTGTCTGACCGCTTATGACGCCCATGCGCATAGCGTCCGAGCCGTATTTGTCAAGTACTTCCATGGGGTCAACGACGTTACCTTTGCTCTTGCTCATTTTTTGGCCGTGCTGATCAAGTATTAACCCATGCAAGTAAACGGCCTTAAATGGTACTTCGCTGGTGACGTAAAGCCCAAGCATCAGCATCCGCGACACCCACGGCATGAGGATGTCAAAGCCTGTCTCCATCAGGCTTAAGGGGTAAAACTGCTTGTAGTCTTCGCCATCTGGATAGTTGAGCGTGGCATAAGGCCAAGAGCTGCTGGAGAACCAGGTGTCGAAGACGTCAGGGTCGCGGCGGTAAGTTTTGTCGCCAATGGTGATTATTTCCTGGTCGACCCGCTCGTCGTAAATCCAATCTTCCGGCTCGTCGATGTTCTGGAAGGCCGGAATGGGGATGCCCCAGGCGATCTGCCGGCTGATGTTCCAATCCCTTAAGTTTTCCAGGTAAGTAATCAATTGTCGCCTCTTGCTGTCGGGGTAAAATTTAATTTTGTTGGCCTCGAGCGCTTTGATAGCTTCTTTGGCTAGCGGCTGCATATCTACGAACCACTGTTCGCGCAGCAGCGGTTGGATAACGGTGCCGCATTTGTAGCAATGGCCGACACTATGCGTGTAATCTTCCGTTTTAACCAAAAACCCCTGCTCTTCTAGCTCTTGGACCACTTTTTGGCGGCCGTCTTCTACAGATAAACCACGGTAAGCTTCCGGCACATCACTGGACAGCTTGCCTTCGTGGTTAATGACGGTTATAAACGGCAAATCGTGCCGCTTCCCTACTTCGTAGTCGTTGGGGTCATGGGCCGGCGTGACCTTAACGGCGCCGGTGCCAAAAGTCATGTCTACAAACTCGTCAGCCAATATCGGTATTTCACGGTTGGTTAGCGGCAACTTGACGGTCTTCCCTACCAAACCAACATATCTTTTATCCTTTGGATTCACTGCTACGGCCGTATCGCCCAACATGGTCTCCGGCCGGGTGGTAGCGACCACCACTTCCCCGCTGCCATCGGTCAAGGGGTAGCGGATGTGCCATAAACTGCCCTTCACTTCCTGGAAAGCGACCTCAATATCGGCGAAAGCCGTACCGTGGAATGTGCAGAAGTTGACCAGTCGTTCACCTCTATAAATTAGGCCTTCATCCCACATTTTTTTAAATGTGCTGTAGGCCTGGCGGACAATCTTATTATCTAGGGTGAAGGTGTAGTGGGTCCAATCCACGCTAGCGCCCAGGCGGCGGATTTGGGCCTCGAAATTGTCGCGGTTTAGCTGCACGAAATCCCAGATCTGCTGGTAGAGTTGTTCACGTGGAAAATCAAAACGGCTTTTGCCCTGTCTGGCCAGCTCTTTTTCGTAAACGACTTGGGTTTCGAAGCCAGCATGGTCGGCCCCTGGTACGAACAGCACGTTCTCCCCTTTTTGCCGGTGATAACGAATGGCAATATCTTCGACTGCAATGGTTAAGGCATGCCCAAGGTGAAGGTTGCCGTTAGCATTAGGTGGCGGCAGGACAATGCTGTAGCTGTCCCCTTTCCCGCTGGGTACAAAAGCCTGGCTTTTCTCCCACAGGGCGTAAATGTCACTTTCATACTGTGACGGGTCGTAAACTTTCGGTAACTTCATACAAACTTAATCATACCAACTCTCTAACAGTTCACGAAACTAGACAAAACAGAAAAAATATGATATTGTGAAATAATTATGCCAGAATCACAAACGCAGATTGCACTTCCTTCACATGAAACAACTCCACTTCATGAACCCCTAAGCGATGAACAACTTGGTAACTTACTGGCGGCTGTTGGGAACCATGAAGGCAAGGCAATGACATTTTTACTTATGGAGTCTCACACTTCTTATGGCCAAGCTGCTTTACGTAGGTGTTTTATAGAGGCACAAGGAGGGGAGCCAGTCTTTGAAGGAGCAGTGACACTTCATATTCGTTACTGTAAGCAGTCATTCGAGCAGGCTGACTTAGTAACTAGAACAAACGATACTGGCCCGCTAGAATTTGAAAAAACAAGCATGGGCGAGCAAGTAGGCGATGCTGTTGTAGGCTTGCTATTAGACTTTTCCTTACGGTGGCCTGATGTTTCATTAAGAGAAATATTTGGTTCAACTCAAAGCACGGGGGGAGTCCGCAGCGCGGCCACTCGCCTCAAGCTATACCGTGTACTAGCTAATGCAAGCACCGGTATGACGAAAGCGGAGCTCAGCAGACAAGCAGGGGTGGACGAGACAAGTCTAACTTTACCTTTAGATTACTTAAGTGCTGCTGGCCACATAGCTTATGAGGCGGTTGACAATAAACGAGCTCCTGTTTTCATAATTGCTTCTTCTAATCTAACCACTCTGGGCACTCGCTGGCCAGTTGACGGAAGCTTCCCGGCCACATTACTAGAACTAGTTAAGCTCAAACAGGCAAGGGGTGAAAATTATCTTACAACTGACGAGGTGCGGGAGCATTTCAAGTCATTAGGTATGGTAGGTGTCAATGACTTCAACGCACAAGTTCACTTTTCCTTAAAGCAATTGGTAAAAAAAGGAATTCTAAAGAGGGAAGTCGCGCCAGTACCTGTCAAGGATTTCTCGCATCTAAAAGTTGGGCCTGCACAAAGAGGAATGTTTAGAGAGATAGTGGAAATATTAGAAGGCTTACAAACATTGGATTCATCAGTTCTGGAACGAGGCCGCCAATTAGCGGCAAATATAAAGAATGATCCAGAGGCAGTGAAGGCCCTGCTTCTAAAGTGTTACTCTAATTCACGTTACGTGAATCCGGTAGCAAAGCAAGATATACAGTCTAGTTTAGCTGCTCTCTTCGAAAGGTTACCCAAGCAAGAGTTTTCAGCCGAAGATCTATCAGGGTTGATGGAGAAAAATGGTTACATTATTCATCCAAGTGCTCTAATGAGACAGCTTAAAAAATTAACTAAAGGCAGTGAAGCTCAGCTTAGAGCAGCTAAGCGAAAGGGCGTATATATTTTTAGTAAATTAGATTAAATAATTACATACTTAGATTAGTCACAATATCTAGGGTGTAAGGATCAGCGAGGGGCTGACCCATCATAGCCTTGAAGCAGGCAAGAGTAGCTATCATGGCGCCGTTGTCGGTGCAGAGTTTGATATCGGGATATTCGATGGGCAAGGCCTGTCCGTCCTGTCGGCCAGACAGGCGGGGGAGTGCCTCTGTTAATTGACGTCTTAACTCCTGGCTGGCGGCCACGCCACCGGCGATAACAACGCTTTTGGGGTTAAACTCTTCGTAAGCCAGCTTGGCTTTGTCGACAATGGTTTCAATGGCTACTCGCTGGAAGCTGGCGGCAATGTTGGCTTTCTGGACGCCGCTGAGCCGCTCTGGCAGCTTTGTAGAGGGGAAATCGTAACTTTCCCCGATTTCCGCTTGTGCTAGCCTTAGAACGGCTGTTTTGAGGCCGGAAAAGCTGAAGTCGTATTTACCCATCTTGGCCTTAGGCAGCTTGTAAGCAGCAGGGTTACCATCCGCGGCGGCTTTGGCGACCGAAGGGCCGCCGGGGTAGGGCAGACCGAGCATTTTGGCTACTTTATCGAAAGCTTCACCTATGGCATCATCAAAGGTTTCGCCGAGCAAGGTGTAATCGAAGTGGTTACGAAAGATAACTAGTTGGCTGTGCTTACCGGAAAGTATAACTGCCAACATAGGAAAGCTTGGGATAGCTGAAAGTAGTTGATAACCGGGCAGGGAAGTTTCGGTTATGAAATTAGCATAGACATGGCCCTCGACATGATTAATGGCATAGAGAGGTTTTTGATGGGCAATTGCCAGAGTGCGGGCAGTGAGTACGCCGATCAGCAGGCTGCCACCTAGCCCAGCACCATAAGTGACGGCGATCGCGTCTATATCCTCCCAAGTAGAATTAGCTGTCTCTAGCGCTTCGGTTATGACGGGTAAAATGGCTTCAATATGGCTGCGGGCGGCAATCTCCGGGACGATACCACCGTATTTGGCATGCAAATCCATCGAAGAAGCCACCACATTTGACAGCAGTTTTGCACCGGGTCCGTCCTGGTGCAACTCCACAACGGCGGCGGCTGTCTCATCGCAACTGGTTTCAATCCCAAGAATTTTCATCAGATTACAGTATACTAAAGACCATGGGTTTACGATCAATTGTGAAGAAGTTTATTCCTGCTGGCTTATTTCCGGCCATCGAGCCGTATGGGCACTTGGCAGAGGCAGTTTTGTTAAATACGATTAACGGTTTCCCGGGCAGGGGGCTGAAAGTGATCGGCGTAACGGGTACGAACGGCAAGACTTCGACCTGTTTTCTGATCCACCGCATGCTACACGAGGCCGGCTACAAAGTTGGGCTGATGACGACGGTTGGCTATGGCGTGGGCGCGGAAATCAAACCCCAAGTCCACCACATGACGAATGTCAGCGTACCGGAACTGATGCAGCGCCTGAAGTGGATGAAAAAACAGGGGGTAGAGTGGCTGGTGCTGGAAACCACCAGCCACGCGCTGGCCCAAAACCGTGTCTGGGGCATACCGTATTCGGTGGCGGTGATGACGAACGTCACGCACGAACACCTGGATTATCACCGGACGTTTGAGCGCTACCGGGATGCCAAGCGCAAGCTGTTTAAATTGGCCAATCGTAACCGAAAAGGTTTGCGTACCGGCATCATCAACGCTGAAGACCCCAGCGCTAAATTGTTTGCCGGCGACATCCGCAACCCGGTTTTATACGGGGTAGGCAAGGGGGATTTGAGCGCCAGTAACGTCAAATTATCCCCGGCCGGCGTTAGCTACACTGCTGAAATACAAGATGCGAAATACGAAATAAGTTGTAAAATTCCCGGTAGCTTCAATGTTTATAACTCCCTGGCGGCAGTCGGCGTGGGCCACGTACTTGGTCTTAGTAAAGAGCAAATCGAAAAAGGCATCGCCGCGCTGGAAGGCGTTGAAGGCCGGATGACACGCATAGACGAAGGCCAAAACTTCGATGTAATTGTCGACTTTGCCCACACGCCCGATAGTTTTGAGAAGTTATTTAAAGATCTTAAGCCGGTAGTAAAAGGCAAGCTGATAGCTATGTTCGGTTCGGCCGGTCGGCGCGACGAAGCTAAGCGGGCGGTGCAGGGCGAGCTGGCCGGCGAATACTGCGACGAAGTAATTGTGACTGAAGAAGACGACCGTGATGTTGACGGACAAGAAATCATGAATCAGATTGCCGCCGGCGCTGAAAAAACAGGAAAGGTCAGGGGTAAAGACCTGTTTTTGGTACACGACAGGACTGAAGCAATCAAATTTACCCTTAACCGTGCCAGCAAGGGCGACACCGTGCTGCTGCTGGGTAAAGGGCACGAAAAGACCATTGAGCGCGCCGATGGCGAACACCCCTGGGCCGAAATCGGCACCACTCGCCAAGCTCTTAAATCTCTCGATCAGAGATAAATCGGGAAAATCAGAAGCAAGACTTGACACAGCAGTAGCTTATTGTATAATAATTTGTGTTAAAGGAAACCTCACGATGGGCGAAGTTAGATTTGATTTTGATTTTGGTCCTAGGCCCGAGATTCAAGCATCTCTTGACCCAGTTCGAGTTAGAAGACTATTTGGATCTTTAGTGGCGATCAAACAAGACGAGGCGGAGCTGAGTAAATTCACTGACCCGCGTGCGGCGGCTCTTGATCTCTGCGTTAGTGATGAAATGCCAGGTTTGTTTTTACTATATGACCACGCTTTCGAGATCCGAGACAGGATTGCCTGTTTCAAGAAGGGCGATACGAAAAATGCCTTCGTGCCTATCGAATACCTGGGGGATGATGAAGGCGATTTATTAGGCTCTATAGTAGCCCTATCCATGGTGGCGGAGGCACACGGCGCTCTCCTAGTCTTCAGATATAAAGGCCAAGATGCAGGGGTGTCCCGTCTTCAATACGCGCCTCAGTATTTTTTGGATTTGACTACTGCCAACAGCTATAGCCAAGGTCCTGAAACTTAGATCAATTAATCGTTGTCTAAAGTCAGCGTGGTGCAGCGAATGTAGCCGCCGCCTTTGCCAAGTTCAGTTACCTCTGGAGTGATAGTTTTCAACCCCTTGGCTTCAATGGCGGCTTTGAGTTCCGGCGCGTGGGCGCCCATGACCACAATCTCTCCCGTAGAAACTAGGTTACAGGCAAAGCCGTTTTCGGCCTCTTGCAAGCTAACCTCAATTTTATCTAGCGGCAAGGCCCGGATTTTCTGCTGGCTGGGCAGGGTAAAGGCTTCTGGGCACCAGGCGATCAGGTTAGGCGTTAATACAGACAGGGCTAGGTCTATGTCGTAAAAGAAACTATCTGGCCAACCGGAAAGCTTATTAGTCACCGGCCGGCCGCTTTCATCAAGTTCTGGCACGGTTTCCAGGCCGATTACTTCATAGCCCAATTGGTCGGCCAGAAAATCTTGCATTAGCGGATCAGTTCGGTAATTACTGCCCATGAAAAGGTAATCACCACACGGCAAGGCATCGCCCTGGCCACTGAAGCGGTATGGCGCTTTGATGGTCCGGAAACCTAAATCTGTCAGGACTTTCTCGCCGTAGGCTTGTTCGGCACGCCGTGGCCCCGGTAAATAGGACAGTACCGCCGTGTCACCGCGGCAAAGCCCCCAGTTGGCCGTAAATATGCCATCTTGGCAACCGGTCGGCGCGTCAACTTTAGTGACCTTTATGCCGGCTTGCTCAATAGCGGCTTTAATGGCCAGAAACTCCTGGGTGACTTTGGTTTTATCTATCGCGCCGATGTTATGCGAGTAGGGGTTAAGGTCCAGGACGCCAAAATAATCAGCTCCGGACATCAGGACTGTGCGGTTAATGGTTGTAGACATTAGGACTAATTATACAAGTTCCGAAACCGCCAGCAGATATAAATTTTACAAAAATGAGTAAAAATGATAATATATGTAGGTATGGTTAATCAGCCTGGCTCTAGATTGCCAGATGAGGCTCGCTTAACAGAAGAAGATATAGAAAAGATCCTCTTCACAGATTGAAATCCTTGACAGGGGCGGGGCAATTTGGCTATGATTGGTGCTGAAAGTTGGCACTCTCGGTCTTAAAGTGCTAACATAAATGTAAGTCTAACGTACGGAGGAGTTGATTTATGAGTGTACCTTTGCAGCCGCTTGGCGACTATGTTGTTGCCCAGGGCGAAGAAGCCGAAACCAAAACGGCCAGCGGCCTATACTTGCCGGAAAAAGCCGCCGAAAAACCTAAAACCGCCAAAGTTATGGCCGTGGGCAAAGCCGTCCGGGAAATTAAGCCAGGCGACCGGATTGTCTACAAAAGCTATAGCACAACCGAAGTCAAAGTCGGCAAAGACGAATATATATTAGTCAAAGAAGAAGATATTTTAGCGACCGTTAAATAAGGGAGATACGAATGGCAAAGAAAGTTTTTTATGATGATGACGCCCGCAAGCGCGTACTGGGCGGAGCCGAGATTTTATATAACGCCGTTAAGACTACCATGGGTCCTAAAGGCCGCAACGTGGTCATTAGCAAAACTTACGGCAACCCGACGGTCACGCACGACGGCGTGACAGTCGCCAAAGGCGTGGAACTGGCCGATGTGGACGATGAAACCCTAGGCTACAAAGTCGGCGCCGAACTAATCAAACAAGCTGCTTCCAAAATGAACGATGTGGCTGGTGATGGTACCACCACTGTAACGGTGCTGACTTACCACATATTGAACGAAGCCAACAAACTGATTGCCGCCGGCCACAACCCAATGCTGCTACGCAAGGGCCTGGAAGCCGCCGCCCATGACGTCATGGCTAAACTTGGGTCATTGAGCGAAGACATCCAGGGCAAAAAAAGCCGGGTGGCCGAGGTGGCTACCATCTCGGCCGGAGACTCTGAAATCGGCAACTTGATTGCTGACGTGATTGATAAAGTCGGTAAAGACGGTGTCGTAACTGTCGAAGAAGGGCAGGGCTTATCACTTGAAGCTGAGGTCGTCGAAGGCTTTACCTTCGACCGCGGCTTTGTTAGCCCCTACATGGTGACCGACCCGGCCCGCATGGAAGCCGTTTATGACAAGCCGGCCGTAGTAATTACCGACAAAAAAATCAGCAGCATCCAAGAATTTTTGCCCTTGCTCGAAAAATTAGCCCAAGCTGGCAAGAAAGACCTAGTGCTGATAGCCGAAGACGTAGAAGGCGAAGCGCTGGGGACTCTGATCCTTAACCGTTTGAAGGGAGTCTTTAACACCATCGCCATCAAAGCCCCGGCCTTTGGCGACCGCCGTAAAGACATCCTGAACGATATTGCCATCCTGACCGGCGCCGAAGTTATCAGCGATGATCTAGGCCACAGTTTTGAAACGGCCGAACTCAGTATGGTCGGTTCGGCTCGCAAAGTCATCGTTACCAAAGATGAAACGACCATCATCGAAGGCGGTGGCAGCCCGGCCGAAATAAACGCCCGGATCAAGCAGATCAATGCCCAAATTGCCGCTGCGACCAGCGAATACGATAAAGAGAATCTGGAAAAGCGACGTGCCGCCTTGCAGGGCAAAGTGGCCGTAATCAAAGTTGGTGGCGCTACCGAAACCGAGATCGAGGAAAAGAAATTCCGCGTTGACGACGCCGTCCATGCTGTTAAGGCAGCCTTAGATGAAGGAGTAGTACCGGGCGGCGGAGTAACGCTCATTAGCTTGGCAAACCTGATTCACGATATGAACCTGAAGCTAGGTATGGCCGTAGGGGCCGATGAAGTTGACAGCCGGCACGGCACTAGACTTCTGCAGATTGCTCTTGAGCAGCCATTCCGTATTTTGCTATTGAATTCAGGCCTAAACCCAGATGAATGGTTGCCGCAGATCCGGGCCGCTAAGCCCGGTTTTGGAGTGAATGTGAACGACCCAAGCAAACTAGTGGACTTAAAAGCTGCAGGTATTGTAGACCCAACTAGAGTAACCAAAGAAGCTATCCAAAACGCCGTCAGTATTGCCGGAACAAGCATGACCATGGGCGCGCTAGTAGTTGACGTGCCAAAAGAAGAACCCGCTGCTCCCGCCGGAGGCGGTATGGGCGGTGGCATGATGGGGATGTAAACAAATGAGGGAACCGGGATAGGTTCCCTCATCGTCCGCTTACGCGGACTGCTCCTTCCTGCAAAGGAAAAATCAAGCTCGGAATAAATCCGAGCTTGATTTTGATTAGTAAATTTACCGAGCGGGTACGACCTGGTAGATTGGGAGATTTTGTTCTTAAACTTCAGGGGCTATAATTTATCCATGGCCATTAAAAGCCCCGATAAAATTATCACCGATCATCTTCCAGATCTGGAATCTGCTGCTACGTTGCTTAGGCAAGGTGAGCGCGAGTTTAATGATTGTTTGATCCAACAAGGTAATGAAGGCGGTGTAATACCCGGTTTGGCAGAATACGCAGAGGCTGTCCAGGTGGCGGTCGACGGGTTTCGCCATTTCTTGGACGATCTAAGGGGCCGATCTGTTGAAAATTAGCCTAAAACTAACCTATAAGGCCGGAAATTTATTTTGGGATGGGTTTTAATCCTGCTTGTCTTGCTGGGTGAAGTAGTTGATCTCGTTGACGATGTCTAGCAGGGCTTGGGCACGGGCTTTTTCATCAGTAATTTTGTCGGCGGCCTCATAAGCTGTTTTAATCAGAGCTTGGTTGTCGGCGGCTTGGATCATCATCATGTAAGTGCGGAATTTTTCCTCGGGAGTTTGGTCTAAATGGTCTACAAGTGGTGTAAGTTGCTGTAAAGCTTGCTGCTTGATGTCGAGCAAATCATTGGCGTTAGAAGACGTTGCTAGACTCGGGTTAGCAGGAGCAGTATCGTCATCGTCAGAAGGAGCATCACTGCTGACCATTGGACTCGGTGGTGTGTAATCATCTGGTGGCAGGGCGGGATTAGGGGAGGTAACGACCGGTGGCGCGCCTAACGTAGCCGAGTGCGAATCGTGATGGGTTAGCACCCCGTCTTCGCTTACTACCGGCATATCGCCGTGTTTTTGATCATCTTGTTGGTTGTCTTGGTGCCCAAACATTTAAGTCCCCCCTTATATCGTGTTTCGTATATAGTATATGGCATGTAGTATAAAACATAAACGTTTTGGGAGAATAGTTTTGCTTGATGATTTAAAAATGATCCACGAACGCGACGCCCAAGATGCCTTGGGGGTGGCCGAGAAGCAATGGCAACAACTGACCCACGATTACCAGGTTGAATTGCCCGACTTTGGTGATATCCAAAACATAGTTTTGGCTGGCATGGGCGGGTCGGCTTTACCGGCAGTTTTTCTGAAATCCTGGCCGGGCACGCTGGTACCGTTTGAGGTCGTGCGTGACTATAATTTGCCAGTCTATGTTGGCCAGCAGACCCTCTTTATTTCTTCCAGCTATTCGGGCAATACCGAAGAAACACTATCGGCCTTGGCCGAAGCCGAGGCTCGGCAAGCTCAGATAGTGGTCATCGCCGCTGGCGGTAAGTTGGCCGAACACGCCAGGCAAAAGGGCTACCCTTTGTTCGTAATCCCAAACGGCATCCAGCCACGGATGTCAGCATTTTTCTTTTTGGCGGCGCTTATCCAGATCTTGGAACCGCTTGGCCTAGTCGATAAAGGCAGCTTAGGCGAACTGCACCAGGTGGCCGACTGGCTAAAAGATCAGACTATCTCTTGGCGACCCGACGTGCCGACGGCCAAAAACCCGGCCAAACAGTTGGCGCTGGAACTAGTTGGCAAATCGGTGGTGGTGTACAGCGGGCCAAAACTTTTCCCCGCCGCCAACAAATGGAAAATCGGCACCAACGAAAACGCCAAAAACGTGGCCTGGGTGAACCAATACCCCGAATTCAACCACAACGAATTCATCGGCTGGTCCAGCCACCCGGTAGATAAACCTTACGCGGTGGTCGAAATCCGCTCCAATTTGGAGCATGAACGCGTGCAAAAGCGGTTTTTGGTAACCGAACGGTTGCTATCTGGCAAGCGCCCAGCACCAGAAGTAGTGGTGCCGCAGGGCGAAACTCTGCCGCAGCAAATGCTGTGGGCATCGAATTTCGGCGATTTTACCAGCATTTACTTAGCTTTATTGAACGGCCTGAACCCCACGCCAGTCGACCTGGTTGAAAAGTTCAAAGTTATGCTCAACGAGTAGCCAAAATTTGTCCTCGCTAATCTGATATAGTTATTATTGATGAAGACGGAGTTAGATGCGGCGATCGAGGCGGCAGTTAAGGAATTGTTTGGCGTTGAGGTTAAGGTTGAATTAACCCGGCCCGATGAACAATTTGGCGACTACGCTACGAACGTGGCTCTGCGATTGGCCTCAAAATTAGATAAACCGCCCCGCGAAATCGCCGAAACCCTGGCCCAACATGTGAAAGATCGGATCTCGCACATGAAAGAGGTGAGTGTGGCGGGGCCGGGATTTTTGAATATTACGCTGATTGATGAAGCGCTTTTGAAATTAGCTGAATCTGAGCCAGTCCAGAACTATAAAGGCCAGCAGATTTTGGTAGAGTTTGGCGACCCAAACCCGCTAAAGGCCATGCACCTGGGGCATTTGTACACCACGGTGGTGGGCGATGCAATTTGCCGCTTATTCGAAGTTGCCGGTGCCGATGTAAAGCGGTTGAGCTACCACGGCGATGTCGGCATGCACGTGGCTAAGGCCGTTTGGGCTATTGGCGAGCAAATCAGCTGGGACACAGATCGATTGCAAGACTTGGAGGCTGATGAAATCCGTATCGATGGCCAAAAATTGACTATCAAAACTGTTATTGGCTACCTCTATGCCAAAGGCGCCCAAGCCTACGAAGAAGAAGGCCATGCCGCCGAACAAATCCGGGCCATCAACAAAAGCATTTACGCCAAAGACCAGGCCGATGTGAACAAAATTTACGATTGGGGAGTCAAGCGCAGTTTTGCCTACTTTGACTTGGTTTTTAAAGAGCTAAGTGTGAATTATGACAAACGCTATTTAGAAAGTGAATCGAGCCCGATCGGCTTAGAATCTGTCCAAAAGCACCTTGGCAAGGTGTTTGAAAAAAGCGAAGGGGCAATCGTTTACAAAGGCGAAAAGAAAGGTCTGCACACTCGGGTATTCGTAAATTCCGAAGGCCTGCCGACCTACGAAGCCAAAGATTTGGGCCTAACGGAGCTCAAAAAACGCGATTTTCCGAATGCGGGCAAGTCAATCATCATCACTGCCACCGAGCAAACTGAATATTTTCGGGTCATGCTGGCGGCCCTAAGCGAATTCGACGCCGAACTGGCAGCCAAAACCGTGCATATGGCCCACGGCTTCCTAAGCCTGACTTCCGGTAAAATGAGCAGCCGGACCGGCAAAGTGCATCAGGCCCAAGAATTGCTGGATGACACCCAAGAAGCAGTTAAACAGGCTTACCCCGACTCCAAAGTCCAGTGCGAAGTCTACCTGGCAGCAGTAAAATACACTTTTTTGAAAAATCGCATCGGCGGTGACATAGTTTTTGACGTTCAGGAATCAGTCACGCTGGAAGGCAACTCCGGCCCTTACCTTCAATATGCACTTGCTAGAGCAAACAGCATATTGAAGAAATCCCAAATCCCAAATCCCAAATCCCAAATCGATAGCTTGGAGCCGGACGAGCGATCCTTGCTCCGCAAGCTGGGCGAGTATGCCGAAACCGTTGAGAAAGCTGTCGACGAACTTATGCCACACCACATCGCCATCTATTTATACGAATTGGCCCAGAAATTTAATTCATTCTACGAACACAACCGGGTGATTGGTGACGCCAGAGAAGAAATTCGTCTAAGCCTGGTACAAAAATACGCCGATACGCTCAAAAACGGCCTGGAAACCTTGGGCGTTCCAGCCCCGGAGAGCATGTAGTAAGCTACCAGATTGTATGTACGACCCGAGTTCATTTATAATCTACGACGTTAAGGAGTAAAAATGCCTGAGAAAGGTAAAGAATTCAGATTTAAGAATAGTTGGACTGTGGCTACAGTTTACGCCCTGGGGGCTTTTGGGCTTGGCCTTTCTGGGTTAAGCCTATTAAGGCTGTATCGCCAGTACGAATTTGATGTCAAAGTAAATACTATGCATCGACAGAGCGCCTGTCTTTATCAACTTGAGCCATTATTTAAGATAGGGTTTGACGAACCGGGCAGTAAGCCGGGGGCAGGGTTAACGGTTAGCAATCTCGGTATCCTCGACAACCTCGGCGAAAAATCGTCGACTGTAGAAGTGCAAACTGAGGGCGGAGTCCGTCAATACCATATGCCCAAAGATGCCCTAACTCGTATTCACGTTCCTGGTGAGTACCAGAATACACCAACCAATTTTTATATTATCTGGGAGCGGGATAGCGATTCAATTATGCTAGGCTTGCCCCGACGCAAGAATTGCGAAGAGCATCAATTCGCCGCATTGAACTCCAATCAAGTGGGAGTTAGTCAATATTAATAAGTTTGGTATGAGACTTATTTTATTTCTGGCTGCGATCTACAATTAGGTAGGGAGAGATATAATGACCGCCCAAGACAAATTTCGCGAAATTGCCAAGCAGCTTGAACCGCTTGGTGTGGTTGAAAGCAAGATGTTTGGGATGCCAACTTGGAAGCTCAATGGCAAATCACTTGGCGGGCCGTGGGAAGACGACATGGTCTTTAAATTGGGCGAAAAAGATCTGGCCGAAGCCCTAAAATTACCCGGTGCGAAACTATTTGACCCCATGGGCGGTCGGCCGATGAAACAATGGGTGCGGCTTGGGCCAGAGCATGAAAACGTTTGGGCAAAATTCGCCGAAGCGGCGGTCCAAACTTTACTCGAATAAAATAATTTGATGAAATTGCTGCTTTTTAGGGGCTCAATAAGGTACAATCTAATAAGCATTTTTAACGGAGGGAAGGCAAAAACATGCTAGAGACAGCGCATGCGGTTATACGACGGGTTGGGAAACAGTTGGGTTTAAGCGAAGAAGAAATACAAGGCTTGATCAAAACCGATCAGGAGCACGTTTTTGAAATTGAAATGGCTAGCGGCGCTAAACACCAGGCATACAGAGTACAGCACAACAACAAACTCGGGCCTTATAAGGGTGGGATACGCTTTCACCCAGAAGTAAACCTGGATGAAGTACGGGCTCTCGCCACACTGATGTCGTTTAAAACAGCGGCTGTTGGTTTGCCACTAGGTGGCGGCAAAGGTGGCGTAACGGTTAACCCGCGTGAATTGACCCGTGAAGAATTAGAAGAACTCGCCCGCAAATACGCCCGGCATTTAACTCCTTACATCGGCCCGGATAAAGACGTGCCGGCACCTGACGTCAACACCAATCCGGAAATCATCGACTGGATGGTCGACGAATACGAAAAACAAACCGGCGATACTTCCAAAGCTAGCTTTACCGGCAAGTCGCTCGACAAGGGCGGAAGCGAAGGCCGTGACGCGGCCACCGGCCGTGGCGGCGTGATAGCGCTAGGCGAACTTTTGAAACTGACGGGCAAAGCTGGCCAGCCATTGACTTACGCCGTACAGGGTTTTGGCAATGTCGGCTCGTTCTTCGCGGCAGTCAGCGAAGAAGAACAGCCTGGTTGGAAGCTGGTAGCCGCGACCGATACGAGCGGCGGTGTTTATTCACCGACTGGTTTCAGTGCCATAGAGCTCGAAAAATTTAAGGCCAAAAAAGGCCGTTTGGCGGAATATACTCCCGGCAAAGTCATAGCCAATGACGAACTAATTGGCTCTGAGGTGGATGTGCTAGTGTTGGCCGCCCTGGGCGATGCTGTGACTGAAAAGAACATGCACGAGGTTAAGGCCAAAGTAGTTTTGGAACTGGCCAATGGCCCGGTCAACGAAGCCGCCTACCAACATTTGAGCGAAAAAGGCGTTATGATCGTGCCGGACATCCTAGCCAATGCCGGCGGTGTGATCGTCAGCTACTTGGAATGGGTACAGAATAGAAAAGGCGAGCACTGGCCGGAGAACAAAGTCAATCAAGAGCTAGGGCGTTACATGGTAAAAGCCGTGAACGATGCCTACAGCTATTCCCAGGCCCAAAAGGTTTCGCTCCAAGAAGCCGCCTTTGCCCTAGCCATCAAGCGGATTCTTGGCAAGTAATTAGCTCTAGTAGCAACAAAACTGTTAGGCCTGACCCTCAAACCACCCTCGTCATCCCAGCGAAGGCTGGGATCCAGTTTTAATAAGCATTTCCTTGTATTGACTGGATTCCCGCCGCCGCGGGAATGACAAGGTCTTGAGAGTTTGTTATAAATTGCTATTGCTTAGTTTGACCACAGCGTTATAATCAAGAGCATAAGGGAGAAAAAACTATGACAATCGTAAAAGTATTAAAACGCCGCGACGCGGCATCGGTAATAGTGGCCGTAGTGGTCGCTTTAATTTTGGTGCAGCTGCTTAGTGCCACCACTGGTGAACTAGCTAACAAAATATCAGGGCTCAAACAAAACCGTTACCCAGGGATGGACTGGAAGACCACCTATCTTCTACCTGTCGTTTCAGCTGTGTTGCAGTTAGTTGTCCTAGAGCTAGTAGCCTGGGTGTACGGCGCCCTGCACGCTGGCATGACGAAAAAGTCGTAAGTTTCAGCTTAATTGTAGTCCAGTTAGCTCGCCTCCCTAGCGCGGGCGGTATACAATGTAGTTATGAAACAGTTATCTGAAGACGAATGGAAAAAGAAATTAACGCCAGAGCAATACCGGGTGCTGCGCGAAAAGGGCACAGAACTGCCATTTACCGGCAAATTTGACCGCCACAGTGAAACGGGGATGTATACTTGCGCGGCTTGTGGCGCCGAACTCTTTAAAAGCGACAACAAATTTGATGCCCACTGCGGCTGGCCCAGCTTTTATGATGTCGTAAAATCCGACGCCGTGAAGCTCACAGATGATGATTCGCACGGCACACACCGCACCGAGGTAACTTGTTCAAACTGCGGCGGTCACTTAGGCCACCTGTTCGATGACGCGCCCGACCAACCGACAGGTTTACGCTACTGCATCAATTCCGTTTCACTCGATTTCGCGCCCAAAAGCAAAACTGCTTAAGCTTGCAAAATAGCAGACTAGCCACCAGAATTGATCATTAGAAGGAGTAGGTTGTGACAAATATAGTTAAGGGTTTTGAATATTTAGATGACGATGGACCTTTAAAAAGTACCCTCGAGCAAGGTCTTGGCGAGGCATTGGTGCTGTTAGCTGGCGTAGAACCAGCAGGGGAGTTGAGCCTGCCGGCGTTTACGTGGGGCATGAGGGGACGGCAAGTTAGTCAAGAAGCGGCCAGTCTTGCTGTGCGTTGTCTTCGACAAAAAGGCTTGGTTGAGTTTGACGGGATTTACCCTATAAAATACAACCCATTTACAATTAAAGAAGCCGCCCAAGATTGGGCCAATAGGTCAGGTGACAGGGGATTTACTGTTGAAAGCTGGGATCCAATTGGAAGTGCTCGTGCCGTCAGAATGCTAGCCGTACGTGACTTATTTGACTGAATAATACTTATTGCCCCAGTCGGCCATTTGTTTGAGTAATGGCAGTAAGTCCTGGCCTTTTTTGGTTAAAGCGTATTCGGTGCGGGGCGGTACTTCGTGGAAGCTTTGCTTAGTGATGATGCCGTGACTTTCCAAATTATCCAGGCGTTGGCTCAATGTTCGGGGGTTAATGTTGCCGACGGATTTTTCCAACTCGCCAAAGCGCCTTGGACCCTCAAACAAGTCGCGTAAGATCAGGGCGGTCCATTTGTTGCCGATGATTGCCATGGCAGAAGCGATACAACCTTCGTGTGTTTCCAAAACCCCTACACCGGTCGGCCTGCTCTGGTGCGGAGCACCAGACACCGCCGTCCTCTTGGCCATTTTGGCCTTGCCCCTTTGCGGTACGCGCTCACTGTATTTCATATACACCTCGCTTGCGTTCCGCAGGGCCGCACCCAAACTGGCTCAAGCGTAGGGGTTTTGGGTATTAAAGATTTCGTAGAATTTTTCATTGCTTTACAAAGTATAGTAATGTAATATACTTAACTATACAAAATATAGCATAGGAGAGTTAAAAATGAAACTAGCGATCATTCTAGGTAGTACTCGTCCAGGACGCCACAGCGCCAAATTGGCGGAATGGGTGGTGAACAATGCTAAAGGTGTTGAAGGGGCAAAAGTAGAGCTGCTGGACCTGCAAGATTACCCTTTGCCGTTTTTCGATGAAGAGGCCTCGCCGCGCTTTAACCCCGAACGGCACCCAAACGAAGCAGCCAAAAAATGGCTCGCCAAACTGGAGGAATTTGAGGCTTATATAATCGTTACACCGGAATATAATCACTCAATCCCCGCGGTACTTAAAAACGCTCTAGACTATATCGACTGGCAAGTTAAGTACAAGCCATTTGCTATCGTCTCGCACGGCTCGGCCGGCGGCGCCAGGGCGGCTTCGCACCTGAAGCACGTGATTTCAGAAATCCGTGCCGTAGTAATTCCAACCAATTTGGCATTAACTATGCGGGTCAGTGAAACTTTCGATGAAAACGGCACCGCCAGCGAAGAAGTAGCCGAACGGTTGGCTGGCCCATCGGCGACTCTCCAGGCCTTGCTGGCTGAACTAGAGTGGTTCAGCGACGCCTTGATGGAAGCTAAGACTAAAACCAAGAAATTTATAAACTCTAGTATGTAATTCCAGCTTCTGAGCAAGCAATTATTTGTGAAGTCAGTCCTCGTATAAATAGAAGTTCGCTTGCGGATAACAGGTAGTGAATATCTCCCTCAGTTTTCATAAAAGCACCCCCATCTTGTGAATAAAAACTAAGAACAGTATCGTGCGGCTGAACGACAGCAGGCCGTTCGCCACTAGTTTGGTGCCAGGCACGAAATACGATGGAAGGCTGTTCTAATAGGACAGGCGTCAAACTTATGTGGGTAGGGTTCAAGAAGCTATGGCCGCCAAACCTCTGCCGGCTTGCGTCATTCGCGGCCGCGATAAATTTAGGCAATAGCACATCCAAGTCTAGCTCAAAGTGTGCGTACTGTGGATCTGTAAAGCTTACTTCAGGAGTGTACATAACCATATTATAAACTTTTATATAAAGAAAGTCTATATCAATAGTTGCAAGTAAAACTAGCGCACTAGGCCGATTACCAAGCCCATGGCCAGCAATGTAACCAATTCGTTGCTAATCGTCAGGGTCGTCAAGGCCATCTTGCGTTGCTCAAACAGGTCGTGGGTGACTACTCTGGTGAACACCAGGCCCAGCCAGGCCCAGAAAGCGGTGGTCAGGCCGGTCTGGACGTATGAATAGTGGTAGAAGCTGTGCGACAACTCTACAAAATGGGCCAGTATATAAGCAGTTAACAGCGACATCACAAACGTCCAGGCCAAGGCTTTGGCCGCGCCCTTTTTCATTTGTTCGTCTTTGAGTCCGACTAGATTTTGCCATTTAGCGCCAAACACGCCTTTGGCGTACCAAATGCTGCCTACTGCCATGCTGCTAACGGCGGCCAAAAAGACGCCTAGCCAATGAATTTCGACGTTCATAACAATTCTCCTTAGTTATAGGTTAATTATATTCCTGTTGTCCAGTAATTTAACAACAATAGTTACCGGACCGTGTGCAGTATAATGTCATTAATGATAGATAAAAACGCTGTTCCAACCAAATTGCTCTGGATTGACCTGGAGATGACCGGCCTAGACCCGGAAAAAGATCTGATCCTGGAAGTTGCGGCCGAAGTGACGGATTTTGACTTCAAGACTTTAGGTTCTTACGAAGCCGGCCTGAGCCAGCAGCGCGAGGCGGTCTTGGAACTGATGCAAGCCAACATTTGGTGGCGCGATTACCCGCAAAACCGCGACGAATTTGTTCACAAGTTGGAAACCGGTAAGGCTAGCGCTATGGTTGAACAAGATTTGATAGCGCTAGTTAAAGAACACTTCGGCGACGAACCGGCGGTGCTGGCGGGCAACTCCATCCACAATGACCGCAAATTCATCCAAAAGTTTTGGCCGGAGCTGGAGCTAAAACTGCACTACCGTATGCTGGACGTTAGCGCTTGGAAGGTATTGATGCAGGGCAAATACGATGTAGTGTACGAAAAAAAAGAAGTCCACCGCGCCTTCGACGACATCCAGGCCAGCATCGCTGAACTGCAACATTACCTAGAATGGTTTAAGCAAAAAGGCCAGCTTGACAATAAATAAATTAAGTTTATAATTTACGCTTAATTATGTCGATTGGGCCTGAACATATCCCTGTCCTTGAATCTGGACTAACTACTCTTGAAACTCTGACTACAGATTGTAAGCCACTATCTAAAGAGGATCGGTTATGGTTGGAAGCGTTAGGCTGTAAGTGGCCTATAGGTGCTTTAGAGGAAGCGACTTTTCTAGAGGAGTTAAACAGCCATGCGACCCTAGGCAGCCAACCCTTAGACTGGAGAGCTCCTGATCAGAATGTTTTGGCTGCCCGCAGACAATTTTTTACTAATGTATCTGTCGTGTTTGGGGGGTGTGTGGATATAACAAAGGCAGAACCCGCGTCTCCAGATCAGTTTATTGGCAGCGCCCGTTTCTTTGTTGCCCAGGGGCTTGACCCGAGCCGTCTAAGGCATAGCCCTAAGTTAAGACCAGGCACGCTCTTTAATATCCCGAGCTTCTCATCAAAGCTGGAAGTCTTAAGGCAAGCTGTTAAGCCGTGGAGATGGGGCGAAGGTGAAGCCAATGCTGTAGTTGAGAGTGCCTATACCGATTTTGCGAACGTAGGAATAAATAAGCTAAAAACTATACTTTTCCTGATTAATACGGTTTTTGATCAAGGCCAGGAAATGACCGAAATACAGCCCTCATTTGTTGCCCGTGTCCTGGGAGAGAAATTAGAAGTTTTGGTGGTGGGCTACTTGCTGGCGGGCCTGGGTTTCGAGCCGATTAAAGAATTAGCGGATATCCGGCACCGGGCCCATGAAGTCAAGCGTCTTCGTCTGGAGAGCGAAAAGTTGTTAGATATAATTACTTATTTTTCGGGTGACCCAGCGGCGCAAGTCTACCTAGAAAATCACCCCTTAAAGTTACCTAGCGATGAGGCTGCCTAAAATCCGCTGAAACCGTAAGGCTATTTGCTAAAATCAATTGGATGGATCATAAGACTGTTGAAGAATACATTTTGAGCCTGCCCAATGCCCGGCTGGATTATCCGTTTGGCAAGGATGTGGCTGTTTATAAGTTTATCCCGCCTGATAACGTCGGGAGTGGCGAAAACCACGACGCGGAAGGTCGGGGTAACCCCGATGTTGCTAGTGCAAATCGGGGTAAAATGTTCGCCCTCATCAGCGAAGGTAAAACTCCAGTGCGGCTGAGCTTAAAGTGCGATCCCGAGCTCAGCAAAGTTTTGCGCGAAAAGTACGAAACAGTGCTAGAAGGTTACCATCTGAATAAAAAACACTGGAATACCATTGTCCTGACGGGGCAGCTACCCTGGGAAGAAATCCAGGACTTAATCCGCCACAGCTACGATTTAGTAGCGAAAAGTTAGCACAATCGTTTAGCCAGAGTTAAAGTTCCAAACTGATTAACTACTATCACGCTCTCTAGCAAAGAGCCAGTTGATTCCAAAACTTTCCGGAAGGTCTTTAATCTTAACATTGTCTACGTGCTCGAAGCTGGCCTTTTGTAAGACACGGGCGCTAGCAGGATTTGTTTCTTTTACTAAAGCCGTAACTACTTCTACGCCTAAGACATTAAAAGCAAACTCTGTTATAGCCCTAACTCCTTCGGTAGCATAGCCGCGACCATAGCGGGATTTGTCGATGAAGAAGCCGATTTCTTTTTTATCTGCTGAGGGGACATGGGTATTGCCTATAACATCGCGTTGTTGCTCCCGTAAATAGATGTGCCCGACCAATTCCTCGCTATCCCAAATACCAAAGTGTATGGTCGGTACGGCACTTCGGCCCTCCACTTTAATCGCGTATAGTTCCTCCGAAGTCGGTTTTTCCGCTGTTATGCCCGGATTTAGAGGATGCAACTCTTGTCGGTTGTTATTAAGCAGTTGCCACATATTTTCGAAATTTTCGGCATTGACCCTCCGTAAAACCACAGAACTCCCAGGTAGGGCAAACTCATAGTCGGATGGTAAAGTTGAAAACTCAAAACCCATATAGCATAATTATAACAATAATTTTGTTATTATGCCACAATATTATTAAATAAGTATTAACTTTGTTGCTGGGATTGGCTGATTAACAACTGGGCGGCTTTGTAGTCGTCACTTAGTAATTGGCGAGTGGCTTTATTTTTAGTGGCGCTGTAAGTGCGGGAGAGGGCAGCGCTGTAACTATTCAGACTACTCTGCATAATATTTCTAAAAGTCGAGTCGTAATTGCCGGCCGATAAGGCGGCGGCCAGTCGTTGGTCAGTAGTCTTGTTTTCCAAAAGCCCTAATTTATTGGCTGTGACCTTGGTGCCGTGAGTTTTAAGGTAATTGACTAGCTCTTGTTGGTCAGACTGCAGGCCCAGCTTGGCGGTGATGGCCAAGTTTTTGGTGCTTGGGTCTTTAGCTGCTTGGAAACCGGCGTCGGATACCCGGATAAGCTCATTTTGGGTCTGAGCCAAAGACAAAAGTGAACTGCTAGAAGTGCCGGAGCCGCCGTTGAAGAACCTAAGAACCACAGCCACTAAAATGACCAAGATGAATAAACCGGCAGCGGCTAATAGTAGCCTGGTGGCTAGGGAAGTCCCACCGTTCAATAGGCTACGTTTGGGTGGCTTGGCAGGATTGACGATAAAATCATAAGGATTCTGGCCCTTTGGCGGCGGCACATAGATTTGTTGCGGTTGCATGAGTCTTATTTAACCATAAGGGGTTAATCGACTCAAACATTCCCTGTTATTCGGGCTAAGGAGTTATACTAATTTTAAAGCGTATGAGTAGAGTGGAATCTCGATTTGACTTAGGCAGTTTACACCCTAATTTGGCCGATAGCCGGGTCACCATATATCCGCCGGTCGAAACTGAGGCGGGGGAGGTATGTAGCGTTAATTTTGGGCGTGGGTTGGATGGGCTGGCAGTGGCCGGTGTTTTGTATGCGCCGCTGGCCGGTTTAGTGGAAGCGCCCTATGTAAGCAATGTCGAAAATGGCCTAAGGCGGCTAACCTACCCGAACAGTTGGGTCGCCAGAAGGGCAGACCGCGACCCACTTAGGCAAGGCCTGGCCGGGCATCGGCAGGCTATAAAAGCCGATGCGCGCAACCTGGCCGATGTGATGAAACATGATCAGCCCCTGCGTTGGTTGCAAGCCGACGTCCAAATCTATCGGCCACCAGCGGTAGAGTCGGAGGTAGCTAAAAGGCTGCGCCGGCTGAAGCCACAGGAATTTAAAGGGCTTTGTCGAGAACTAGAAATGCCGATAGATGAAGTCAGGGCCCAACTCATCCGAAGGGTACGCTCGGAAAAAAGGCCTAAAATGATTGATGCTTACCTAGACCAACTATCCCGCGGGGAAATAGCGGATCTGGAGTACCTACTCCGCCATAAACTTTTTGCCGAATTTAAAGTCAGGCTGGACGGGGAAGTGCAGCCGGTGCGGGTGCTGCGCGAACAACTACCGCCAGAGGTAAGGTATGAACCGGTTCCAGCCCGAGTAGAAGGGCTTTTAGTGTCACAAGATCCAGAAGTAGCGCCACGGCGATACCGCCTGAGTTTTGGTGTCAGCCAAGCGCCTTATGTAGCCGTACCGGTCCTAAGCTGGCGCAAAGGGGCTAACGGCGAACGCCAGTTTGTGTTCGAGGGTGCCAAAACCAAGTGGGACGAACGACGCCATAGAGTCGAATGCTACAGCCCGGTGCTAGGCGCGGCTATGGTGGCCGGGCTAACCGCTGGCAGCATCGATTACCTTGGTTCGCTCAGCCACTTGGTAACGGGCAATGCCGGCCGCCCCGCCAAAGGTTTGCCACGCTATACGACCGGCGTATTACCACTTGTCCTACGCCAGAGCGAAGCAGCATTACTTGATTCCAACTACATAGAGATCGCCGAGGCTCAAGCACAAACTTAACTATATTGACAAAATAGCAATAATTTGCTACTATATAGTAGTTAAATAAACAGTAAAACTAGTAATTAAATAAGGTTAAAAGCTATGACACACGGTCCAGAATTACAATCAGAACCAATGGATCCTCAAATGCATCCAGAAATACAAAACTATCGTGAAGGTACGTGGATAAAAGATCCGATCGAGGCCGAACATATGGCCCATGCTATGAAGCAAGACACTGAGGATGCCATGGCGGTAGGCAAGATAGCAGAGCGGATTAGGACGGAATACCGTCAGTATACGGATGAACACCCGGAAACGCTGGAATGGGCTATCCCGAAACCGGCACCAAGCTTTCTGCCGCATGCTGTACGGCGTGCTATTTATTTCAAGAGAGAACAAAACCACAATTACTATCCCAATGAAGACAATAAGGCTAGAGGGCTGCGTACTGAAGTTAAACATCTCGCTGTAAGCCAAAGAAATCTAGAACGCCGTGCTTCTAAAGCGGCAGACAATGTTCAGGAGCAATACCGGCAAGCTAAGCGCAACGGAATTGTTTAAACGTTAAAGGGTAGGATATAAACCCAAAATAAAGAGCCGCTCAACCCGGCTCTTTTCTTATGCTTGCCCCTAACTCCTAGATACTAGATACTTATTCTTATGGATGCGGTAGAGGAAGTAAAAACGCGGTTGAGTATTGAAGATGTGATTGGCGAGTATGTCCAGCTCAAGCGTGCCGGGCGGAACTGGCGCGGCCTATCACCCTTTACGGCCGAAAAAACGCCTAGCCTGATGGTCAGCCCGGAAAAGCAGATTTGGCATGACTTTTCATCTGGCAAAGGCGGCAATATGTTCAGCTTCGTTATGGAAATGGAGGGGCTGGAATTTAAGGGTGCCCTGGAGCTGCTGGCCCGCAAAGCTGGCATAGATATCGAACAGTTCCGCGGCCAGGGCCAGCGCGGCGGGCCTAACAAAGAGCGTTTGTACGAACTGCTAGAGCTGAGCGCTAAATTTTATCAAGTCCAGTTTTCCAAAAATAAAACAGCCCTGCGATACGTGCTAACCAAGCGCCAATTCACCAAAGCCACGGCGCTGGAATGGCGGTTAGGCTACTCGCCTAACAACGGTTCGGCGCTGGTAAGTTTTGCCAAGAGCAAGGGCTTTACGGAGGCGGAAATCAAACAGGCCGGCCTGAGCTCACGTAGTTACCGAGGCGGCGTGCAAGACATGTTCCGCGGCCGGTTGATGATCCCGCTGCAGGATCCGCAAGGCCGGGTGATCGGCTTCACGGCCCGCCTCCTGGAAGATATGCACCAGGACGGACCCGGTGCAAGCGCGCCGAAGTACATCAACACTCCGCAAACGGTTCTGTACGACAAAAGCCGGCATATTTACGGGTTGCACCTGGCCAAAGAATCTATCCGTAAAAGCCAATTCGCAGTTTTGGTCGAGGGCAATTTGGACGTGATCGCTAGTCATCAAGCTGGCGTACAGCAAGTGGTGGCCACCGCCGGGACGGCGCTGACCGAACCGCACCTCAAAGCCCTCAGCCGCTTCACGGGCGATATCCGTCTCTGTTTTGACGCTGACAAGGCCGGGCTGGCTGCCACCGAGCGGGCCATACCGATCGCTAGCCGGGTCAAAGTCTCGCTTAGCATCATTACTATACCGAGCGGCAAAGACCCGGACGAACTTATCCAAAAGGACGCTTCTAAGTGGCAAGAAATTATTCAAAAGCACGAATACGCCCTGGATTGGCTGATGGAGCGCTACAAAAAGTTGCTCAACATCACCTCCGCCGAAGGCAAACGCCAATACAGCGATATCTTACTGCCGGTGGTGCGCGGCCTAGCCGACCCCGTAGAACAAGACCACTACCTAAACTCTATTGCCAGTACCATCCAAGTGAGTGTCGAAGCCCTCAAATCAAAACTCAAGCAAACCAAATCAGCAGATGAGCCAACGCGCCAGCGTCGCATGAAAACCGAACCCAAGCTGCTAGCCAGAGAAATGATTGAAAATATCAAAACTCAAGACCATTTCTTGAGCTTGATGCTACTTCGGCCTGGGCTCAGGCAGTACTTGGCGGTCATGGAGTCCGACATGCTCTACTCTGAAGAAGCCCGTGAAGTCATGAAATTCCTGAAACAAAACCCCGACTTTTCCGGCAAAGACGAGGAGTTAAAAAAGGTGCAAAACCTCGTAGAATATGCTAAAATACTAGCATTACAGTATGAGGAACTCTACCAAGGCCTTGAGCTCACGGAACTTCATTACGAAGCGGCTCGGTTGCAGGCCCGGCTGGTGGAACAATTTGTAAAAAAGCAAAAACAAAGCGTGGCAACTGAACTAGAAACCGCTGGCGAGGCGGCGACTCGTGATTTGCTAGAACGTGCCAAGCAATATGATTTACTACTTAAACAAGTACAAGGAGCTAGACTGAATGAGCCCCAGGAAACAAGCTAAAGCCACTGAACCAAAAGACCACGAAGACTTAAAGCAGCAACTGCTCGATAAAGTTAAAAAAGACGGCCATATTAGCCAGCGCGATATTTTTGCGGTTATCGCGGACACGCCGGAAAACGCTGAAGTGCTTGACGCGCTTTACACGGAGCTGGCTGATTTGAATGTGGAGATTACGGCTACCGAGCCAGACGAAACTACCTTTACCGATGGATGGGCGGCAGAAGAACCCGAAGAGGAAGAGTTGGCGGCCACTACTACCATGTACTTAGATGATGACGTGGCGGACGATTCGGTACGGCTGTATTTGCGGGAAATAGGTAAGATCCCTCTGCTCAATGCCGAAGAAGAGCTAGCCCTGGCCCAACGGGTGGTGGCTGGCGAAAAGGACGCTAAAGACAAAATGGCCGAAGCCAATATGCGTCTAGTTGTCTCAATCGCAAAGCGCTACGTCGGCCGCGGGCTGGATTTGCTAGATCTCATCCAAGAAGGCAACACCGGCTTACTGCGAGCTGTTGAAAAGTTTGACCCTGACAAAGGCTTTAAGTTCTCAACCTACGCTACTTGGTGGATCCGCCAAGCCATTACCCGGGCGATCGCCGACCAAGCCCGCACCATCCGCATTCCCGTGCACATGGTTGAAACCATCAATAAGCTGCTGCGTACCCAGAGGCGGCTGACCCAAGAACTGAACCGCGAACCTACCAACGACGAAATCGCCAAAGCCATGGAGATAGATGTCGACAAAGTCGAGCATATTATGAAGATCAAGCAAGATATTTCATCGCTCGACGCTTCCATCCGTGACGACGAAGAAGATTCGGTGCTAGCCGACTTTATCGAAGACGAAGACACCGTTAGCCCGGAGGAATCGGCCACCGGCCAGCTGCTGAAAGAGCAAGTCAAAGACATGCTTTCGGCCCTAACCGAGCGCGAACAGAAGATTTTGAAGCTGCGCTTTGGCCTGGAAGACGGCAAAAGCCACACGCTGGAAGAAGTCGGCCAGGAATTTTCTGTTACCCGTGAACGCATCCGCCAGATCGAAGCCAAAGCCCTGGCCAAACTTCGCAAACACCGCGACGCCAAAAAACTGCATGATTACATTAAATAGTCTTTGACTTTCAACAGATAAACTTGTATAATTATAGTTTATTGAGTAAGGTGATTTTCTTTATGGAATAAGGAAGTTTATGTTGCTTAATCCATGTGCTATGTGTAAAGATCCTGAGACTGTAAGAACAGTGGCAGCAAACTTAGAGCGAGAAAGAGCTACTATGGCCGCTACTTCGGAGGCCATGTTAGTCGATGCAAGTGAAGCGATAAAAGCGATGGAAGAGACAGCTAGTCCTTGGTCTGGTGCGACACCTAAAGAAGTAGCCGAAGCTGATCAAGAGCAAGAGTTTTTATTAAATGTAACTTCACGTATGACTCGCGTTTCTGGTGAGGTCAGAGAGCTAATCGGCCAGACTCTTACCGCTGCGGCGTTAGTCCAATGCGGTGATGCAGTAACCGTGTGTCCCCGCTTAGCGTTTATTGGTAGTAAATTACCAGAACTTGAAGCATTGTTAGAAGAACTTCATAGACCTGTTCCTGACTGATCTGAAATATTGATAGAATAAATAGATTATGAATTTAAAAATCATTGGCTTGGCGGGGACGAACGGATCGGGTAAGGATACGGTTGGCCAGATTTTAGCCGAAAAGCATGGCTATTTATTTGTTTCTGCAACGGATTTGCTCAGAGCTGAACTAGAACGGCGTAGTTTGCCGCCGGCGCGGGAACACATGCGGGCGCTCAGTGCCGAGTGGCGTCGGGAATCGGGGCTTGGCGTATTAGTCGATAAAGTTATGGCCGAATATGAAAAGGTGAAAAACCGGTACACCGGCGTGGCCATGGCAAGCATGCGCAACCCCGGTGAAGCCGATCGGATACATGATTTGGGTGGAACGATGGTATGGGTTGACGCCAACCCGAGAGTTCGTTATGAACGCATTAAAGCCAACGCCGCTAACCGCGGGGGGTTGAGGGCCGTTGATGACCAAAAGACTTTCGAGCAATTCCTATCCGAAGAGCAAGCCGAAATGCACCACTCCGGTGACGAAGCTACCCTCAACATGGCCGGCGTGAAAGAGGAATGTGATATATTCATCGAAAACAACAGCCAAGACCTTGCCAAATTCCAACACGAAATTGAAAGCTCTCTAGAGCTTGTAAAATAGATCTATGACTCAATTCGTAGATGAAGCAATGTGGCGGGAGGCTTTGGGCAAGCCGGATTGGTATTTGTATATTGCTGATGATTTCAAGCGGCTTGAAGAACAAGTCCAAAAGGAGTTAGATCCTGAGAAGCGCAAGGAGATAAAAAGGGAAGTTTACGAAATGGTCGAAACTGCCCTGCGGCAGAAATCCTTACCTCTAGCTACGAGTGGGGAAGATCTAGACCGGGAGCGTAGGCCGATAGATACCATCGTCATCCACCACACCAAAAACGCGCCGGGCATGACACTGGAAAGGTTGAACGCTGTCCAGTTGCTGCGTATTTACGGCATGTACTATGCCAATCCGACCAGCGCAGAAGAACGGGATTTTAAAGGTAAGCCGGTTTGGTCCGGGCATTTTTATAATAACGAGCAAGTTTTTTGGGGTTACCACTGGCTAATTCGGGAAAATGGTAGCACCGAACACATTTTGGATGACAAGTACGTTGGCTGGCATGCTGGCAATTGGGAGGTGAATACCTGCAGCATCGCCATTTCTATAGACGATGACTTAACCGAGAAGGAGCCGAGCGAAGCAGCACTCAAAGCTGTAGCTGAAGTGATCCGGAGCAATTACGTCCAAATCAAACCAGAGCAAATAGTGGGCCACTGCGATGTCAGCAAGCAAACCCAATGCCCAGGCCACTTGTTTCATGAGTCCTGGCAAGCCAAACTTATTCGCTAAGCTGATTGACAAAGTAAGGTAAAGATTGTATCATAAAATTAGTATGAGCAAAGAGTCATTACGCCAAAGTCGCAAAGCCGCACGCCTGAGCTTAAGCCGCTCTGAAGTGGAAGACAAAAGTCAGGCGATTACAGAAAACTTGAAGCTGGCAGTGGATTGGCGGCAAATTTCTAACTTGCATTGTTTTCTGCCGATCGCCGAGCTCAATGAAGTTGATACGCGCGGCTTATTAGAATTTATTTGGGCGGAATTTCCAAATATCGTTACCTATACTTCGCCAAAGTCTAAAGACGAGTGGCGGGTAGAACGGATAAATCCGGGATTTACTAAAACTTCTGCCACAGAAACTCCTAAATTTGACGTTGTCGTCGTGCCGATGCTCGGTTTTGATGAAAAATTGCACCGACTTGGCTACGGCGGTGGGAATTATGACCGGTTTTTGGCTAGCCAGCCCCAGGCCCGCAAGATTGGCGTTTGCTTTGAACTCGGCAGGCTGGAATCAATACCATCCGAACCGCACGACATAATGCTTGACCAGGTAGTAACTGAGAAGGGAACAGGTTGACCAATGGCAGAATATCCTCCCAGTACCAGTGGCGATGTCTCTAGGCAACCCTTAGGGAAGCGCAGAGTTATAACTGATCGAAGACTAGTAGCTTCTGGAGAAGTTGATGAATATGAAATCATTGTGGGCTGGAGGTACAGTAAGCGTGGCGATGTGTTTGATTTTAACGCCGAACCCTACAGCGGTGGCATAAGGCAAGCTAAACCCCGGCCGGCCCATGGCCGTTTAGCAGTCGTCGGTAAAGACGGGAGAATATATTATGCCCAGCAAGGCTTCATGGTAGATGTAGCGCGTTCCTTGCGGCAGCGTAGGCCCAGTGTAGAGCGGTTGGTTAGCTGCGACGATATAGCTATTGGCGAGGAGGCGTGGCGCTACAGAACAGAAGCCGGCGAGTTTGTTACCTCGGCACCGGTTACTATAGTTGTAGGTGCTTCTCTTAGTGGCTGGCGCGGGACTAGTTTTATCGGTTATTTACGGCACACGGATATGACCTTCCCACACATACAAGACAGGTTTAGAGAATACTTAGGGATTCCAGATTTGCAGCAATTTATTGATGATTATTCGCAGCAGCACCCCGCGGCTAATTGACAATCACTGGCAAATTGTTACAATATATAAAATTAACATTTATTCTTAGAAGGGACTGTTGCTGATAATGCTTGCGAGTAGAAGTCAGAACCATAATATACTCCGTAGACTTCCCAAATTATTATTAGTGGCAGCCCTAGGACTTACTGCTTGTTCTAGCCCAGCTTCTTCTAAGCCACCCAAACTAAGTGAGAACTGCGTCAGCACAGAGTTAACACCCCAAGAAGGCAAAGATCGGCTTAACAGTGCCAACCAGCTGGTTAAGGACAGCCTAAATATAGCGTTTACTGCCCTACTTGCGAAACATAATGATGATCCTAAGTATTCAACGGATAAGCCAGAACCCGACCACGAAGACCCAAATGTCATTAGTCACGACCTTCGTTTTAATACGCCGATTAAAGAGGGCCGTTCGGAAATAGAGGTTTCTGGAGTCACAAAAGATGAAAATGGTAAACGAGTCTACACTTCAATTGATTTATTGAGCGCTAAAAGAATCTTAGACTCATCCTCAGATACAAGGCCAGTTTCTACTGAGTTCACACTGACTGAAGGCATGGGGGAAGACTGGGACTCCCAACCTGGAGAAGAGACGGGCGACTTTTTAATTAGAGTAGTGCTAAACGAAAGTGGAGTTGTGGTCTTTGATAGCGGGGTATTGGCCGAAAGAGCTAGGACTTCTCTAGGTGGTATTGCGGGCCGCGCACTTTGTGATTATGAGGGCGGCATAGTAAATACTCTAAGTGTTTTTGATAGCATCTCTAAAGATGCCCTGGAAAGCTAGGACTTTAGAGCCAGCCGACCCAAGTAAATGCGTGCGCATTGCTATATTTACTTCTTGATGATATAATAGGTAAATAATGTATTTGAGGATGTGAGATGAGCTCAACGCCCGGAGAAGGACTGTCTGACAGAGGCGATATGTCCCATGCTTATTTACTGCCAACCGAGGCATATCTTGCTTCCCTGGTTGTAGTAACGATAGAAGGCTTCCGTGACGAAGGTCGAGAGATTATAACTGCCGATAATAATCGCGCGCAACGTTTCGGGCGGGTATACGAACAACCTGGCTTTAAACTTGGCTGGAACCTTAACTACGGCGCCAAAAGAGAAGCGCCAGAAGGTCTGAATCCCGATCGAGTAGTGGTTCTCACCGAGTCCGGTAATATGTATTACATCCACAAAGGGCTGATCATTAATTTTAAAGCTGCCAAAGAGGCAACAGATCTGCAATATGGAAGGCTGGTAGGTCATGCGCCCCTGGTTATCGGACAATCTTGGGAGTACGAGACGGCCAAGAGCCGAACAGAGGGTAGAGTAGTAAAAAGTGATTCGCGTGTGAAGGCTATCGCGGTAGACGGCCGGGACTGGGTGGTAGCCAAGCAACATATCTCTAAACGCCCAAAAATTGCAGAAGAGTTTTTTAGGCAAGTCGAAGGAGAATTAGAAAAAAAGTTTGGATATATGAGTTTGCTTTCACCTCTTGATCGTGAGATTGACTCCCTCCGAATGAGGTATGGAGCTCCAGCTGTACCGGAGGCCGTGGAAGAGGCCGATGCTGAAGAGGTTGATCTAGAACAACAACCGGCTGGCGAGCAGGCAATTAGTTTTCTACGAAGTTTATTGCGCCTAAAGGCGTTGCCAGACTTCAGCCAAGCGGAAGCCGAAGCTTTCGTGGAAGAACATGTCTTTAAGGAGTACGGATCATTAGGCCATCATTCACGGGCTATGGCCTTTGAAGAGTTGTGTGATGAAGTGCGAATGTATATGGGGGGAACTCGCCCGGCGAACATCGCCGACGCGAAGCATGAAATACCCTCGAACATAAACTACCGCCGGAACCAGTTAGTCAAGAGGCTGCTCGGTATTGACCCCGATGTCGTGGCGGAGGCGGCAAAAGCTTGGCAGGAAAGGTTTGAAAACTTTTTGGCCGAACGGCGAGCCCTTCGTGAGAACCAGCCGAATACAGGGACTGTCCAGCCAACCCAGGACCCTAGTTAGTTATGTCTGATGGATTGAGGGTATACTGTTAGAGATGAGTGAGGCGCGGGCTAAGCCCAAGAGGCTAGCGATTATAGATGGCAAGTCGGTTTTTTACCGCGGTTACTACGCCATGCCGAATCTTTCGACCAAAGACGGCACGCCGACCGGCGGTGTCTATGGTTTTGCGGTTATGGCCCTGGAGGTCATCCGCCGTTTAAAGCCCGATTACGTGGCCGTAGCCTGGGACAAGCCCAAAACCAACATCCGTAAACGCCTGGAAATGTACCCGGAGTACAAAGCCGGGCGCAAACCGGCACCAGCCGATTTTAAAGAACAGATCCCGGTCTTGCACGAACTACTGGACGCTTTTGGCTGGCCGCTCTATGAACTGGACGATTACGAGGCTGACGACATCATGGGCACCCTGGCGCTGCAGGCGCACAACAAAGGCATCGAAACTTTGCTGGTGACTTCCGACCTGGACGCGCTACAACTTATAGGCCCGCTGACCAAGATTTTTATACTCAAGACCGGGCTGTCGAACATAGACCTCTATAGTTTGGCTAGTTTTGAAGCCAAATACGGCATCCCGGCCACAGCTTTCCTAGACCTCAAAGCGCTTAAAGGCGATTCGTCAGATAACATCCCCGGCGTGCCGGGCATAGGCGAAAAAGGCGCGATTGAACTGCTCAAACAGTACAAAAGCCTGGATGGCGTCTACGAAAATTTGCCGCTCATAAAAGAAACTTTGCGCAAAAAGCTCGAAGCCGGCAAGGACCTGGCCTACCTGAGCAAAAAATTGGGCGCCATTTGGCTGGACGCGCCTATCAAACTGAATTTGACTGAAGTCGATGGCAGCAAAATCCAGCCAGAAAAAGTGCTGCACCTTTTGAACAAGCTGGAATTTCGCACCTTGGCCCGGCAGCTACCAGAGGTCATGCAAGTGGCTTTGGATAACCACGCTGCGGCAAACGGCAATGCGCACTTACGACCGGGTAAAAACATGCTCATTGATTCTGCCGCCAAGTTAGCAGAGCTCGACCTATCTAAAGCCAAACAGCTTTTTGCCCATAGCCGCAGCGGGCGCAAACACGGCCGCGACCCGCAAATTTTAATCCTCAGCCCAGATGGTCACCAAACATTCAGCCTCGACCTCACCAAACTCAATAAGAAAGTTCTTAATTCTTGGTTCTCAGATCTTAGATCCAAGCCTGTCATTGGCTATGACTTGAAGTCGACCCTAAAAGTATTAATTGAACTCGGCGTTGATCTTCCGCCAGTGGGCCATGACACCCAAATCGCCGCCTTTTTGCTAAACGGGCTGCGGCGGGAAACTTCGCTGACCGAACTGGCCCAATCTGAACTGGATTATGAAGGTACTTCGATTGACGATCTTGACCTGGAAGAGCTGATTACCAGGGCGCCAGAAATCATCTCAATCATCAAAACCCTACATGACAAACAAGTCAAAGAGTTGTCCCTAAACTCTAAACTCCAATCTCTAGCCTCTAAGATGGAGTGGCCGCTCATCCCGGTACTGGCCCGAATGGAATATGTTGGTATCGAACTGGACGTGCCGTACCTGAAAAAGTTTTCCGAGCAAATAGAAGACGCCATTTCCGACCTGCGCCAGCAAATTTACGGCCATGCGGATGAGGAGTTTAACATCGACAGCCCGGGCCAGCTGTCGGAAATTTTATTTACCAAGCTTAAGCTGCCGACCCATGGCGTTAAAAAGGGCAAGACCGCCTATAGCACCGCCGCCAACGAACTGGATAAGTTGCGCGGCCAGCATCCCATCATCGACCTAATAACCCAGTACCGTGAAGTAGCCAAGCTGAAAAGCACTTATGTCGACGCTTTGCCGAAACTGGTAGATGAAAATTCACGGCTGCACACCACTTTTGCGCTCACCATAGCTCAAACCGGCCGGCTGAGTAGTTCGGACCCGAACCTACAGAACATCCCCACCCGCACCGACCTGGGGCGGCACATCCGCACGGCTTTTGTGGCTGGCAAGGGCAAAAAATTGGTCAGCGCCGACTACTCCCAATTCGAACTTCGCCTAGCCGCCTATTTGTGCGGTGACAAAGACCTGATGGAGCAGTTCAACGACGGCGTTGATGTGCATGCCGCCACTGCTGCCGAGATGTACGGCCGCGAGCTAGAAGATGTTACTAAAACCATGCGCCGTGATGCCAAGATTGCCAACTTCGGCGTCATGTATGGCTTGGGCGTCCATGGCTTGTCAGTCCAAACCGGCATGACCCGCGAAGCCGCCCAACATTTTATAGACAAGTACTTCGCAGTCCGCCCCAAACTGAAGGCTTACATAGAGTCGGTGCGTGAAAAGGCTAAGAAAGACGGCTATGTCGAAACGCTATTTGGCCGCCGCCGCCCAACACCAGACATCAATTCCTCTAACTTCATGGTGCGTGAAGCTGCCGTCCGCCAAGCCGTGAACATGCCTTTTCAGGGGACGGCTTCGGACATCATGAAGCTAGCGATGATAGCCGTAGATGAAAAACTGCGCGCCCAGCACAACGATTGCCGCATGTTGCTGCAAATTCATGACTCAGTGTTGGTGGAATGTCCTGCGGCAGTCGCCGAGCGAGTAGCAGATTTGCTCAAAGAGACTATGGAAAAAGCCTACGAACTGCCCGTTAGGCTAACCGTCGATACCGCAATCGGTAATAATTGGGGCGAACTGTGAGTGGGGCTTACGCCGAGGATCCTTTTTATATTGCATACGAGGAGCCTGAGGGAGCCTTTTACGATCCCGAAGCCACCGATCCAATTAGAATAGCCGAACCGGCTAATTGGATTAACGAGATTCATCCTGACTTAAGGAATCGCCCGGATACGCTTATGTCCCTAACTGGAGCTAAAAAATGGATCAAGCTATTCCGAGAGCCTAAAGAAGGAGCCTTAGATATTGAAGCAACCGCCGCAGCCTTAGGTATTCCCGTGTCGTTTGACTATGACGGTAAGGGCTTAGGGGGAATTGAGGGCTTGAAAGGCGATGCACCCGTCTGGATCAGGCTTAATCCTCATTTAAAGGGATGCGAAGACGGTGAAGATAAGCTAACTATCGGCCATGAGATGGGACATGCGTTTCTAAAGTTAGTGTTAGGTTATTCGGGCGAAGGCTATAGTTATCGCGAAGAACAGTTTTGCGAACAATTTGGCGCTGAGGTGGTTGTACCATCTGAACGGCTGGAGTCTATAAGGGATATCACAAAAGAAAAGATATTGGAGTTGGCCAGTGCTTATCAAACTTCCATAAGGATTGTAGTACATCAACTGATGGTTGCCGGAAAACTACCGCCGAAGGTAATGATTGACTCTAGGATAGGGGAGTGCCCAAACCTCGAGTATTCCAGAAAAGTAACCAGACATACGTGCTGTTTGGACTGTGATTTCAATGAAGGTTCAATCTGCGGGTCGCCGGATTATAAAATTCCAGTATTTGATTTTACGGACCATCCAATAAGCGGCTCTTTACATGGATGCGTGACCCAAAGAACTATTAGACCTGGCGAAGCAGGGTTTCAAGAGTTAAACGCTCATTATGCCGCCGGCGAAGCTAACTCTGGATTTCTTATCATCTAAAATAGGGCAAGTTATGAATGGAGAAGACATGGACGTACCAAAAATACCACTGAGTTCTAAAACCGCCATCCCACAAGTGGGTCTGGGCTTATGGAAAGTTAAGAAGAAAGACGAATGCAAGCGAGCGGTTAAGTGGGCTCTTCAGGCAGGCTACAGGCACTTTGACACGGCACAGATCTACGGCAACGAAGCCTATCTGGGCGAGGCTTTGCAAGAAGCAAAAGTTGACCGTTCGAAAGTATTTATCACTACCAAAATTTGGAATGATAACCAGTTTTGGGATGAAGTTATACCAAGCTTTGAGGAATCTCTGCAAAACCTGCAGACGGATTACGTAGATTTGTTGCTATTGCATTTTCCAGTTACGCATCTACGCCGCCCGGCCTGGAAAAAGATGGAAGAAATCTACCACTCCGGACGAGCCAAAGCCGTTGGTGTTAGTAATTACACTATTCGACACCTTGAGGAATTGTTAGCTGAGTGTTCGATCAAACCAGCCGTGAACCAAGTTGAATTGCATGTTTTTCTGCAGCAGCCTGAACTAGTAGAGTTTTGCCAGAAGAACGGCATAGTGGTAGAAGCCTATTCGCCGCTGGCCCATGGGCATGATATGGATGATCCTGTACTTCAAAAACTGGCTAAAAAATATAGCAAGACGACTGCCCAAATTATGTTGCGCTGGTGCGTGGAAAAGGGAACAGTGCCGCTGCCGAAGTCGGTACACGAAGACCGCATAAAGCAAAATATAGATATTTTTGATTTCGAACTTGATAGTGAAGATATGGAAGAACTAAAAGGTTTAGATAGAAACCTCCGCACTTGCTGGGATCCTACCCATGTGCAGTAAGTGTCGAAAATAAGACACCTCAACCTAACTTGACTTAGTCAAGGCAAGAAGGTTATAATGGTAATTATGAAAACTATTAATATTTATGATGCCAAAACTAATTTGAGCAAGTACATCAAGCAGGCCAAGGCCGGTGAAGCTGTTTATATAGGTGCTTACGGCGAGCCGGAGGTTAAATTGGTACGAGTCGAAAAAAAAGCACAGCCTAAGCGACAACTTGGAGCCTGGAAGGATAACTTGAATGTTATGATTCCGGATGATTTTGACGATATAGATCCGGAAATTATGGCAATGTTTGAAAACAGCCGTATTTTTCCTGACGGTAATGTTTAGCTATGAATTATTTACTAGATACTAGCGTGGTACTCTGGGCCTTAAAATATCCAGAGCGTTTAGGCAAACGGGCCAGGAAAATTTTGGCTGAGGAAGATTTGTACATTTCTGTAGTATCGATATGGGAAATGATCATAAAAGTCAGGTCAGGTAAACTTAGAATCCCATTACCAGCAAAAGAGGTGTATAGCTTACTAAAGTGTTTGGAACTGCCTGTAAACTTATCGCACGTCGACCAAATAATGGATGTAAAATTACCGCAAAAAGACCCTTTCGATACCATGCTTGTCGCCCAAGCAAAGGTTGAAGATATGACTCTTTTGACCACCGACATGAAAATTCTTGATAGCCCGTATCCGGCCTTTAACGCCAAACTATGAAAACCAATGAAATTAACACATTAATCTAACAAACTTGAGTCCATGAGTACAGATATTTATAAAGCCGCCGGTATCATCATTCGGGACCGGAAGCTACTGGTTGAAAAATCGGTTGGCAAAGATTTTTTCATCTCCCCGGGCGGTTCGATCGAACCTGGCGAAACGCCCAAACAAGCTTTGGTGCGCGAGCTCAAGGAAGAATTTGATATAAAGGTAAGTGAAAAAGATTTAGAATTTTTCGGCGTGTTTGAGGCCGAGGCCGCTAACCACCCGGGCCAGAAGGTCAAAATGGAAGCCTTCAGGGTTAAAAATTATAAAGGCGAACCCGTGCCGAGCAGTGAGGTTGAACACATAGCCTGGATTGATACCAAGCCGCCCAAAGGCATGAAGGTCGGCTCCATTTTCGAACACCAAATAATGCCAAAACTAAAAGAGGAAGATTTAATAGATTAAGGAGCATTATGAATTATCAAATTCCAGGGATTGGTGAATTGGAACTTAAAACAATCATCTTAGATTTAAATGGGACGCTATCAGTTGCGGGCCAGCTTGTTAGCGGTGTAAAAGAGCGAATAAGTAAGTTAAAAGAACAAGGTTTCAAAATCCTTTTCTTCAGTGGTAATACTCGTGGCGACGCCGACCAAATTGCTACAGAACTTGGTGTTGATTGGTTATTGGCAAAAGGTGCCGAAGACAAGAAGAATGAAGCCCTAAAGCTCGGGCCAGAAACATGTGTTTCAATTGGCAACGGCTTAATTGATTTAGAGCTTATGAAAATAGTTAAGCTTGGTATTGTAACTTTGCAGGCAGAAGGTGTTAATATACAAACTTTGCTAGCTTGTGAGATCGTTGTGCCAACCATTAATGATGCCTTGGATTTATTTATCGATCCTGACCGCTTAATTGCGACCTTAAGGAAATAGTAGTGGATATAGTTCAGCGATTGCCGGCGAAGGGATAATAAATCTTGGGAACATCGCTGATGCTTTTTGCTTCCCAGAAAGGAACCCTAGCCAAATCTCCACCTCGCTCTTGGGCGGCGAAAATTATATAGCCGACCGCCAACCTAACCCAGTCTCCTTGCATAGCTTTTAAGGCTTCAACTATTGGGGAATCTGAGACACCTCTGTAATAACGGCCAAACGTATGCAGCAGCTCCAAGGTTTCCAACCCATTATCATGGGTTTTGTAGGTCATAGCGACCAGGTCGCCGAGATGAATGGTTTTAACGCGTAAATCCGGTTCAACAGAGCCATTAAAACCCCAGGCTAAATAATCTTCTACGCAGAGTCTCAGGTTTATACCTATGCCGGCTTTTCTGGCTTCGACATATTCTTCGGCATTCTTGGCCCGCATGAAACATTGCGTACGGTACGCGCCCGATAAAAACATCTGAGTACAAAATATTTGGCGCGCGATAAGGTCATCTTTTTGCTCTGGCGTAGCGGTTTCTAGAAGTTCTTTAAGATGATTGGTACAAGATTTAAGTCTGCCGTAATGGTTCAAAGCTTTCTGGCCGTTTATATTATCAGTGTGGTTATAAGGCAAGGTAATCGCCGTGCCCATCATGTCAAAATCATTAAGGAAAGCATTTCTACTGGTAGGCTCGCTGGATCCTTCCGCCTCGGCTACTAACCACTCTTCTAGGGCATTGGCGATAGCCGCCCCTATAGGAACTGGTGGTTTATCTCCAGGATCAACGAGCCCTTCGTGCATTTCTAAATTATACCATCAAATAGTAAAAAGTAAATAAGCCGTTTCTGTTAAAATATATAAACATGCCTGACGAAAAGTTATTTCACGTTGGAGTAAAAGCGCTTATCGAGAATAGCAAGAAACAGATATTGCTGTTGCATGCCGATGTTTCGACGCACCGCAAAAACACCGAACCTTACTGGGATATCCCCGGCGGGCGCATCAAAGAAGGCGATAGCGTACTAAAAACTTTAGGCAGGGAAGTCGAAGAAGAAACGGGCATAAAGAAGATTAGTTCGGTCCAGTTCCTAACAGCGGTGGTCTCCAACCACAAAATACCCATTTCAACCACTCAGATGGTAGGTTTACTGCTGATGGTTTACAGGATAAAAATCCCCGAACACAGCAAAGTCAGGATCAGCCGGGAACACACGGCTTTTCAATGGGTAAGCAGGGAAGAGGCAGCCAAGCGGCTGGGCCACAAATACCCCAAAAAGTTTACAAACGCGCTTTTGACCGGCGCCGCCTGGTAGTAGGGGCGACCACACGGCCGCCGTTGGAACGCATTAAGCGGTAGGCCAGGGTGATTACCCAGACCGCGAAAGCCAAATCAATCAAACTGGTGACTAAGCCTAGAGTATCTGGGTGGTGCTTGGCGTCAAAGGCGGCAACTAGCGCTACCATAACTTCGGCGGCAATCAGCACTTGCGCCAGGCGTTTACTGCGCTTGTCTTGGGCGGCATAGCCTAAGACTGATAGGAAACCGAACCAGACTGCCACCACAATGAAATACATCATGGAAAGCAGCATGTTGCTAACGCAATCGCCGTTGTGGTTTGTGCAGCCAGAAACGCTGGCAGAGATGGCATTCACAAAGTTCAGCACCGTCATGGTTATGAATTGGGCGCTGGTGGCAATGCCGGTTTCGTAGCGTAAACGCATCACCCCATTATGCCACGTCAGCCCAGCAGTCGTGAAGGCCAAAAGGCGAGCATGTCTCTACAGTAAGTAGATTAGCAATAGTGTTTTTTTAAATAATTTCTTGCTTGTTACTCTAATTTATCAAGTAGTTGCTTAGGCTTATAGGCGATAACAGAGAAGTTAACCTTTAGGTTTCCTACCGGTTTTGATGTGAAGTTAGAAAGTGGATTCGCAACAAATCTAAAAAAGTCTGATGTAGGGTTTTGGCGACCGAGCTCAGTTCCATAATCCGTATAACAGGATACAACGGGCATAGTCATAAAAACGTAATCCGGTAGAGGCTTCACTTTGTAAAACCAAACTTCTGGCGTACCTTTAACCTGTAATATCTCCAATTCTAACTCTTGACTGCCTTCGATTTTATCGCCTTCTGCATTAAACAATGCACTCAGGGTGTCGTATTTTGCTTTATTCTTTTGTAGAAACTCGATTAGAGCTAGAGCGTCTGAAATCATAGTGTGATTATACGCCTCCGGCCACTCTTTATTTTCTCTCATAGGATAGTCGCTGGCCAAAAGTGTTGCAAAATGCTAGCGTTTGTGATAATATATGTTAGTAATTAGAGGTTTTAAGGAAGAAATGCGTTATCTTGCAGGTTTTCTACTCACCCTAGGGCTCTTGATTTTACTCATAGTGCTCATTTTTAACCATGGCGGCGGCAATAAAGTGCCTGTTACCCAAAAGCCGCTGGTATCTTACGCTAACACCGATACCATTACCCGTTTGACTATAGATGGGGCCATCGTAGCTCCAGAAAACCACCGCCAAGTACAGATAGAAGTTGGCCGTAATGCTACTACTTTTGAGATCCTGCAAGGCTATGACGGCAACGTTATCAACAAGCAAATTTACCCTATGACGCTCAGTGCCTACACCAACTTCTTATTCGCACTGCAGCACTCTGGCTATACTTTAGGCACTACCGAAAGCAAACTTAAAGACGAACGTGGCTATTGTCCGGATGGTAGGCGCTATATCTACGAAATAGAAGATGCCGCTGGTAAGAAGATTGAACACTTTTGGTCAACCTCTTGCGGTGGCCTTGCTACTTTTAAGGGCAAGTCTTCACTGGTGCTTGATCTTTTCCACGCTCAGGTACCCAACTACGACCAGCTGACCTTTGGTCTTAACCTCTAATTTAAGAGGGTTCATTTAAACTCTCCAGTTATAATTAGAAGATGGTCAAAGCGATTATATTTGATTGTTTCGGTGTGCTGACTACCGATACTTGGAAGGAGTTTACTGGCACTTTGCCCCAAAGCCAGAAGGCGGCTGCCACTACACTTAATCACGCCTATGATTCTGGTGCTATCAGTAAGCCTGAGTTCCTCCAGGCAGTCCAAGACCTCACCGGTAAGCAGCCAAGATACGTGGACGACATGCTAGATAACGAAACGATTAAAAATAGTGAACTGTTGGCTTACATAAAAGAACTGGGGAAGTCATACAAAATAGCTTTACTGAGCAATGTAGCTACGAACTGGATTCGTGAACATTTCCTGACGGCTGAAGAGCAGGCCATGTTCCACACTATGGTGTTTTCCTTCGAAATCGGCGCTACTAAACCGGACACCAGGATGTTCCAGGCAGTGGCTGAGAGGTTGGGCGTGGAAGTAGAGGAATGCGTAATAGTTGACGACGTTGAACGCTATTGTACCGCCGCCGAAGATTTGGGCATGCGAGCCATTTGCTATCAAGATTTTAGTCAAATGAAAACCGAACTCGAGAAAATGTTAGTCCAGTAATTTGTCATCCTGAACTCGTTTCAGGATCCAAACGAAGAGATAAGACGTTCGTATTATACTGTTTGCATGGATGCTGAAATAAATTCAGCATGACAGCCGCTGTTTAACCGATTCTAAAGACCAAGCGTTTATCGGTGGCCGCCAATTTCTTAAGAATCGGGCCGCGCATCCGGAGCGTGCCGGCGAGGGCGGCGCTGTTGCAGGCAACCACAATGTCGCGTTCCCGGACCATCACCTCAACCTCTTCCTGAAATTCATCGCGAATGTATTTTTTAATGGCTACAATTTCCGGCGGCAGGTCGAAGTCTTTGCGCCCCAAAATATCGTTCAAGCTATCCATGCCTACAGTATAGTCGATGATATTAATCACAGGCCGAAGAAGTAAGCTTAAACAGGGCTATTGACTACTTGTTGGCGGGGCATATAGTCGATAATTAGCAAAAGAAATAAAAACTTAATATATGCGCCGCATAAAGAATCCCGATGACCAACCAATTTTTGTACTCCAGGACAGTGCGGAAGTATTTATGGTTGATCATTTGGCACGTTATTATACGACGGACGAGCACTTAAAGGCCAAAACCGTTCTTTTACTCGACGAGGTTGTTGATTACACCAGATTGCCAGAAATGGAACAGTTTGTGGGGCCTGAGGCAGACCTAATCCTAAACGCTTTAAGACAGCTAATCAACAACCGGCCGGAGACTGACTGGCGAGTAGCTCAAGCCAAACAGATGCTAGGCCAGTACGCCGACCCGGCCCAACGTGACCTGGACTTAATGCTGCCGGCCGAACGCGCCGAAATCCAGCGGCTAGATGCTGCTTTACACCATTTTGAAGTGACCGGCCGCCTAAACTGAGTGATTAATTTAGACTATAGGTCAAATTAATCGGTAATTTAACAGAGATATTAGCGGTAACCGGCGGCTTGTTTTTCGAACATTTCGCGGTATAAGCCGGCTTTATTGTCCATGAGTTTGGCGTGGGAACCGGCTTCGACGATCTTGCCGCCATCTAGCACGTAAATCTGTTTGGCGGTCCGCACTGTGCTAAAGCGGTGGGAGATGACGATAGTCGTTTTGCCTTTGCTGTGTTCTTCCAGAGTTTTGAAAATGGCGTATTCGCTCTTGGCGTCAACCGCGGCGGTCGGCTCGTCCAAGATCAAGATGTCCGCGTCGCGGAATAGCGCCCGGGCAAGGGCGATCCGCTGCCATTGCCCGCCGGAAGGCTCAATGCCGTCTTTAAAGCCGATTTCCAAAATTTGCTCGTAACCTTTGGGGTAGTTTTGGATAAACTTATCAGCGTCGGCTTGCTTGGCAACCTCTTCGACGCCGCTATCATTTGCAAATTGCTCAACCCGGCCGATGGCGATGTTATCCCGGACGGAAAGCGGGTAATCGTTGAAATTTTGGAAAAGCACACCGATATGGTGGTAATAGCTAGGCAAATCCAGCTCCTTAACATCTTTGCCGTTGACCAAGATCTGCCCCTTGTCGGCATCGTAAAACCGTAGCAACAGACGAATAATAGTAGTTTTACCAGCGCCGTTTTCACCCACGAAAGCAATTTTTTCACCCGGACGAAGCGTAAAGTTTACGCCTTGCAGCGCCCAAACATCACTGTTCGGATAGCGGAACCAGACATCCCGGAATTCAATGGTTGGCTGCTTGGCCAAATCTAATTTTAGAGGCTTGGCAGCTTGCAGTAGGGCCGGCTTGGTATCGAACATTTTAAATAAATCTCTCATGTATTCGTTCTCATCACTCAAAAAGGCAAATGAGTTAACGATTAAACCTAGCGAGCTGCCGAACTGGAAAATGATGCCCGAATAAAAGCTAAAGCTGGCCAGAGTCAGCGTATGGTGCACGACCCGGAGAATAAGCCACAGGTCTACGCCTAAAAGCACAATACCTTCAACAATTAGGCTGCCAAATGCCGGCCAACGCATGCGCTGGATGTTTTTAATTTGGCGGCCATAAAAATCTCGGTGCAGGGAGCTTAGGCGATTTAACAAATACTTTTGGGTTTGGAAAATTTTGGTTTCTTGTAGCTTGTTCTTATCCTGAAGGTAGTAAGTTAACCGCCAAGCCAACCGGTTATTGTCGCCCTTTTCGCCCCATAAACTCCACTGCAATTTGCTGAGGCGACGCTCGGTTATAAAATTCGGTATAAGTGAAAAGATCAGTAAAGGCACCAGTAGTGGCGCGAAGCTAATGACGATGACCAACGAAGACATTAACCTAATCGTGGAATGGAATAGCTGCAAGGTATAATTCGCGAATTGGGTAGGGATGTACTGGTATTGCTGGGTTAATTTATTCAGTACCTTTTGAAATTCGTTGTCGTGGTGCTGGGGCATATCCAGGCTGGCCACGGCAGAGTTAAAATCTAAAGTCATCCGGACATACCAGCGAATCCAACTGCGGCGTTCTAAGAAGTTAAGCCAGCGCCAAGCAAACCTTTCGCCCATAATCGAGATTACGCTTAAACCGAGCCACAGGTACAGACGGTGTAAATGCACCGGCCGGTTTTGGACGGCCAAAGTTAGTTCGCCAATGATGCGGCTAGAGAAAAAGATAGTCAGCACGCTACTAATAACTTGCAGAACTACCAGCGCCCCATAGCCAACTAAAGCAAAGCGGTTGACTTGCCAGTTTAACTTTAGTGAGCGAAGAATGTTTCGGGGAAGCGAATATTTATTAGAAGAATTATCTTGTTTTGCCATAAAACAACCTCAAATTTAAGGTAATGAAAAGTCGGAGTAGCAGGGGATTTTACGTCAAAAACAAGCGAATCATAACAGAGGTATTATAACACAGCACAGTTGTAGAAGTGGAAATTAATTGACAAAATGCCTAAATAGTATTACGATGTAGTCATCAAAAAAATAAAAACAAAAATAAGTTTTTAGCTAAGAAAGATTATTTATGAGCAATCCAAGTGACGAACAAAGCCCACGTAGACGACGTCTAAGTCGCGGTCAAATAGCCGCAGGTGGTGGCGTAGCATTACTAATTACTGGAGCTGCCTTATTGCCGAATATTTTAAAGAGTGATAAAAAAGATGGATTTGAGATCAAACATTACAAAAATCTGGGTGCTCAAGAAATCTTAACCCAAAAAGTCGCTGATCCTTTCGCGGCAGATGTTAGGTTTCGTAACGGACAAACCAGTTGGCAGTTCTCTGACTATGGTGGTAAGGAAGTTGCTGTTAACGTAGCTTTCACTAAAAAGGCTGCTTCGGCCAAGTTTCCGGGATATGAAGAATTAAACGTAAATAATGTTAGTAGTGTAGAAGCGACTGTTTTTGATCGGCAGCAAGTTCAGCAAAGAGTCTCGCTTTATAGGTTGTCTGATGGATCGTTTGGAGTTACTTGTGTAGCGCCAGACTCAACTATCTATGAATCTAGTCCTAATCCACATGGTGGTGGTAAGGGTGGCCCTGGGCCGAATGGCGAAGAGCCTAAAATCAAAATCGGTGCCAAAGAAGCCGCAGAATGCGCGGCCACGATAACAGCAGATGTTTTAGCTATGGCTAGGTATAGCTAAGCTGATTCACTCGACAGATTTAGCCTGATTCTGACATACTTGATGTATGCCGGAGTTGCCCGAGGTTGAAACGATTAGAATTGGCTTATCCAAATTGTTGCCGGGCAAGATTATCTCGAAAGTTGATTTTGACTGGCCTAAGAGTTTTCCTAATGCTCCGGAAGACGTAAAGCAGTTTTTAGTTGGCGCAAGGGTCGTTAAAGTAGCCCGCCGCGCCAAAGTATTGCTCATAGAACTTTCCAGCAAATACTCCCTGGTAATCCACCTCAAAATGACCGGACAGTTAGTTTTTGTTGGCAGACAGGAAGCTTCCACTGCGTCATCCTCGGGCTTGACCAGAGGATCCAGTAAAAGAGGTATCGCCAAGGGCGATTCAAGAATTGACTGGATTCCGGATCAAGTCCGGAATGACGAAAAAAAGGAAGCTTCGCTTCGGTTTGGGGGCGGGCACCCTAACGATTCACTAGTTGGTGAGCTGCCGGTTAAATCCACGCGAGTAACTTTTGAGTTCACAGACGGCAGCAAGCTATTCTTTAACGACCAGCGTAAGTTTGGCTGGGTACGGTTAATGCCCACGGCCGAAGTAGTGAACCTAGATTTCTTCAAAAAAGTCGGCCCAGAGCCGCTAAGTGCTGAATTTACCTGGCAAGTTATGAAAGAGCGGCTCATGCGCCGTAAAAACAGCAATATAAAAGCAGTTTTACTAGACCAAACTGTTCTGGCTGGAGTGGGGAACATCTATGCCGACGAAAGCTTGTGGGCTGCCAAAATCCACCCTGCCACCCTAACCAATAAATTGTCTGATCGGACAATTTATTGGTTGCATAAGTCACTGCAAGATGTATTGCAGTTGAGTATTGATAAAGGTGGCTCGACGGACAAGAATTACGTGGATGCCGAAGGCCGCAAAGGCAGCTACCTTAGCTTTGCTAAAGTCTTTCGCCGTGACGGCCAGCCGTGCCCGCGCTGCGGCACCACCATCATCAAAACCCGAGTAGCCGGGCGGGGTACTCACCTCTGTCCCAAATGCCAGAAGCTTTAATTTATTTCGCTAGCTTTTCTAGTAGATCCAAAACAGCATTTACAGATTGTAAACGGTATTTGGCGACCGTGGGGCCATGACCAACTTTTATAGTATAGGCTCTGTCGGGCAAGTAGGTGAACATATCCTCGTCGGTATTATCATCGCCAATGGCCAGTACGAAGTCATGGTAAGCTTTTAGCCAGCTGGCACTGGCTAGACCCTTATGCACGCCTTGTGGGCGGACTTCTAAAACCATACTACCAGTACATACTTCTAGCCCATATTTTCGGGCCAAAGGCTTAAGCAGTCTTTTTAATATAACCAAGTGTTTTTGGGTGTAATAAGCTGAAGCCATACGGTAATGCCAAACCAGGGTGCTCTCTTTGGCTTCCACGAAGGCGCCCGGAGTTTTTGCCGCATAAAATTCTAAAATGGACATGATTTTGGATTGCCAAGGCGTCTTACTAGAAAAGGTTTTGTGCCAATTAGGAGAGTCGGCCTTACGGGTAAAAGCCCCATGTTCGGCTACTAGGTTAATCGGCAGGCTACCAAACCAGGCTTCTAAATCGGCCTTTGGCCGCCCACTAATAAGTATAATGTCGTTATCAGGAACTTCTGCCAGCTTACGCAGCAGTACTAAAAGTTGAGTGGAGGGAGTGGCTTTAGACGGCACGGAGAAAAAAGGCGACAGCACGCCGTCGTAGTCGAATAGCAGTAGGCGTTTAGAGCTTGCTCTGTAAGCTCTTAGGACTTCCTTTTGCGGCTTATTTTTAAGTAATTTGGTAAAAGGCTGCGCTAAAGTTGGTTGGCGTAAGGCGACTAAAAAGTTGTCGGCCCAATTATAGATGGTATTGGCCGCAACGCTTTGCTGCATACTGGCCATGTGTTTTTTGAGGTCGCGCTCAGACATTTCAAAGGCCCGGTTTAGGGCTTCGACTAACGAAGAACGCTGGAGGGGATTGACCAGCAAAGCTTCCTTGAGTTGCTGGGCAGCACCAGCCGTTTCACTTAGGATCAGAACACCGGCTTTTTTACTTTTGCTAGCGACGTACTCTTTGGCGACCAGATTCATGCCATCTATGATGGGGGCTATGAAAGCAACGTCAGCTACGCTGTAAAGGGCGGCAACTTCTTCAAAGGGGATAGATTTGTACATATAATCGACGGGTTGCCAGCTGACTGTCCCAAAGGATTCGTTAATTTTGCCAACCAATCTTTCGACCTTAGCCTTTAGTTTTTGGTAATCTTCTATTTCGGTTCGGGAGGGAACAGCTAGCATAGCCATAACTACCCGGCCATGAAACCGCGGGTTGGTTTTTAGAAACTGCCGGTAAGCTTCCAGGCGCTCCACTAAGCCTTTGGTCGGTTCTAGCCGATCGATAGTAAGGATGACTTTAAGTCCCTTATATTTTTCCCGGTATTTTTTAGCAAGGTTCTTAACCAAGATTGTCTCGCTGGACTGGGCAAACTTGTCATAGTCTATGCCAATGGGGAAATCAGTCACTTTAACACTACGGTTTGGCAAAATAATTTTGTTTTCGGCTATTTTTGCCCCATAGAACTCTGCGCAAGTCTCTAGAAAATTATTGACGTAGTCTATAGTGTGCAAACCAACCAAGTCGCCGCCAAGGACTCCTCTAAGCAATTTTTTGGCTTCCGGCAGCTCGGTAAAAACTTCCTGTGAGGGCCAAGGTATATGTAAGAAAAAGCCGATGTTAGCTTTTGGCCTTTCAGCTCTGAGCATCTCGGGCAATAGCAGCAACAGATAGTCATGGACCCAAACATTACTGCCCGTTTGCGCTCGGCTGAGTATGACTTCGGCAAATAGTTTGTTGACGGCTCGATAAGTTTTAAAGTAGCGTTCGTGGTTATCTAGTTTAGTTGGTAAGTTATGAAACAGCGGCCACAAAATTTTATTACTATAGCCGTTATAGTATTCGTCCAATTGATCGCGGGTTAAAAATACCGGGTAGCAGTGGTATTTTTTGAGCTCACCGGCGATAAAATTCTTATCGTCGCCCTCTAAATCTTCGCTGGCTATGCCTGGCCAACCGATCCAGAGATGATGACGATCTTGAATGTAGGAAGATAAGCCTCTGGCTACGCCCCCGTCGCTCGGGTAAAATTCTAATTTTCCGTCTATTTTTTTGACGCTTACAGGCAGCCGGTTCGAAACGATAGTTACTTGAGCCATAAGTCTTGCCTCTAAATACTACCATGAAAACAGAGACAGCAGAAGCTAGATAATTTGACAAAACTACAAAATATTGATACAATAGCTAATATGCCTCTATTCGAATTTCAACAAACATTTGACGGTAGCCAACAAGAAGTATCGCTTGAAGAACGCGAACTTGTGCGCAGAGCATTTAAAAGTTTCACAGACGATGTTCTGTTAAACCACCCTTCAGAAACATTGGGGGCCAATGGCTATAACCACTTGTTTTTAAGAGGTAAAGGTAATGATGGTAAGCGGGTAGATATTCTTATTAATAACTGGCCAGAAGACCCTAACATTGATAAGTCGGCGAGGAGGGATGTTGTTATAGTGCCCCTTGCGGGCTTAAGAGGTAAAAAGCGAAGCGCGGAGGGAGTTACTTATAGTCTGCTGGAAGATGAGTGGCTAGGGCGCGAAGGCGGGGAAGTGATTCGTTACGACTCTGCCGATTTGGGTGCCAAAAAAAGGCTGGGAGGCCGGGTAGGCCAAAAGATCCTATCTCTGGCGGGAATGGGAGGTTCAAATTTGGGCTCGGAAGGCCAGCCAACTAGGATGGACGAAGCAAACGAACGGGCAAACCGGGAATTAGAAGAGCGTATGGGTTTCAACGGCCAGCCCATAGGTATGGCAGAGATGACTGGGCTAATAGAAATGGTAAATGGCGCCCAAGTTTACTTGCCGAGCTAATTTAAGAGGGCTAGTTCTTGTCTAAGGCTTCTGAGCCGAGGATAGGATGTTTAGTGTAGAAGGTCATCGGTTAGGTATACTTATTGGAGTGATTACTACTTTGACAGGGGAAAATGCTTTTGGTTTGAAAAATGAGCTGGACAAGTTGGTGACTGGGTTCGTGGCGGAGCACGGCGACCTGGCATTGGAGCGGGTGGACGGCGCGGAAGCAGATTTTGCCCGGATCCAAGAGGCCATAACCAGCCTGCCGTTTCTGGCGAGCAAAAAAATGGTGGTGCTACGGACTCCTGGCGCGAACAAACAATTCGCCGAAAGCGCCGAAAAATTACTCGCTGAGGCATCAGACGCTATCGACATTGTGATTGTCGAACCAAAACTCGATAAGCGTCTGAGCTACTACAAATTTTTGAAGTCTAAAACCGATTTTCGGAGCTTTCCGGCGCTTGACCAAAATGGTTTAGCGCAGTGGCTAGTCCGCTCGGCCAAAGACCGCGGCGGATCAATTAGTTCCGGCGATGCCCGCTACTTGGTGGAGCGGGTAGGGCCGAACCAACTGATGTTGGGCCATGAGCTGGATAAACTACTGATTTACGAGCCTAAAATCAGTCGGGAAAACATTGACCTGCTGAGCGAAGCGGCACCACAAAGCACCATATTCCAACTATTGGAAGCAGGCTTTGACGGCAATTCCCGCCGGGCCATGGAACTTTACGACGAACAGCGAGCACTAAAGGTCGAGGCGCCGCAGATCATCGCCATGTTAGCCTGGCAGCTTCACGTGCTGGCGATCATCAAAACCGGCGGCGACCGGAGCCCCGACCAAATTGCCCAAGAAGCCAAACTCAACCCGTTCGTGGTGCGCAAAAGCCAAAACATTGCCCGGCTCTTAAGCCTGGCCGAGCTCAAAAAACTCATAGCTGAACTCTTAAAAATCGATGTCCGCTCCAAACGCGAAAACATAGACCCCGACGAGGCCCTGAAGCACTATTTGCTTAGCTTAGCTGAATTAAGCTAATTCTCAGAAGATCTAGGTTTTTCATCATCCCACACAATATCCGGAGAGAATTCTAGCTGATAAAAAGGGATGCCCAGGTTTACCCCGTAGGTTATGGCTGGCTTATATTCATCGGGATTTTTAGGATTAACTTTAAATATTTTATTTGGAAAAATGACGTAATGGATGAAATCGTTTTTAAAGTCTACATACCAATAGTTGGGCTCTAGGGCATGACTTAATTTCTCGGCAAGCACCTCGATTTCATCTGCTGGGACTTCAATGGTATGCAAGGTCCATTGCTTGAGCCAAGGAGTTTTGTGCTCTTCGGTAACTTTTTCAACCCTAGTCGATACAATTCTGAGGCCACCAAGTACATCTTTATTCGTCAGGCTTTCCTCAATGACGTCGCCTTTTAGATTCATAGGAAAAGTATACCTCGAAAAGGCCGCACCCGGCAGTTTAAAGCCCAGCGAATCTATTTCTTGGTAGTTTTGCGAGCTGCGGGTTTCTTGGTCGTTGGCTTCTTGGCCACGGTCTTTTTAGGAGTCGTAGCTTCTTTGGCAGAAGTTTTAGCTTTAGCGCCGGCGGCTTTGGCTTGTTTGGCCAAGCGGCTTTTGGTGCGGGCGGCTTTGTTCTTGTGGACTAAGCCTTTTTTAACGGCTTTATCCAGTGCGCTTTGGGCTTTGGAGTGGCTGTCGCCAGTCAGGGATTTATTGAAGCTTTTAAGCGCGGTCTTAAGCGTTCGCTTAGTTTTGGCATTGCGGACAGTAGCCTTGCGGGCGGCGCGGACGCGCTTTTTGGCGGATTTGATAATGGGCATAGATTTCCTTAACTTAGATTGTATTTGCTTCGAGGGCTAACTATAACAGATAAGGATGCTATTTGTAAAGAAGAAGTTGAGAGGCCTGAAACCCTAAATTTTAATCAACGTATTTCTCTGACTCAAAATCCGCAATCTACCCCCTAAAAAAGCTCGACAAACATAAGCAAGTATGATAATGTGAAATCAAAGTTAAAAATAAAAACTATGGATGACCAACCCAACCCTAAGCAGCAGCTTATAGACCGACTCAAGGTCTCGAATAATATTCTGGTAACGGTCAGTGCGGACCCTTCGGTTGACCAGTTGGCGGCTTGCATAGGCCTGACGCTTATGTTGAACAAGCTCAACAAACATGCCACAGCGGTTTTTAGTGGTGAGGTGCCTTCGACTCTGGAATTTTTGCAGCCGGAAGCGACGCTCGAGAAGAACACCGACAGTTTACGCGACTTCATAATCGCGCTCGATAAGTCAAAAGCCGACAAACTACGCTACAAAGTTGAAGACCGGGTAGTAAAGATCTTCATCACGCCTTTTCGGACTTCACTGAGTGCCGATGACCTGGAATTTAGCCAGGGTGATTTCAATGTCGATTTAGTAGTAGCGCTGGGCGTGCGTGAACAGGAAGACCTGGACAACGCCATCACCGCCCACGGCCGAATTCTTCACGATGCCACAGTAGCGACAGTCAATACCCAACCAGATGGGGGACTTGGCACCATAAATTGGCACGATACCCAGACTAGTAGCTTGTGTGAACTAATAGCGGACATCAGTCGCTCCTTAGGCCCAGATTTGCTTGATTCCCAGATCGCTACGGCTCTACTAACCGGCATCGTAGCCGAAACCAGCCGATTCAGTAATGAAAAAACGACTTCCCAAACTATGAGCGTCAGCGCCGAACTGATGAGCGCCGGCGCCAACCAGCAACTAGTGGCTACCAAATTGGAGGGTCCTTCAGTCGACCTTAAACATAGTGAAGCTAGAGACAAAAACAAAACGTCTAAAGATAACACACCGGGCCAAACCTCTGATTCAGACAACGGCACCCTGGAAATTACTCATGCCCAAAAGCCAAAGGAGCCTAAAGAGCCAAGCGAAGAGCCATCTACTGAAGATGAGTCAAAACAGCCCGAACCAGCAAATCCCGAAAAGTCGGCAGAAAAACCAGTCCAAGACGACTCTAAAAACCAGGTCTCACCCAGCGTCCTGAAAGTCAAAGGCCCTAAATTGGTTACTGAACCCCCAACTATGGGCGGTACTCTAACGGCGAACAGCCAGCCAGAAGGCCTAGACCCTAGTATTGATCCACTAGGCTCAGCTTTGCCTGAAACAGAAGAGCCTCTTTTAAGTCACGACAGCAGGCCAGCTAGTTCGGTAGATAGCACTACTGAGCCGCCAAAACCTGGCTTGCCAGAGCAAGTTTTGCCTGAACCTCAGCCTCCGGCAGAACCAACGGCTCCTCCGCTGCCATTGCCGCAACTGGACGATAACGTCGTGCAACCCCCGGTTACTATGGATGATCAAAACCAAGCCCTAACTGAGGCTGGACAGACTCAGAATACTCCATCTCCTGAACCAGAGAATACCGTAAGCGATTCAGGCATAAGTGCCGCCCGTGACGAGGTAGTAAAAGCCCTTAACAGCAGCCCGCCAGGTCCTGAGCCTATCCAAGCCCTCAACGCCCAGCCGATGGATCTTGACCTGCATACTAATGACAATCTGACTCCTCAGAATCCTCCAGTTACGGCTTTTAATCCGGCTAATTTCAATATGGTTAATGACGAGCCGGCTATAGGCGCCCAGCCGCCACTTGTGCCAAATAATGCCCAGCTACCACAGAGTCCACCACTGGATTATCCATTGCCGCCTAGCCCCACGCCATTAGTTCCTTATACGGCGCCGAATCCAACAGATGCTTTTACGGCTTCAGCGCCCTTACCAAACTTAACTCCGCCTATCGCTCCAGCTTCGCCCGCTCCAGACGCGTCAGCTCCACCACCAGTACCACCCCCATTGACGCCTCCCGGCTTCATGACGCCCCCTCCGACCCAATAGGGCGTACAATAACAGCAGTGAAGGGGATTTTGTTAGTTGACAAACCGGCGGGGTGGACGAGCTTTGACGTGGTGAATTATGTGCGGAAAATTGTGGCCACGGCCGAGGGCAAGAAGCCTAAAAATGTAAAGGTGGGGCACACTGGCACACTCGATCCCTTTGCGACTGGCCTCTTGGTGCTGCTCGTTGGCAAAGAATACACCAAGCGGGCAGGTGAGTTCAGCAAGCTGGATAAAACCTATGAAGTGACCATGCGCCTGGGTGAAACCAGCACCACTGGCGACCCCGAAGGCATTATCAGCCCTTATAACCATCCAGCTAACGCTTCTTTATTTAGACGATCGTCCAAATTGAGACAAGATTTGATGGAGGCGACGCAGAAAATTGTGGGTGAGATTGAGCAAGTTCCGCCGGCTTACTCGGCTATCAAAATTGACGGACAGAGGGCTTATAAGCTGGCGCGGGAAGGCAAAGAAGTCAAAATTGAGCCCCGCAAAGTCACAATTCACGCCATCAAACTCATAAGTTATGACTATCCGGAAGTAAAATTAATCGCTGATGTCTCGTCCGGCACTTACATTCGTACTCTCGTCGAAGACATCGGTAAAACCCTAGGCACCGGCGCCTACACCACAGCTCTCCGCCGCACCAAAGTCGGAGCTTTTGAGGTAGAAAAAGCCCTAAAAGTAGAAAATATCTCGACACGAGCTTTAGAGAGAAACTTGATATCCTAAATAGGGTAGGTTATAATATTAAATTATGACAGAAACTAGGATTCATCACGATCGGCGTCAGCGTATAAAGCGCGAGGCGATTAATGCAACCTTGGCTGCCATAAGTATTGCTTATGTGGTTGAGGCCGGGTTAGAAGCAAAGAGTGGACACCTTGACAACGCAGTCGCATTTGGCTTAACAGGCGGAATAGCTTATTCAATACTATACTTTGGCGATAGAAATCGAGATAGGTGGCTGCAAGAATTTAGACCATCCGAAAGTACGTCTATCCAACCAAATGACATTAGTTTGCCTCAAGCGGCGGTTAAGGTTGATTGAACACATTTTCAACTTGCCGAAGTCGGTCTCATCTGGTAAAATACGAACTACATGATAACAAGTGAGAAAAAACAGGCCGCTATTAAGAGCACGCAGGTTCATAAAGACGACACCGGTGGCGCCAGCGCCCAGGTGGCTGTGCTGACGGAGCGTATCAAGGAACTAACCGAGCATCTCAAGACTGCTAAACATGACTACATGGCTCGTCGTGGGTTGCTGCAGATGGTAGGTAAGCGCCGCCGCTTGCTGAAATATATTGCTGAACATGATTCTGAGACTTATTTGAAATTGCTCAAGCAGCTCGGCATCCGCAAGTAACTTAACTCTCTAGCTTTGCACATTTCGTTGTTAGAAGCTCCAGTCCTCGCTCACCGTATGTCAAATACGGCTCGCTCCGGGCTTCACTTCTGCCTAGAACTGTACGAAAGCTAGAGAGTTAACGGCTCTCAAAAGATTTAGGTTTTGGACTCCGGATTTTAGGAATTCTAAAATCCACAATCTAGAATCAAAATTCTAGCATATTAAGATAACTGTTTCGGGAGTAGGACACAGGTTTCCGGTTATTCGGAGCTTGAATCTTGCGCCTGAACAGAAAGGAAAACATGGGAGATACAATCAACCCATTTGGCAAACAAATTATAAAAGTAGAGGTGGATTTTTGCGGCCGCCCGCTAACACTTGAGGTTGGCCGGGTTGGTTTCCGTACCTCGGCGTCAGTTTTGGCGCGTTACGGCGACACTATAGTGCTGGGCACGGCTATGGTTAGCCCGCACACCCTGACGGGCATGGATTATTTCCCACTGAGCATTGACTACGAAGAAAAGATGTACGCCGCCGGCAAGATTAGCGGTAGCCGCTTCATTAAGCGCGAAGGCCGCCCGAGTGACGACGCTATTCTTATTGGTCGGTTGATTGACCGGCCCATTCGGCCGTTGTGGCCGAAAGGCTACAGGCACGAAGCACAGGGTGTGGCCACGGTACTGAGTATGGACCCGGCTTTCCGCCCGGACATGATAGCCATGATAGCCATGAGCGCCGCCTTTATGCTGACCGGCGCGCCATTTGAAGGCCCGGTAGCGGGCCTGAGGGTCGGCTTAGACGCCGAGGGTAAACTAGCGGCCTTCTTATCTGCTGAACAACTAGAAAAGGGCGGGCTTGACCTGGTAGTAGCTGGCACCAGCGATGGTGTCATGATGGTGGAGGCCGGGGCTAACGAAGTGACCGAAGCCCAAGTGGTAGAGGCCATGGAATTCGCTTTCGCAGCTATGCAGCCGGCTATCGACTTACAGAAACAATTGGTTGAAAAAATCGGCGTCACGGCCCAAGAGTACGCGCTTGAAAAGCCGGACGAAGAGGTCCAAAAAACTGTGGATGACTGGCTGGAAGGCAAGCTGGGTGATGCCGTACGCAAACCTTATCCCGAACGCAACGTTCTGATTGGTGATTTGCGCGACCAAATGCACACTGAATTTGAACAAAAGATCGGTGAAGAATGGGCAGCCCTGAAGAATGAATATGATGAAGCTTTCCAGATGGCCGTACACAAGGATGTGCGCCAGGGAATCGTAGAAGATAGCGTCCGACCCGACGGCCGCAAGCTAACCGAAATCCGGCCCTTGAGTTCAGAAGTCGGATTCTTACCCCGAGCCCATGGCTCGAGCTTGTTCACCCGTGGCATGACCCAGGCTTTAAACATCGTGACCCTAGCTCCATTAAGTTATGTCCAATTAGTAGACACCATGGAGCGCGAAGGTGAACGGCGCTATTTGCATCACTACAATGCGCCAGGTTACACTGTCGGCGAAGTCCGCCGCTTGGGCAGCCCGGGCCGGCGCGAAATTGGCCACGGCTACCTAGCCGAACGGGCTTTGACTGCCGTACTGCCTACGGAAGCAGAATTTCCATACACCATTCGTTCGGTAACTGAGATTATGAGCCAAAACGGTTCGACCAGCATGGCTGCCACTTGCAGTAGCTGTTTGGCGCTGATGGATGCTGGCGTACCTCTGAAAGCACCGGTTAGCGGGATCGCTATGGGTTTGATGCTAGAGGGCAATAAGCCATTTATATTGAGCGATATTGCCGACGCTGAAGATTTTGCCGGCGACATGGACTTTAAAGTCACCGGTACCACCAAAGGCATCACGGCGCTGCAGATGGACATGAAAGTCCACGGCCTGGGCGTTGATATTTTGAAGCAAGCTTTGGAGCAGGGCCGCGATGGCCGGGCGCGCATCATGAAACACATGCTGGAAACTTTGCCGGAACCCCGCAAACAGATGAGCCCTTACGCGCCGCGCGTCGAAACCATGCAGATTAACCCCGATAAGATCCGTGAAGTGATTGGCAAAGGCGGTGAAGTCATCCAGAAAATCACCGGCGAAACCGGCGCCGAGATCGACATTAAAGACGACGGTACAATTATGATTGCCAGCCCGGACAAAAAATCTATCGACGCCGCCCGCCAGTGGATTGATTCCATCGTGGCCGAACCGGAAGTCGGCAAGATTTACGAAAACGTGCCGGTAGTAACCGTTATGGACTTCGGTGCTTTCGTGCAGATCATGCCGGGCAAAGACGGACTGGTGCATGTGAGCGAAATGAGTGAAGAACGGGTTAATCATCCGAGTGATGTCGTCAAAGAAGGCGACCGCGTAACCGTTAAACTAGTAGCCATAGACGACCGCGGCCGCCTGCAGCTGAGTATGAAAGCTGCTCAACGCGAATTGAACGATAAAAAGTAGGTAAGATGAGATCCGTAATTGATGCTCCACGCGAACGCCTAGCCTATCCGCTTGCACCGCCAGAATTGGTGATCGACGAAGATATTAGCCTGACGCAATTCGTTAACGAAGATGCGGAAGAGATTTATGGATTGGTGGCCGGCAACCGCAGCCATTTGGCTGAGTTCGAAAATTGGGCGGCAACCTATGCTCTTAGTGAGTGCGAAAAAGACCTTGCTGATTATGTAGAAGCGGTTCAGGCTGGCAGGGCTGCATTTTACAAAGTACTTTATCGAGGCGAACTTGTGGGTTCTATTTATTTGCGCGACAGACAGGATTCGGCTGTAGCACTAGGTTATTGGCTAGCTAAAAATGCTGTAGGTAAAGGCATTGCAACCAGAGCCGCTACTTACTTAGTGGATTATGCGTTTGACGCTTGGGGTATAGATACCGTCATTTTGTGTATAAAACCTGATAATGCCCGAAGCCAGGCTGTGGCAAATAGGCTAGGAGCCTTAAAGGCTGTCAATACGGTTAACAAAACTTATGAAGCATGGGCAATACTAAAAGATGAATAAGACTATTAAAAAGCTAGAAAATTGGCATCAGACGAAATTAGGACTCTTGGTATTCGCTCTGCTTGAGCTAGCTATCGCTTATGGCTTTGGCAGCCTGGCTATCGACCGCGGGAGCTTCGGGTGGTTCTTGCTAACGCTTATTTTCTTAATCGGCAGTTTGCAAAATTTCATTAAGCTTATATTAGCGATTAGCAAATGGCGAAGGGCCATGCATTAGCAATTAACGATTAGCAGTTATGGCAAACCAGAAGAGCAGTGAAATACTTGAAGAGATGATACAGCTTAGTGTTGACGTTATCTCAATTTGTCAAAAACTGTCTTTGCCGCCAGCGGTGATAAGTCAAATTACACGCTCGGTTACTAGTATCGGTGCTAATTATTCCGAAGCTCAAGATGCTTCTTCTAAAAAAGATTTCATCAATAAAATTTACATTGCCAAAAAAGAGGCAGCCGAAACAAAATACTGGTTGGCAATAATTGCGAAACTATCAGGTAATCCGTCAGATATAAATGTGTTGTCAGAAAAAGTCCAACGATTCGTAATGATGCTTCAAAAAATAGTTAATACGTCTAAGGAAAGTAAACCGCAAATGGCTAATCGCTAATGCATGGTGAATGGATAATTGCTAATGGCTAATCATAAATCGAAGCAGCAAAAACTTGATGAGATTCGGGACAAGATTATCGCCGATAATGTTTGCCCGGATCTGAAAAAGGGCGCCACTCAAATGGTGTTTGGCGATGGCAACCCGGAGGCTGAACTGGTTTTTGTGGGCGAAGCGCCGGGCAAGAACGAAGACCTGCAGGGCAAACCATTCGTTGGCGCCGCCGGTAAGTTTTTGAACGAGATGCTGGAGATGATTGGCCTGAAGCGCCGGGACATTTACATAACCAACATCGTCAAATATCGGCCGCCCAACAACCGCGATCCTTACCCTGACGAAAAAACTGAATTTTTGCCATACTTGCAGGCTCAGCTAGAAGCAATTCAGCCATTGATAGTAGTGACGTTAGGTCGCCACTCGCTCAACTGCTTCTTGCCGGATCTGCAAATCAGTAAAGTTCACGGCCAACCAAAGCGTTATAAAGGCATGATATACCTGCCTTTGTTCCACCCGGCGGCGGCACTTTATAACAGCGCTATGAGGCAGACTTTGATTGATGATTTCGCCAAGATCCCACTAATTATTAAGAAAATTAAAGCAACTAAATAAAATCGCATACGAAAGGAATAAATTTTTATGCAACCAAAAAAGAACAATAACTATAAACAACTACCTAGGGACAATCAGTCTGGTGGTAGAAACCAGAACCGGCCAAATGGCAACCTGGGTGCTAACCTGAGCGTGTCGCGCGGCCAAGCCGTAAGGGCCCAGAAAAGATCGCAGATGGATGCCATCCGGGTGGCCAACCAATACCAATCGGCTGAGGCGGTAAAACCTAAACGAGCCAACCTGATCGATGACCGGCCGAGGCTAAAAATCATTGGCCTGGGCGGTATGGACGGCGGTGGTTCCAAGAACATGATCCTGGTGGAATACCAAAACGACGCCGTCATCCTCGACTGTGGCAATGACTTAGGCGTTGATCTGCCAGGGATTAATTACGGTATCGCTGACACCGCTTACCTGGACCAGATAAAACCCAAACTAAGGGCTTATATAATGACGCACGGCCACCTTGACCATATCGGCGGTTTGCCGCACATCGTACCGAAATATCCAGCGCCAATTTACGGCTCCAAGTTTACCATTGGCCGCGTAGAAGAGATCTTTGAAAACTTCGGGTTGCCTATGCCTGAAGGTTTTGAACTGAAAACTGTCGTCATGAACGAAGACACTCATGAACGTCTGAAAATCGGCGAATTCTTCGTAGAGCTAGTGCGCATCACCCACTCCATCCCGGGTAGCACTTGCGTGGTGCTCGACACCCCGGTCGGCCGGATCATAAACACCGGTGACTTCCGATTCGACCCTAACCCGCTAGACCACGAGCGCAGCGACATGGAGCGACTGAAAGAGTTGGGTCAAGAAGGCGTGTTGGCGCTTTTGAGTGAATGTACCACCACCGAAAGACTCGGCCGTACCCCCAGCGAAAGCATCCTGGAGCCGACCTTCATCGACATTATGGACCGCGCCCCCGGCCGAATATTCGTAGCTATCTTTAGCACCAATGTTAACCGTATACAGATGATCATCAATGCGGCTGTGCACCACGGCAAAAAGATCGCCCTAGATGGCCGCAGTATGATGAGCACGCTGGAAATGGCTGTCCGCCACGGTTTCGTGCGGGTGCCGAAGGGAACTTTTGTGCCGATAGCCAGTGCCGCCAACATGAAAGACACTGACCTGGTAGTAGTCTGTACCGGTGGGCAGGGCGAGCCCAGCAGTGCCCTGCAGCGTATGGCTTCCGGCGAACACCGCCATGTCAAGATGAAGGAGCAAGATACTGTTATCCTGAGTTCCACGCCGATCCCGGAAAGCGGTAACGACAAGCTCATAGGCATTATGATTGATGACCTAATGCGCAAAGGCGTACATGTCTTTACCCATGTTAACCACGAGCTGGAAGGTATAGGCCCGCTGCACGTTTCCGGACATGCCAGCCGCGATGAGTACGCCGAAATGATCCAGATGACCCGCCCTAAGTTCTTCATCCCGATCTACGGTTCCTACCGTTCTAAACAAAGCCATATCGAGCTAGCAGTAGAACTAAGCATTCCGAGGGCTAACACCGTGAATGCCGAAAACGGCCAAATCATCGCCTTAACTCCGGATAAAATTCAGACAGAAGGCGAAGTACCGCATGGCACCATCCTGGTTGACCAAACCGGTGCCATCGTCAGTAACGTAGTCGTCAAAGACCGGGTGTTACTGGCCGAAGAAGGCCTGGTAGCCGTGGTGCTGACAGTGGACAAAAAGAATGGCGCCTTGCTGACTAGTCCGGACATCATCTCCCGCGGTTTCATTTACATGCGCGAAAACGAAGAAGTCATGAACGGACTCCGGATCGAGCTGAAAAGGGCAGTGGCCCAGCGTTTTAAGCGTGTGGACCTGGACCGCTTCAAGGCCGAGCTGAAAGACCATGTTACCCACTACTTGTTCGAACAAACCCAGCGCAGCCCCATCGTCATACCTGTAGTTAACGTGATTGGCGGCAAGGGCGACGTTAAGACGGCTACTAACGGCGACCGCACCAAAACTACTGAAGAACTGGCCGCCGAACAGCAAAAACGCTTTCAGGAAATGCGCGCCCGGCTACTAACCCAAGACCCACGAGTGGATTAAAGGCCCTAGCTACGTTTGTCATTCCTGCGAAGGCAGGAATCCAGTAAACAATTTTAATCCTTGCCGGAGTTCGTCCTGAATTTATTTCAGATTGGCAGTTGGTATAAGTATGAACAATCATTACATTGACATAAATGCAATAATTTGCTACTATATAGATAGTAATAAAGAATAAAAATGTCAGCTCCAGAAACTTTCTCACCAATTCCCAAAGAAATTGCCCGGGAAGTCGCCGAATCCGAGTTAGCTTTTCGTAATCTGCAATTAGAAGCCAAAGAATTGGGCAATACAGTCTTAGCTGCTGAGCATGCTGCCACTGCCAACGAGGTAAGCTCATTATATCTGGAAAGGCGTGCCAAAAATCACCAGACTTCCAGCGAAGCAAACCCGAAAGATAGGCAAGTGCCCGCCGAAACTGAGCCTGTAGCGGCTGAAGCAAAAGTCTATGACGCTGAAACTATCGATGAGTTACTAAACTCAACATACTTCGCCACGAAGCATTATTTAGGCAGGGGTGGCGAGGGTACGACAACAGTTTCTAAGGGTGAAAAGGCTACGAGAGCCGGCTTAGATGCCTCCTACGAGCCTGTCCGTGACGGAGTAGCGGATCTTATCATACATCGTAAGGGATACGAAGAACAGGAGGCTAAGGACTACGCCGCTGCGGGCGTATCGGAAGTGGTTACGCTGCTTGAACCGGCCACCGAAGTGGTTAAATTATCTGATATGTATGACTACCGCACCGTAAAAAGTACTCTAAAGAGTCTATCCCGACAAAGGCTTGAAGATGAATCAATTAAAGTAGTCCTGTATAAAATAGTTACAGAAAAACCTTATGAGTACCGAGATCCGCACGGCAGGGGCGGTGCCCAGAGCGAATTTAGCATCGCGCTACCCGCCACTAAAGCCGATGAGTTATATCAAGCAATGGTCAAAGATCCAGAATTAGCCCGCAAGATTTATGAAGCTATGATTTTGAAGGCGTTAAGTAAGCGAATGTATGAAGCTCAACCGGTACTCCCGGCTGGATACAGTCTGGAAGGAGATACCCCCGAAGAAGTCTGGGCCGGCCGCCGTCCGCCTTACGATGAATGGAAAGCGACTAATGGCGGTGTTAACCGCATGGCCTTTCGCAGCAGTGTTCTAGTTGCTCCTGGGAATAGCATGATAGTTGAGTATTAAGAATCCCAGGAAATGCGCGCCCGTTTGCTGACCCAAGACCCAAGAGTTGATTAAAAGACAAATAAGATGTTATATATACCTTATGGAAATACCAAAGGTGTATCTGACGGATAAACTAGATATACCTCATCCGTGTCCTGAAGAAGGACACAAAATAGAAGACGCGATAGATGGCGGATCATACAGCGCGGATTGGTCGCGATCAAAGACTGTCGCTCAAACTTCTGCTCCCAAGCCGCAGACAAGGCCAATCGATAGTGCCATAGCTGATTTCCAAAAGCGGATGGATGAGCTAGATAGAACTACCATCTATACAGCCAGACAATAAGTTGACCATAAAACACACAGTTTGTATAATAGGTTAATGAATAGGCCTTCCATAACAGGAATTGAAGATTTATACCCCGGTAGAGTACTGGATTTTGGCCGCCTTGACGATTTGCACCCGTTCGAGGACGATATAGCGCCTTTGGTAGACCCCACCTATGATCGTGATACCTGGCTGGGACGAGTCCCACTGAAAGGCCTATTAACACCAGATGGTTTTCATGGGCGCGTAGATGATATTAGCCTAACGGTAATGGCCGAACCGTATGAGCGCTTACTGAATGCTCGACAACGGGGGAAGAGAATAAACCCCGGTAGATATGAGCGAACTACCAAAGCCAGCCAGGCACAGATAGGCCAATTCCTGGGTTTTACTTTTAAAGCGGCGGCTTATACTGGCAGGCAATCTAAGGTTAGCCCTCTAGAGGCGGAGATTTGGTACGCCCCCATATCGGCCAGTAATGGTGGTAGCAGAGGCGGGGCAATGGTTTACGGAATGGCTCTACGCAGAATAGTGACTAAGCTAGATTACGACCGGGAAGCCATCCGAAATTTAAGGAAAAACGATAGCGTAGTCAGTGTAGGTACAGCTAGCAGAATATCGGCTTACAACACCATTCCTCGTAGGAGGACCTTGGAAGACGACTTCTAGGCAAAGGATTGAGGCGGAATTTAAACTTTAGCAGATTGACAAAAGTTGTAATAATTGCTATAGTATTATTATGGTAGACAATCATAATCGGCATCCTTTACATGGTGAAACTCTCCCGAGAAACACTTACGCGCGAATCGCTACTGCCATAGAAAATCTTGCGCAGGCTAATCCTACCCCCCTTAATCTTAGTGATACATTTTTATGGGCAGAGGCTTCTCTAACCGAAGCTCCAGACCAAGTTATAGGTAGTCGTACTCCTTTGGGAGGGGATTTGGAAAAGGGGAAGATTGATGCTATTTGGTTCAATGAGACAGGTACGGAATTAATTGGCCAAGCCCTGGGTGGAGAAGAAGTAAGCGGCTCAGTTTTGGGCCAAATTTCTTTTGCGAAACAAAAAGATGGAGTGTTTTTTAACGGCGATATCTTTCTGTTTTCTGCAAATGAAGTAGAGATAAGAGTCTACTGCAAAGGTACTGAGCCTGACTCAGATCTTGCTCAAGAATTTTTTGCCTTTGCAGATTCAGTAGGACTAGGTAATTTATGGCAAGATACCCTAGCATTAGTTAACCAATCGGAAGAGCAAGAATATACGGGTGAGTTAAACCCACCTGGAGGCATGAGGATGGCTTACGCCTTACAACAACTTTTGCGTTCCAAGACTATTCAGGGAGCCGTTCATAAACTGTTATAATAACTAAAACCTATGGCTAAGAAAAAGAAAAAACAAACTAAGGCTAAAAAAGCTGTAAAGGTTAGCGTAGAGCCGTCGCCATTTTGGGCGCTGACCGCCGCGGTTACGCTTATATTGCTGGCTGTTTTCTTGCTGCTTGGCGGCTTCGGCACCGGCGGGTCGTTGCCGGTAGGGCTATTCCACGGTGCTTACTGGGCGCTCGGCTGGGCGGCTTACTTAACGCCAGTGGCCCTTATTTATTGGGGAGTATACAAATTCACAGCCGAAGACCGGCGTATTCCTCTGGGTAAATTAATCAGTATGTTGTGCGTGCTCCTATTTTCGGCTAGCTGGTTGCACGTTGCTTTTGAGGGACAGCCTAATGGTACGTTTCAACCTTTGATTGGCAAGGGGGGCGTTGTTGGCGAAACCGTTGGTAATATTGTTTTAGGAGCATTGGATAAAGTACCGGCCAGTTTACTATTTTTAGTTATTACTATCTTGGCTGCTTGCTTTGCTTTCGGTGTTTCGCCTAAAGATTTGCTGGCTCTGTTCATCAGGCCGAAAAAAGAGGGCGATACCGACTTGGCCGAGTTAAAAGCCAAGGCCCAAGAGCATAGTTTTAAACTTAACGAAGGCGTGCCGGTAGTCCACCACAGCGTCGGCGACGTTGCCCGGTTGAGCAGCCTCAAAAATACCGCCCAAAAACTAGCCTCCAGCGAAAACCACGAAGCGCTGACCGTAGCCAGTGACCCAGATTGGCAGTTCCCAAGCTTGACTTTGCTCAACCAAAAACAGGACAAAGCCGACGCCGGCGATGTGAATAGCAACGCCCAGATCATCCATGATACTTTGAGCAACTTCAATATAGAAGTGGAAATGGAAGGCGCCAACATCGGTCCGCGGGTTACGCAGTATACTTTGAAGCCGCCAACAGGCGTGAAACTCACGAAAATCACGGCCCTGGAAAATAACCTGGCCCTAGATCTGGCAGCCCATTCTATCCGCATAGAAGCGCCCATCCCCGGTAAACGGGCGGTGGGCATAGAGGTGCCGAATGTTAAATACGCTACCGTCCGCCTCAGCTCGGTTTTGACTTCGCCGGAATGGCAGAGCATGCAAAGTCCGTTGGGGATTGCCATTGGTAAGGACATTTCCGGTTCGTCCATCGTAGCCGATCTAGATAAAATGCCGCACTTGTTGGTAGCCGGCCAAACCGGCTCGGGTAAATCGGTGATGATCAATGCCGTCCTAACCAGCCTGCTGTATCGCAACAGTCCCTCGGACCTAAAGCTGATTTTGGTAGACCCGAAACAAGTTGAATTGAAGCCTTATGATGACATGCCACACCTCTTGGCGCCGGTGATCACTGAGCCCGAAAAGTGCATTAGCGCGCTGAAGTGGGCAGTAGCCGAAATGGAGCGTCGCTACCGGGCACTGGCCGAAGCCGGCAAGCGTAACATCGGCGAATACAACGCCGTCAAACAAGAGGCCGGCATGCCCTACATCGTGATCGTGATCGACGAGTTGGCCGACCTGATGATGATGGCCGCCCGCGATGTTGAAGCCTTGATCGTACGCATTGCCCAAAAAGCCCGCGCTGTGGGCATCCACCTGGTGCTGGCTACCCAGCGGCCGAGTGTAGACGTCATAACCGGGCTCATCAAAGCCAACATTCCCGCTCGCGTAGCCTTTACCACTGCCAGTCAGGTAGATTCGCGGACTATAATCGATGGGATCGGCGCCGAGAAGTTGCTGGGGCAGGGTGACATGCTGTTTACGACGGCCGATATGCCTAAGCCCAAGCGTATCCAAGGCGCTTTTATAGGCGATGACGAAACGGCTAAGATCACCGACTTCATCCGTATGCAGCGGCCGCCGCAATACGACGACGAGGTCATTAGCCAGCCGGTCCAAATAAGCGGTAAAGGCGGCGTGGTAGCCGATTACGGCGCTAACGATGCCGACGATGACATGTGGCGCGACGCCGTAAGGGTAGTCATAGAAAACCGCAAAGCCAGCACCAGCTTGTTGCAACGGCGTTTACGTATTGGCTACGGCCGGGCAGCCAGGCTAGTCGAAACCATGGAAGAACAGGGCATAGTTGGCCAAGCCGACGGCTCCCGCCCGCGCGAAGTCTTAGTCAGTTCGCTCGATGAAGTCTTTGGCGGGGCTGAAGCGGGCGAACCGGAACTTGCGGAATCTGACCGAGACACGTACTTGAACCAGTAGGGCGACTATCCCCTGATAGCAAGTACGATTAATCTTCCTTGAACATATCTAACAATGTTGAGCCACCACTCCAAAGAGTAAACGAGCCGACAGCCGCTAAGAATAAAATAGCTAATGGCTCTGCACGCTCTACAGTAAAAATCAAATACCAACAGAACACACCAATAACAACGTAAGCAAGCCCCCAGACAAATAAGAACAACTCCACCCAGAACGATGCTCTTTCATTCTTTTTCTTCGGTTTCATATTTGATACTTGTCCCAACATTCCTCACACATCACAGCAGTAGGAACTATAGGCTCGCCAGTTTCAATGATATAGGGATTTAATTGCTTCTTTTCGCCGCAGTACGGGCAAACTTTTTTCATATGTCGTATAATAACAGAATACTGTGAGTAAAAAACTCTTCAACGACTAATTAAGAAAGCTTCACAGCCCGTTCCAAAAGAACAGGACAAATAGGCACACCCCGCATGTTATAGCCCTAAGCTCATTTCAAGGTATAAATATAGGTGTTAATGATGTACTTTTTCATCTTGTCTTTGAATTTTAAAAAGGCTCCGTTTGGAGCCATAAATATATCCCTAGAAACAAAGACCCCGCCTTGCGGCGGGTGAAGTAATCATCACTATAATAACTCTAAGTTATCCACATGTCAACCCTATTTGCGCACGTACTCCAACACACTTCTAAGGTCGTCAATTGGGGTATAAGTTACGTACGGTGACTGCAAAGATAGCATTTTTAGCTCGTGCGACATTCTGGATTCAAAACTGAAGATATGTACTGACTGAGAGTTGCTTACCATTTGCTTAACTAGACGCTCAAAATCACAATCTCCAGACAGTAACACCAAGGTTTCCCACTTCTGGCTTTCCATTACAGAGTCAACCATTAAGTCGCCGTCCATTTTGTTTGAGGGTTTCTGCTCATCTTTCTCTATAAACTTCAGGGGCTTTGTAACTACACGTATACCTAGCCCCCGCAGTGTATTTTCAAATCGCAGTGCGCCCGGGTCAGTGATGTATTCGCCCTTGTCATTTTTGAGGTAGCCACCTTTTTTATCCTGTGCGTATCCAGTTGAGTTGTAATAACTCATGGCAGTAAGAGTATATTTTCGCTCCAGAAAACTCTTCATGTTGGGGTAACTCATTTGCCAACCCGCTACTTTGCCACCATGGTAGATATTTGAGCCGTCAATATAGACGCCCGCTGTGGACTTGATAGAAATCGTTGGCTCTTGTTTATTCCCCATAACAAGCTAATGCTAACAAATTGACCCCCGTTTGTCTACAACTAAATAATAAAACACTTATGCTTACAAGTATTTTTTACTTACTATCAGGGATAGTCGCCAACCAGTAGTTCATTGATTATTTTTAGTAAATATTTTAGAGTATACCTATGCAAATATTGCCGCGGTCAATATTAAAAGCTGGTGAGCCAATTGACCCATGGCGTAAGTTTCTAGAACTAGGCCCCTATGCTATGGATTTAGCTAGAGGTAACCGCAAGCTGGCTGTTCACCATAGTGGTTTCAGGGTTGGGGCGGTAGCCCTAGCTATGTCGCACGCTGGTGATATAGCCATATTCTCAGGAGCGAATCAGAATTTATTCCCCGGCTCTAACCCAACTAAGGCTTGTGCTGAGCAAATCGTGCTTCAAAAAATGCTCTATCACAGGTTCGGCAGGCTAATTGCTATGTTTAGTTCTGGCCCCGTCCAGCCTGATACTCAAAGCGGTATAGATGTGCCGACACTACATGCTTGTGGGGAATGTAGGGATGTTATGGAGCAGCAGCCAGCCGTAAAAGACGATTCTCTAATGGTGACAGTCCACCCTAGCGAAGATTTATATGAAATATATACTTTTGCTGAACTTAAAGATATCCACGCCCAAGACGGCCACTTACCCTTATCATTCAGCCATCACACAGATCCCGATTTTGAAAGGTGGGCAAGAAGCGTGTCTGTTTATGGCTTTTTCACTAGTCTGCACGAAAGAGGCAGAGAATTAAACGGACCGATAGCCGCGAGGCTTGCGATAGCGGTAGGGGACAAGTTGCTATCGTAAAGACGAAAATTATTTGCAAATGTGTTATTTATCACTTGCTTAAAGCTGGCTAGCTTTTTACTATAAGCGTAAGAACAAAAAACTGCTAAGTAAGGGGAAGATGGCAGTGAAAACAAAACAATTTACACCGCCCGGGCAGACACTACAATTGGTCTGCCGCCAGCCTTTCCCCAAAAGCCCTGTCCTTGCGACAGGGCTTTTTTGTTTATACGTGTTTCACCCTTGCACATTTCGGGCGAAACACGTGAGTTTAGAATGGAGTGCCGCCAATGCCTGCTGAGTTAGCAACTCTGGAACAGCTCAGTGAACTTTTGGCTGATCCGGCAGCCGCTGTTCCTCGCGATATGAGCTTTTTTGTTTGTGAAGTTGGTGCCTACAAGGAGCAAACAGAGTTAAAGGAGCTAATAGATCCCTATACTGGCTTACCATTTCTTTTGGCTCCGACTGAGGAGACTCTACCAAAAGACGACGGCGAAGTTGCTAACTGGCATCATGGTACCCATCCGAGGGCGCACCATGTACTGGCTACTTTAGGTGGTAAGGCTATGCGTTGTTCCCAGATACAATTGGTTAAAGTAGAACAGCACAATCAAGGTCCTGATGCCTATCATAACTTTAAGGTAGGCCCTTGGATACACCGACAGATTGGGCATCAAGTGGGGATGTGTCTGGCGGCCGCGGCCGGGGTGCCGAGCCGGCTGGTGATCCATACCAAAGGTGGAGAACTCCAGCTTAAGCCTACCACGGAAGCACAGCTCGCGCAGCTAACCGTCCAAGGAGAGCCCAGCGAAGTTACCCCTACTGATGTAGAAGCTTTTAAGGCTAAATATGAGCTTGATCTGCCATTTGAAGCTGTAGAGGCCCTTCTTAAAGAACGGCGTCGGCAGCAAGCGGACTTTCTGTACCGCGATGTACGTTATGGTTATGGCGCGCTTCGGGAATTCCTTGGAGACTATGTGATCTCGCAAGATCTCTCAAATGTTAATCGTGGTATTAAAAATCGCCTGATAGTCACCGGTGATGAATCAACCGGCGTTGAACTTCTAGCTATTGCCACTGAGGAAGCGGTAAGGAATACGGTTACCTACAATGGCGAAACGGTTGAGCAATTCTACAGGCGCTTACAAGCCGCCGGGCGTTTGCACCCTTTGATGCCGGCCACCGCTACGAAACTCGTTAAATATAAACTGGGCGACCCAAGGATAATAAGGCAGCTCATCGCTTCCTTCAGAGATCGTCTTACCGAGCAAGCAGCCGCTTAAGACCGAAAGAGCCGTAATATTTACTAAGAAGGTAAAATATGGTACCGTATAAACCATGATTAGTGGTCCTGGTAATGGTGATTTACCTCCGCGCTTACGTTTTGGGCAGGAAGCGGCTGATTTGCGCCGGACGATGTTTTTGGGAGCACTCACGGTTGTTGGGTACGAGGCAAATGCTGTTATGGATTTATCTAGCTCAGAAATGGGTACGTTGGAGTTTGTCACTTATCCCGCGAGAGAAGATTACAAAGTTGCCGTACCCTTTCTAGGCGCTGATCAAATTATGGTCAAAAGTCTCTATCACCCCTTAGGTTCGATAGAAAAGTTGGGTAAGGTTTTGCATGTACCTGCTCAGGTTATAGAACTGGAGCTTTTTAGGGGCGGGAAGCCCTACGTTCTAGAAAGTGACCGAGAAGAATCATCTTATGCTGTCGAGAACTGGTATGCAGTGTTCTCTAGTCCTGAACTAGCCCCGTTAGCTATCCAGGCTGGTTATTTATATGATGTAGAGGCTGAAAATTCCCAAAAAACTTGGGGAATGATGGAAGATGTGCAAAGAGTGATTGATCGGTTTGGCAAGGAAGCAGTTCACTTCTTATCGGATACTGACTGCGAGAATTTGTTGGCAGCTATAAAGATGGCCGGAAAGCGGATAGATTATAAGGAGCTGTCTGGTATATTGAGTGAGATTTTAGAAGATAGCTAGCTACAGACTGTTGACCAACAGAGGTGTTTCGAGTATAATTTAGCGCACTATCAACTTCAGCTCGCAGCCGCTAGTGCGTGCGGGCTTAATCCAAAGGAAGGAGCAAAGATGGCAGAGTACGAGATTGCCGTATTGTACCACCCCGATCTAGAGGTCGACTTATCGAAGGCCGAAGACCGGGTCACCAAAATCTTCAGTAGCAATGGTGGTAAAGTGGTCAGTACCGACAACTGGGGTAAACGCAAGCTAGCCTACACTATTAAGGGTAGTGAGCACGCGGTTTATGTATTCTACACCGTAGAATTACCGCCAGAGGGTGTGCAAAAAGTCGAGGCGACGCTTAACATCACCGATGAAGTGATTCGTTTTTTGATCACCCGGCCGGACCTCAAAGCCATCGCCAAAGCTGAAGCGCTGAAGGCCGAAAAGGCCAAGCGGGCAGCCGAGCGCGGCGATTCGGCAAACGGTGAAGACGAAGAAGAATCTGACGACAAAGCGAAAGAATAAGCCTTATGCTTGACATAGTTCAAGCTGGCAAGGTAGGGTAGAAATACTAAATAACTTAAGACATAGTTCTTATAATCGACCGATCAGGGAGATTATATGCCGAGCCCGAGCAAACCTTCATTTTGGGTAAAATTTTGCCCGGCGCGAAGCAATATAAGGAGGACGCCACTATGGCAAGAAGTTTAAACCAGGTTTTCTTAATGGGTAACCTAACCCGTGACCCGGAACTTAGGCAAACACCAAGCGGGCAGAGCGTAACCAGCTTTAGCCTGGCGCTTAACCGTAGCTACAAAGACGCAAGCGGTGAATGGAAAGAAGTGACAGACTATATTGATATAGTCTGTTGGGGGCCACTAGCCGAACGGGTAGCCCAATACCTTAGTAAAGGCCGCCGCTGCTTGGTGCAGGGTCGGTTACAGTCCCGTTCGTGGGAGCAAGAGGGCCAAAAGCGCAGCAAAGTCGAAGTGCTGGCTAATGACGTGACATTCCTAGATAGTCGTGGCGGTGGCGACGGCAGCGCCAGCGCTTCCGGGGCAGAGCCCATGGCTGCTAGCGGGAAGCCTGAGCCTAGCAAAAAAGCTAAAGAGGATGACGTAGTCATTGAAGACATCGGCGACGAGCCAATCAACTTGGACGACATTCCGTTTTAGGTAAAAACTATGGATCGAATTTACGCCTGCGAAGATAGTTGCCCAGAATGCCCGGTCAAAACACTTGCAATGGAGGAAAGGTGGGCAGTAGGGCTTTTACTACGTGACCATACTGTGGATGAGATCAATCGCGCTGCGCCCGAGCAGCTCAAGACCATGGTTGGCGAGTCACTTGTTCAGACAGATGCTAAGTTAAAGGCAGGAGCAGTACCTAGTATTATAGAGGCAGCTAGGAAAATAATTGGTAACCAGTGCCCCAACTATAAGTAAAGGAGAATTTTTATGGCAAAGATTTTTAAACACCGAACAGACGTAGCCTATTTTGACTACAAGGATGTTAAAACCTTGCAGCGCTACGTAAATATATACGGGCAAATTGAAACCCGCAAAAAGACCGGCTTAACCGAAAGCCAGCAAAGACGGTTGGCCCAGGCTATCAAACGCGCCCGCCACATTGCATTGCTACCATTTGTAGCCAGTAACTAGCAAAGGGAGATAAGTAATAATGTGTGAATCACTAGTAATTGTGGGGGGAGTGTTCAAAGGAGAAGAGGTTACGGGTGGAGTGCTTGTGGATCTGGCCGAAACTGTTGATTTGGGGCCTCGGGACGACACAACATTGTTAAGGTATGCGAATGCAGCGGGCCTAAGGCGCTTACTGGCAACTGCTGGACAAAGTTCTGTAGAAGATCAGCCAATGAGAGGAGAAGGCTTAAGTGGTCCTGTCCATCACCAGCCTTAAAAAAGGCACTATTTTCCAGTGGAATGGTGAGCCGTTCCGTGTGGTTGATTATAGCCAGAAAGTCATGGGACGTGGCGGCTCAATCGTCAATGTTCGTATAAAAAGTTTGCTCGACGGCAAAGTACTAGAGAAGACTTTCAAAGGCAATGAACAATTAGATAGCGCGGATGTAACCAGCCAGGCTGTCCAATACTTATATTCGGACGCTAACAACTTCTTTTTTATGAACCAAAGCACTTTTGAGCAGTTTGAAGTACCGTCAGACTTAGTAGGTGATAACGCTGGTTACATGAAGGAAGGTGACCAGGTGCAACTTCAGTTTTTCAGCAGTAGACCGATCAGCGTAGAACTACCCAAAAACGTACCACTGAAGGTTACTTATGCTGAAAATGCCGTCAAGGGCGATACCAGTTCGGCGATTACCAAAGACGCGACGTTAGAAACCGGCATCACAATCAAAGTCCCCGCTTTTATTAAGCAAGGCGATGTAATATCGGTTGATACGACAACCGGCGCCTACCGCGAACGAGTAAAGGATTAACTTTAAAGGAGCTGTCATCCTGAACTTGTTTCAGGATCCATGACTCAAATGAAAACTTATTACGTCTACATTTTGGCCAGTCGAGCCTCAGGGACTCTATATGTTGGCGTAACTAATGATTTGGCGCGTAGGGTTTTTGAACACAAGGAAGATTTAATAGAGGCGTTTACGAAAAAATATAGCGTGAAGCGACTTGTGTATTTTGAAGAGACAGAAAATATAGAAACAGCAATAAACCGAGAGAAGCAGCTCAAACGTTGGCACAGGCAATGGAAAATTAACCTCATTGAAGACTCTAACCCGCAGTGGAAAGATCTGACTTATCTTATTAGCATGGATGCTGAAACGAGTTCAGCATGACAAAAACGCGGCTTGATCAAGAAGTTGTGCAGCGGAAATTGGTGCCGACGCGCAGCCAAGCGGAGAGCTACATCAAGCTTGGCCAAGTCAAAGTGAATAAAAAAGTGGTCACTAAGCCTGGGTTTTTGGTGGGTGAAGCTGACAAAGTTGAACTACTTGCCTCTGAGCAATACGTCAGTCGGGCGGCGCTGAAGTTGGCGAGCGTAGCCAAAGCCCTGGACCTTAATTTTAAGGATAAAACGGTGTTGGACGTGGGCAGTAGCACAGGCGGCTTTACCGACTATGCGCTCCAGCACGGAGCTAAGAAAGTCATAGCCGTAGAAGTTGGCACCGACCAGCTGCATCCTAGTTTGCATGGCAACCTGAAAATTGAGCTTCATGAAAAGACCGATATCCGAGGTTTTAAGACCGATCAGCCAATTGATCTGGTGGTAGCCGATGTATCTTTTGTCAGCTTGCGGGAAATACTGCCCAGCGTGGCAAATTTATGTTTCGCACAAAGCCGGATTGTAGCTATGGTCAAACCCCAATTTGAGGCGCACCAGAGTAGTTTCAAGCATAAAGGGGTGATCAAGAACGATAAAATGCGTCGCGATATTCTGAAAGGTTTCGAAGATTGGGCCAGAAAATATTTCACAATTGTCGATAAGGCTGACTCCCAAGTGGCGGGCAGCAAGGGCAATCTCGAACGCTTTTATCTCTTACGCAAAGCGTAAGCTGAATGCTAAACTGCTAGCATGTATTTCTCGAGCCGTTTGCAAGCCGGGCGGATGCTGGCTTCTCAACTAGTGCCTAAATACCGTTATGAAAACTGCGCGGTGGTGGCGCTGAATGATGGCGGCGTGATGGTCGGCGCGCAGATCGCTACTCAACTGCACTGCGTCATCACCATGCTTTTGAGCGAGCAAATTATTTTACCGCGAGAACCAGAGGCTATAGGTGGAATCACCGCGAGCGGTAATTTTTCCTATAACAATAAATATTCTCCAGGCGAAATAGATGAAATGGCCGGCGAGTACCGGAACTATATAGAGCAAGAAAAATTTACTAAACTTCACGAAATGAACCAATTGTTAGGCGGAGGTGGTTTGATGAACCGCGACCTGCTCAAGGGACATAATATCATCCTGGTGGCCGACGGGCTGAAAGATGGCTTTTTACTAGATTTGGCGGCGGAATTTTTAAAACCGATTGCCATCGAGAAGTTAATCGTGGCCGTGCCGTTCGCGAGCGTGCCGGCGGTTGACCGTATGCACTTACTAGCAGATGAGATTTACTGCCTGGACGTGGTAGAAAACTACATGGATACTGACCATTATTACGACAAGCGAGATGTGCCCGACCATAAAACCATCGTGCACACCCTAGAAAATATTATCCTGAAGTGGAAATGATTAACGCAGCAAATAGGAATTAGGAAATAGGAACTAGTTCGCTCAGTTGCAATCTGGCGACAAGCGCTAGGTGCGAAATGCAAAATAACTATTTTCTACTTCCTAGTTGCTAGTTTCTACTTGACGTGTTTGCGCAGGCCCTCAAGGTCCTTGAGCAGGATTAGCGATTGGCTGTTTTTGAGCAAACCTTTGCGTTCCAGGGCCGAAAGCTCCCGGCTAGTAGTTTCGCGGGTAGCGTTAACCGAGCTAGCTATATCTTGATGACGCAGCGGAGCGGTGATGAGCAAACCGTCTTCAGTTTCTTTGCCAAACCGTTGGCTCATGGTCAGCAGAAATGAAATGATCCGCTCCCTTACCGTCCGGTATTCCAAGTTCAAAATACGTTCGCTATGCAAGCGGTACATCTCGACAGTCATGTCTAAGACCGGCGCGATAGCCTCAGGATTATTAAGAATATGTTTCTGAAAAGCATCGAAACTGATTTGCCAAGTAGTAGTGGGAGCTAGGGCTTGGTAAATGACGCTCCGTTCCTGGCCGGTCAGTGCCCAAATGAGCGGGAACATTTCTTCTTCCCTACGGATTATCAGTAAATTCTCTTCACCGTATTTGGTAATATCGTAAGCCTTTACAAGACCGCTGTAGATATAAAAAACGCCCGGCGGGGTTTCGCCGGGTCGTATGATGAAGTCGCCCTTCTTCCAAGTATGCTTTATGCCGTCATTTCGAAAAGTTTCCACCAGTTCTGCCATTTGCTTCATGGTAGCTAACATACCTTAATCTATATCATTCTCATCTATAAATAGCAAGCACAAGCAATCTGTTTTAACAATTTTTTAAGCCGTTCTTACTTGTTAGTCAGACCTTAGAGCTAATCCACATCTATCTGTCACCTAATAACCAAAGGTCAATCACTTTTTATCTGTTTTTCGCTTCGCAGCGTACCTTGCAAGTACACTTTGTCACGAGAAAACAGATAAAAAATCATGATTGCTGCTTCGGTTTCGCTAGTAACAGATAGATGTGGATTAGCTCTTAGAAGGTCAATGTGATAAAAATCTCATTAATTTAGTAATCAATCTTACGGAATATATATGGGCAAACAGGTAGTATTAGTATACATAAGTGAAGGAGGGGTTATGGTCAGCTTGAAAAGTGTGGAAGCCCAGTTAAAGCGCTTAAATTTCAATTACCATGCCTGGGGCAAGACGGAGATTAGGGAATTGCCTCGTATCCTGATGCCAGATGAAGAACTTTACGAGTGTGTCAACGGTTTTTACGAAGGTGGCTTTGCCATGCTCGTCTCAACCGATATGCGCGTGCTGCTTATAGACAAAAAACCGCTCAATTACTTAACGGTGGAAGACTTACGTTTCGACATGATTAACGAAATCGATTACAGCCACCGCTTGCTAGGCGCTCACATCAAAATTAGCACTGGTAGCAAAACCCTTAAATTCACTAGTTACAACCAACCCAGACTCCGTAAACTAATCCAACATGTCCAGGATCGGATGGCTGAATTAAAAAGACAGCAAGACCAACATGCCGAAGGTCAAAAACAACACCTTGAACAGCTCAACCAACAACTGCAGGCTTACTTAATAGCCCAACAAACTTATCAGTTGCAACTCCAACAGAAAGTCGACCAAGCACAAGCAGCCCAGCCGCCGCGTCCGAGTCCTGAGCTGGCTGACTTTCTATTTACCCAGAACCTGATGCAAGAATTTAACGGTCAAAAAGCTAAGCCAGCCGAGACTTCTGCTATTGAGCCAAACCCAATGTCTAGTCCTGAAGCCGCCGTCTTCCAGCCAGTGGCCACTGAAACCACGGAAGGCACATCGGCCCAGGAACTGTACAATGAAGCGGTCAAGGAAATATTTGGCAGCCAGCCCAAGCAAGAACTGGCTAGTTCATATGTACCTAACCCGACATTTACCAGTAACCTGCAAACTGATGGAGTTCAAGATACCCAGGGAGAACAAAAGCCACTGAGGGTACCCGACCTCAATTCTCTTAGGATCGCCTATTCCAAATTGCCCATGGCACTGCGTAACCGCAAGTTCGGCCGGCCATCGTTCCACGCCCACAGTCACGCCGCCTTGATCCAGAAGCCTTAAACTGCCATATATTTAGAGCTCTTATGCTCAGATCTCCAGGTTGTGGAAACAGCAGGAGTTCCTGATTTGACAAATACATAATACTATGCTAATATATAGATATGAGCAAGCGGTCAGATACTCTAGTTGAATCGTCCCCCTTGGCGCCACTTGGACAAACGGGCGAGCCTGGAACTACTTTTGGGCGAGATGATACAAATGTTGGCGAAGGCCCTAAAACCGATACGCTAGCAGGGGGTATAGAAGTTGGGGAAGGCAGTGAAACCGTGTCAGCATTAGGCGGCATTATAAGGCATGAAGTTGGCATTGATACTACGGAAGACTTGCCCAACCAACCCACTGCAATTGAAAAGGTAGTAACTGAATCATTTGCTTCACCAGACTTATGGCGAGAGAGGCCACGTGCAATGCATTTGGATTTTGGCCTTGAACATCCGAAAGAAGGGGGCATACCAGTTGATGATGAATGGGTAGTGGTAGATAACTCCAAAGTATGGCTGACAAACATATACGGAATGAAAGTTGTGCCTGATGATAAAGCTAGAACTCCGGGGGCTGTTAAGGTTGTAGCTACTGACCTAGAGACACTGTCCCAAATTCACGAGCGGATTGCCGGTAGTGTCTTGCAGGACGAGCATATCAGAGTAGCCACTCCTACCACTCCGCCCTTTCCAGAAGAAAGTCACCTAAATCCCTTAAACAATAATCTCTGGCTGGAGATGATTAGAGACGGCAAATGGCCGATCATGCGTAACGAGGTTGGGGTTAATGGAGAGCTCGACTATGACCCGCATGACTACGGTGACTACCACTTGGCAAACATGGCGTTGCTGCCACGAGAAGTACAAGATCTGATTACGGAAGCAGCTGACTGCGAACTGGATTGGCGACTTCGTTACCAAGCCGGCGAAGTTCAGAGTTACATACTTTTGCTGCCAGGCGAACAAAGGCATGATATAGACCCGTATGCTAGTGGCAAGGGATCAGACCGTCATAGTGACGGCATATCCAAGATTGATGACCTAACTGATACGAGACGCTACTTGCCATTAATAACTTATGTTGTAGCCTCACCGGAGGAAACGACCGAAGAAAGAGTAGCTTCCTTGGTCCAAGGCATAAAGTCAGGAGAGCTGACCAACTTGGACAACTATTTGGACCTCTATTTAGATCCACGGTTCTATGCGGCGGGGGGAATAAGGGAAATGAGGCGTCTTATTGCGGATATGGTGAACTTCGTCAGTCGACATCGTACGGGCAAAAACACTACGGATGAAGCTATTGAAGAAGTCTTTAATGGTTTCTTGAACGGTGTTGCAAGAGTTGGCAGCAAAATTCGGGGCGAAGTTGCGGCCTAGCTTATTGCTATTTAGAGATGTTAAAACGGAATTCTACGACGTCATTTGGTTGCATGGTGTAGGTTTTGCCTTCGGTGCGGACTTTACCGGCTGAACGGGCGGCAGCTAGGGAACCGGCAGTCATTAAATCGTTGTAGTCCACGACTTCGGCGGCTATGAACCCGCGTTCGAAGTCGCCGTGGATCACGCCGGCAGCCTGGGGGGCAGTGGCGTTTTTGGGAATTGTCCAGGCCCGCACTTCTTTTTCACCGGCCGTCAGGTAGCTCTGCAATCCCAAGAGGTCATAGGCGGACCTGACGACTTGGACCAAGCCCGATTCTTTTTCGCCGTAGCTTTCCAGCAGTTCCTGGCGATCACTTTCGTCTAGGCCTCGTAGTTCGCTTTCCAGCTTGGCGCAAACAAAAAGCGCTTTAGCTGGAGCTACCAATTGAGATAGTTCGGCTTGGCGAGCCTGATTACTGAGAGTAGGTTCGTCGACATTGAACAAATAAATAACCGGTTTGGCCGTTAGTAGCTGCAAATCAGCAATGGCTTCGGTGTCTATATCATTGGCTGCGGAGAGTGGGGTGTTGGCATTCAGGAGTTCATGGACTTGCTGCAGAGTTTCAACAACCGGCCGAAGTTTAGAGTTGGCTTTGGCTTCTTTTTCTAGCTTGGGCAACCGTCGCTCGACCGTTTGCAAATCGGCCAGCACTAACTCGGTATTAATCACATCTATATCTTTTTTGGGGTCATGGGCTTCGTCTACATGAACTACGTTGGGGTCGTCAAAGGCCCGCACTACATGGCAAATGGCGTTACAGGTACGAATGTTGGCCAGAAACTGGTTGCCCAGGCCTTCACCCTGGCTAGCACCCGCCACCAAGCCGGCTATATCTACGAATGTAACTGTTGCAGGGACTATTTTGTCGGTTTTATAAAGCTCGGCCAGCTTCTGTAGCCGCCCATCCGGAATCGGCACTATGCCGGTATTAGGCTCGATGGTGGCAAAAGGATAGTTAGCCGCCAAAATATCATTGTCGGTCAAAGCGTTAAACAGTGTAGACTTGCCAACATTCGGCAACCCCACAATCCCTATTGCTAGCATTTAAAACAACCTGTTCTGTTGCGTAAATCGGGATATGACCCCATATAGTAGCTTCCTTTTGTGTTGCAACGATCTTAGTAATTATTTTCCTAATTATAGTCTTCTTATCTGTTAAATCCAAACTTCGTAATGTTTCTTTAACACCAGCAACCAACTCCTCAACTGATAATTTCGGCTTATCAGCTAACTCGGCTTCGATATTGGTCAGTTCCATGCTGAAATTGCTACGTTTGTCCGCCAGTTCCTTCATGTTGTCTTTGTAGAGCCTTTCAGACATCACTCCAAGCCCGTACGCCTTGGTATAGCGCCTTTCTTCGGCTTCTAGACTCAAGAGGCGCTCTTTGAGTGAGTCCGCCTGTGTAATGAGCGGAGAGGCTTTAATCTGCCAGCGTTCAGCTTGTTGCTGTATAAGTTTTGGGTTGAGTAGTAGGGCGTTTACCTTAACCCATACCAGTGCGTCAAATACTTGTGCGTTAATACCATTCTCGTAACATTCTCTGGGCAAGGGGAACTTGCTGAGCCTGTCTGTGCAGCGATAGTACAAATGGGAGTTACCTGCGGGGTCGCCTGTACGAGCTTTGCCGCATATACATTCGATTAGCCCACCTACAAGGTAGTCATTCTTCTTGTTATTACGGGAGTTAATTCTTGAATGAAGCACTAGCTTGGCTTGTACTCGGTCAAACAGTTCCTTGTCGATTATTTTAGGCACTTTGATTAACATCCACTCTTCTTTGGGGCGGCGCTTACGACTGCCTTTTTGGACTTTTCGGTACTTTAGCTCAGGGTTCTGGGGATTCTTCGTAACTACTGATTCACTCTTGTTGTAGTAGTGGTCGCCGTAATATGTTGTGTCATGTAATAGGCGGTCTAGTGTGCCTCCACTCCACATATCACGTTTGCCCTTAGGAGGTGTTACGCCTGTTTCAAATAACATGCGCCGAACTTCATGCTTTGAGTAACCCTCATCTATCCAAATGAACATTTTCTTAACTGCTGCGGCTTGCATTGCATTAACAGTAAAGTGGCCGTCCTGTGCGTTAGCACCTGTTTTAACACGGTGGTGGTAGTCGTAACCATACCTCGGGTTGTAGCCTAGCAACTTCTTATTTTCTTTGACCTTGCGGACTTTACCTAGGCGCATACGCTCAACGATTTTTATACGTTCGTACTCGGCGAATAAACCCATGAAGCCGCCCATAAGCTTTTCTTCAGTAGTCTCACCGTTAATATCGTGCAGGCTAGTAAGCTCAATGCCACATTCTCTTAGTTCCTCAAAAACTATCTCTTGGTGAACGTATATTCTTGATATGCGGCCTCTGTCGTAAAAGTAAAGTACTTCAAACTTGTTGTCTCTTGCGTCTGATCGCATGCGGTCTAACTCTGGGCGCTCAAGTATCGTGCCT
>DATIJT010000019.1:0-90671 GCA_035478435.1 Saccharimonadales bacterium (SeqCode) | reverse complement strand
GCAAAAAGGAACCGAAAAAGCCACCGGACGACGTTCCGCCTTACCTAGCTGTAGTAAAAAAGTAGCTTGCCTCAAGAACTCCTCAAAACAGTGCCACTGGCACTATTTATCGTCAGACAACTTGAGGAAGCCAAGCCCGCTACTTTTTTACTACAGCTAAGCATGGCTACACTCTAGTCCGGCTTTCTTGCTTCTGGGTGCTTCAAAAGGTGGGGGTTTACCAGGTTCTGGAAAACCGATGCTTCTTCTCAGCAAGCTGCCGAATCAAGCCAGAACCTTAGCCCCATTCCTCCTTAAAAGTTAGAGAATGGGGCCGACCAGAGGGAGTTGTTCTGGCGCGGCAGCTTGGTGGTTGAAGGAGCGATAGTGTTTTACAGTGCCTGTGGCCTTTTGTAAAACTTTTGGCCACGCAAAAGTTTTATGTTTGGTTCTTTTTAAAAGAACAAAGCATTACAATAGATGGATTAAGGAGACAATGTGCAACTCACTAGTCCAGATTTTGAAGGCGGTCAGCCGTTGCCATTAACTGCCGGTTTAAAGCGTGAAAACCGGCGACCTAGTTTAAGAATCAGTGATGTGCCAGCAGGCGCCAACAACTTGGCCGTGCTGGTTTATGACCCAGACGCCCCTAATGGTAATTTTACCCATTGGCTAGCTTGGAATATCCCGCCGGCAACTATCGAGTTAAATTCAGACAACTTACCAGCCGGGGTGGTGCAAGGTACCAATGACCTAGGCAATTCACGTTGGGATGGTCCGGCGCCGCCGGGCGGCACGCATCATTATCATTTCGTACTTTTGGCACTCAGCGCGCCGCTCAATTTGCCAGCTAGTGCTTCCCGTAAAGCTTTCGACCAAAAAGTCCAAACCAGTACGATTGAAAAAGTCGAGCTAGTCGGACTGTACAGCGCCGACTAAATCTTTTCGATAGCCTGGTGCGAAGCTATAAGTGACGCCAGTATCAAACCCAAACCAACCACACCGGTAATAGCTTCCGGCACGTTCCAAAAAACGCTGACTAGTAGCGCTAGGGCCAACACCAAAATGGCATAGTGAGCACCATGTTCCAGGTACTTGTAGGTGCTTAATATACCTCTTCGGACCATAAAAACCGTCAGCGACCTGACCCACAGCGCGCCAATGCCTAAGCCTATAGCAATGAGCGTGACTTTGGTAGTAATAGCAAACGCCCCGAGCACGCCGTCGAAGCTAAAGCTGGCGTCCAGCAGCTCCAAATAAAGCACGGCTATCACGGCAGACGCGCCAATAATCTTCCCTTTCTTAGGTTGGCCGCCCAGCCGCCCTACCCAATCAATAAACAGCTTTATAACGGTATAAATGGCAATCCCCAGTGCACCGCCCTGCAGAGTCGTAGCCCTGTAGTGGTTCAGCGGCAACATCGAACAAACATACACTATTACGAAAGTTAAAGCCGGCGCGATCCACCATTTGCTGCCAGCACGCTGTAGTAACCTTTCGATCCGGTAGTGCCATAACACTTCGCGTTCGCCATCAAAAAAGAAATAAAGCGCCAGAGTCAGCAAAAAGCCGCCGCCGAAAGCGGCGATGGCCGGATGAGCCGCTTCCAAATGGCTAGCGTAGAGGTCGGGGTGGTGCAGAGCCAGGTCTACCACATGACGCCAGGGCAAATGGGCGCCAACCGAAACTATTAAAATAGGGAAAACTAGCCGCAGTCCCAAAATGGCCACCACCATGCCCAGCGTCAGGAATAGCTGCTGCCAAAAATGTGATAATTTTTCTAGGATTTTGGCATTCACGATAGCGTTGTCAAAGCTAAAGGCCACTTCGATAGCGATCAGCACCATAGTCGTCCACAGCGCCCCCAGGCCTAAGCCGAAAGCCACCCACACCAGCACCGCTAAAGTGGCGAAAATCGAAAAACTAAACGACCTAAGTAATGTTCGCATTAACCAATCGTAGCATAACCGATTAAGTTCAGGACGGAGATTCGGAGTTGTATTTGGGTTTGCGGTACAACCGCTTCAGATTAACCAGTGCGATGCCCATACCTACCCAGTACATCAGCATCGCGAATATCCAACCGACAATCGGTACAAAGCCGAGTAAGCTAATGATGACGCTACCGGCCAACACCACTAGTAGGGCATTTTTGGCCCTGGCCAGTACCATGCTGCCCAAATAATAAGCCGCCAGCGGCCAACTCACGACCCATAGCCCCGCCCAGAGCAACAGCAGGAATAGGCCAAGCGGTATGCCAATGACGGTTATGAATAAGCTAACAGCCAGCACGGGTATAACGAACATCGACAAGAAACCGGTTAGCAGTACTGTACCCAAACTATCGACCGCTACTTGGTTCCAGCGACGGAAAAGGTTGGGGAAAAGCAGCACCAGTACAAAAGCGAAGAAGATGGCGGCAAAGAGCCAATACATCCGCCAAACCAGAGCAAACCCGTGCCAAGACGAACTGCGCTGGGCGCGGCTGGGATAATTATGCAGCTGCTGGCCGCTCACCACCGCGCCAACTTCTAACCGGGCGGTTGCCTGGGCTGTATAGTTAAGGTCACGACCGACTTTTGAAGTGCTCTGCAGCAAAAGGTCTTCGCTTCTAGCGTTCAAGTCCCGGCCAATTTGGCCGCCAACGCTAGCTTGGCCGGCTGCCAAAGTTAAGTCGCCACCTACGGTGGTTCGTTTGTCGACATTGGCCATTTGTCCGGTAAGCGTACCATTTTTAGCGACTTCAGCACTCAGGTTAAGCGTCTGGCCGGCCAGGCGGACATTGCCATTCACCTTGCCCCTGACGGTTACGGTTTGGCCGGCACAGAGCACGTCGCCTTCCACCGTCGCGTCCACGGTCACGGTTTGGCCGGCACAAAAGACATCGCCCTTAATGGTGCCGGTTATATTAACCGTCTGGCCAAATTTATAAACCGAGTGGTCACTGGTGCCAGCGGCCGTGGTTTGGTTTGTAGCGCCATAAGCCAGCCCGCCAACTGCCAATAAAGTTACTACCAACACCCCAGTTGTCGTGATTAGCTTGCGAAATCTGCCCATATTATGCCTCCTGTTTATCTATATTGTAACCTTTGCGTCAAAAAAGGAGATAGAAAATCCTATCTCCTTTTCCAGGCCTGCAGTGTTGTAGTTAGCTCTTGGTCCAGTGGGACATGATGTGTTCTCTGACTTGATCGTCAGTCATCGGCATGTCGGAGTGCTTTTCAGCCAGATGGGCTTTTTGCATCGCCATCATCTTTTCCATGGCTTCATCGTCATCCATCGCTTCTACGGTCATTGTTTGAGGCTCGTGGCCCATATCGCACACTAAAGTATAAGTCATAACTTGTTCTCCTTTGTTACACCTTAACTGTAGTCCTGCCACCTACAAAGGTCAAACGCTTATGCCACAGACCGCCTGTGATAAATAACACCTGTCAATTGAAGAATATTCTAAGAATTTAAGAGTAGTATTAAAAGTAAATAGGGGGTGGACATGAAAAATTTATTTAATTTAAAGCGAGCGGCTTATTTATTGGTTGCCATTAGCCTGGCAAGCACTTTAGTATTGGGTTTTACTGCGCCGAACACAGCTAGTGCCAGTGATAAGACTGCTAATTCTTCGCAGGCCAAGAAAAAGCCAGCTAAAAAAGCTAAAGTAACTACCAAAACTGTTACCCAAATCAAGTCTCTAGCCTTCACTACCATTAACCAAAACGATCCTAATTTGCCTGAAGGCCAGACCAAGGTTGTGCAAGTTGGTAAAAAAGGCACTGAGAAGCAAACTTATAAAGTGACCTATAAAAACGGCAAACAAACCAAGAAATCTTTGGTCAGCCGTAAAGTTATTTTGGCGGCCACACCTCAAATCGTCGCCATCGGAACTTACAAAGCGCCTCCGCCCCCACCACCTTCTCCATGCGATCCGAATTATTCGGGTGCCTGCGTACCAATCGCCAGCGACGTAGATTGCGCCGGCGGCAGCGGCAACGGCCCAGCTTACGTCCGCGGCCCCGTTCGCGTTATTGGTTCCGATATCTACGGCCTGGACCGTGACGGCGACGGCGTGGGGTGCGAATGACATGAAGCTGATCCGTTACCGCAAACCCTCGATCAAAACTTTGACCGGTTACACTCGAGTCAAGCGGAGAGCTAAGAGATCCTTAGGCATCAGCCAAGTTCAAAGCTGGACAAAACCAAGCCGTATAAAGCAGCGAGCCAAGTATAAACTGGGTTTGTACTCGCCAACCGCGCGAATCATCCGAAATACCAGCAAAGGTAAACTCCCCTCTTTACTTGGCCTCTTCACTAAACGTAGCAAGTAATTAGAACCTGGGCGCCAGCTTTAGCTATTTGGGTTTGGGAAAAGTTTGTAATAATATTCACTTTTTATTAATCGGGAAAGGCCTATAATAGGATTTTGCAAATGACAGTTGGAGCTGAAACATTTATACCAGACGCAAGGCCAGGCGAAGACGACCCGGCAGTGATTGACTTAGATCAGGCAGCAGCAAAGCCTGAAGCCGAAGAACCCGTCATTATCACAGAATCTGTGGATACAGTGATTGATATTGATGAATCTGAGGTTCCGAGTTCACCTCTAATCGGCGGGGCGGTGCTTTACGATGCCCGACCAATAAAGGATGGCCGACCAATCAGAAACCGTTACGGAATATCCCGATACCCGGGTGCTGTACTGCCTTTTGTGGGCGGCGTTATCGGCCGTCGCTCAGGGGCATTCGATTTAGATTTGAGGTCACAAGTGAGAGAAAAACAACCCAAACAAGGCAACAACCGGCCGTAGAAGTTTGACCTGTTCCTTGGGTTCAAGCTTGGTATTTTAGCGGATGGTAGTAGCTGCCGAACGTTTGCGTTTGATAGGATCGAGTTCTCGTTTGCGCAGGCGCAAACTTTTGGGCGTTACTTCCAGCAACTCGTCATCTTCCAAGAAGTCTATGCACTGCTCGAGGCTGAGAATAGTCGGCGGTGTTAGCTGGACCACGCCGTCACTGCTGGAAGAGCGCATATTCGTCAGGTGCTTGGCTCTGCAAACGTTGATCTCCATATCTTCCTGGCGAGTGTTGAGGCCGATGATCTGGCCGGCATAAACTTTTACGGCCGGACCCACGAAAATGGTGCCGCGGGCTTCGGCATTTTGCAATGAATAGGGGGTGGTTACGCCGGTTTCGTAAGCGATCAGCACGCCGTTACGCAGTTGCTGCAAATTAGGGCCGAGCGGTTCATAGCCAATCATCAGCGAATTCATAACAATCGTGCCTTTGGTATTAGTCATAAGCACGTTGCGCAGGCCCAAAAGAGCCCGCGTTGGCAATTCATAAACTAATTTGGTGATGCCTTTTGAGGCTGAAGCAAACTGCTCTTTTAAAGTCGCGCGGCGCTGGCCGAGTTCCATCTGCACCGTTCCGGTGTGCTCGGCCGGAACTTCAATGATAAGTTCTTCAATAGGTTCAAGCGTTTTGCCAGCTTCCTGTTTAGTCACGACTTGGGGGCGGCCGATTTCAAATTCATAACCTTCGCGGCGCATGGCTTCAATCAGTACCGATAAGTGCAGTTCGCCGCGGCCAGATACCCGAAAGCCGATGCCTTCTTCGTCCACCCGCAAACCGACATTGGTTTCCAGTTCTTTTTGAAGGCGCTCGCCGATTTGGCGCGAGGTGCTGAACTGCCCCTCCTGGCCTTTAAAGGCGGAAGTATTCGGGCCTAAATAAATCTTAAGGGTTGGCGCCTCAACTTCTATCACCGGCAGAGCCTCCGGCTGTTCGGCGTCGGCGATCGTTTCACCGATTTTGGCACCGGCGATGCCGGTCAACTGCACAATGTCACCGGCCACGCCTACCGGCACTTCGAACTTACTTACACCTTGGCTCATGAACACCAATTCGACTTTGGCTTTGGTCTGCGTACCATCCTTTTTACAGAGCGTCACTTGGTCGCCGGCTTTGATGCTGCCGCGCGTAATGCGGCCAATGGCATACTTGCCTTTATAACTGTCCCAGGCCAAAGCCGTCACCAACATTTGGAATGGTTTGCCTAGTTCAACTTTGGGCGGCGGGACATGCTGGATGATGGCTTCAAAGATCGGTTCCAGGTCACCAGCCGCTTCAAAGTCAGCCGGCGGCTCTGCCCAAGCTTTCCCGGAGCGGCCAACGGCGTAGTATACCGGGTAATGCAATTGGTCTTCATGAACGGCCAACTCTAAAAATAAGTCCGCCAGTTCGTCTTCAACTTCTTTAATCCGGCTACCGGGTTTGTCGATTTTATTGATGACAACTATCGGCTTGAGCTCCGCCTCCAGGGCTTTTTCGAGCACGAATTTGGTCTGGGGCATCGGGCCTTCCTGGGCGTCGACTATCAGCAGGCAGCCGTCGGCCATATTCAGCGTCCGTTCTACCTCACCAGAAAAATCAGCGTGGCCAGGCGTGTCGACAATGTTAATCCGGTAATCGCCATGCTGAACGGCCGTAACCTTGGCGGTAATGGTAATGCCCCGTTCCCGTTCCTGGTCGCCGCTATCCATAATCAGCGTTTGGCTCATTTCGGCTTGGTTAGTGCGAAAAGTATGGGATTGCTTTAGCAGGCCATCAACCAACGTCGTTTTACCGTGGTCAACATGGGCGATGATGGCAATATTGCGAATTTTGGTAGGATCCTGTGAACCCATTTCAATTCTCCAGTCTGTTAAGTGAAATGCCTGTTGGTGAGTGCCAGGTGGCAGTTGTTGTGAGGAAGCGTATCTTTAGATACGCTGACGAGGAAAACTGACAACTGGTGCCGCCAACAGGCGTTGAAGCTGGAGGGGAGGGTTGAAATGGGTTCAATGTACTCATATCAATAAAAAAGGCGCTGATACCTTCAAGCGCCGCGCTTTAGTTGTTGTAATTATAGCATAGGCTCCTCTGTTCAGCAATTTTAACTTACCTAAATCTCAAAACCCTGCCATTCGCGCGCAGGCGGGCCGTTCGAGACTCTGAGGAGTTCTCAGGCTCTCGAAGATAATCCAGTAAGCATAAAGAATCTCCTTAAACTGTAATCTGCAACTACTTACTGGGATCATAGCATTAGGAACGCACCGGTTCAGGGTTAGGCAAGCCCAGCCCACCAAGAGCTTTGGCTCGTTCTCGCAACAATTTAGCTAAATTCTTATCCACTTCTCTTTCACGGGATCCGGCGCGCACAACTCTTAGACTCCTAATGCGCTCTATAGTATCAATGGCGCAGGTGTCTAGTTCTAGTCGGCCGCTAGCCCGGGCTTTGCCGACTTCGACAGGTAAAATGCTGGCTCCGCGGAATATCCAACTGTTTTTGGGCGGTACGCTGACTGTGCCGCCAGGCTGAAGTTTGGGCGCACCAAAGGCATCACGTGTAAAGGCATAAGAGCCATCTTTTAACTCAATTACTACGCCCCAGTTCAAATATCTTGAATAAACCATATTTTGTTCAGGGTAGACGGCTTCTTCATCACCAAAGTGTAGTCGTTCCCCTCCCATTTGGTTGCGTAACCAATAGTCCATAAAAGGTTCGGTAATAGGGCGGTTAGTGTGGTAGTGATTATTGCCACTCATAGTTCTTTCAGGATCTAGGTAGTGCCAGTGGCTGAGGTATTCGTTGTCTACAATAACGACGCTGCCTTCGCCAAGCCCGTTATCGGCAGGATTAAATTCGCCTCGACGGAAAGCAGCCAATTCGGCGTGCTCGCCACTGGCAATTTCCCCAAGATACTCAGCTAAATATTGGGCCGCCCGTGTGCCTTCCTTCTGAGTTAACCAAATATTACCAACGGCTACCTCGCCGGGTATAAATAGTTCAGTCTGGTTAATGTCTACGCCGTCCCAATATTCGGGGCTTACATATTTCGCAGCTGGCTCTAACCGATAACTCATAATGACAAATTTTAACATGAATACACTGTTTTAGCAAACTAACCCTTGTACTAATGCAAAAGGTATACTAATAGTATGCAACCACTGGCAGAACGATTAAGGCCCCAGCAATTGAGCGATATAGTCGGTCAAAAGCATTTAGTGGGTCAAGATCAGATTATTCATGAAATTATTGAACACAAGCAGCCGACCAGCTTGATTTTGTGGGGACCGCCGGGTAGCGGCAAGACTACCCTGGCCAGGATTATCGCACGGGAAACCGGCGCCGAATTCGTGGAGCTTAGCGCCGTCACGGCCGGTAAAGCCGATGTGCTGAAAGTGATCGAACTGGCCGGTCAAAACCAGCGGCTAGGCATGCAAACCATTCTTTTTGTCGACGAAATCCACCGCTTCAACAAAGCCCAGCAAGACGCCTTTTTGCCGCATGTCGAAAGCGGGCTGATTACGCTCATCGGTGCTACAACCGAGAACCCGAGCTTTGAAGTCATCAACCCGCTGCTTTCGCGCTCTCGCGTTCTGGTACTGGAACCGCTGACCAAAGACGAGATAGTTAGCATCATCAAAAAGGCTGCGAAGGCCGAAAAATTGAGCGCCAAGAACTTGCCGGCTAAAAGTATTGACCTATTGGCGGAACTGTCCGGCGGCGACGCCCGGGTAGCACTCGGCAATTTGGAGCTAGCTATCCAGCTATCCAACAATAAAACTATTACCCCGGAGATTGTCGAAACTGCCGCCCAAAGCAAAGTGCCGGGTTACGATAAAAAAGGCGAATACCACTACAACGTCATTAGCGCCTTCATCAAGTCTATGCGCGGCAGCGATGCTACCGCCACTCTGTATTATTTGGCTAGAATGCTGCAGGCCGGCGAAGACCCGAAGTTCATTGCCCGCCGGATGGTGATTTTTGCCAGTGAAGATATAGGCATAGCTGCCCCGGCCGCCCTGAACCTGGCCGTTTCCACTTTTCTAGCCGTGGAGCGGATCGGCCTGCCCGAAGCTCAGTACAACCTTTTCCACTGCGCCACAGTGATGGCTAAAGCCCCCAAAAGCCGGGAGGTGGCCGGCGCCATGAGCCAAGCCCTGGCGACAGCCCGAGACTACCCGGATTTAGCCGTGCCGTTACACCTACGCAATGCTCCTACCAAACTGATGAAAGACTTAGGCTATGGCAAGGGCATCAAATGGGAGGCCAACTTTAAGCACCCCGAGGGCTTTCTGCCCGATGAGCTAAAAGATACCGATTTCTTCAAATAGTTAGACAAATAATGTTCTTTCCAAGAACCAAACTCATTACTTTTTGGCCAGCAAAAAGTAATACAAAAAGCTGGCAGGCGGCACCAAAACACTATTGCGGCCAGATACCAAGACTTAGGCGTGCGGCCACAACTCCCTACGGTCGGTCCCAATTTATATTTTCAAAGAGAATTGGGACTAAGCTGGCCGCAATGACTCGCCTAACTCCTGATTGGCGGCATCGGTTTTACTGAGCCTGGGGAACCCCATGAGTTTCCGGGCTAGAGTCCCCAGCTTACAAGTTGCCGCGGCGTTCTTGTTCGCGCTCGATGGCCTCAAACAAGGCTTTGAAGTTGCCTTTGCCAAAGCCTTGCGACCCGTGCCGCTCAATCAGTTCAAAGAATACAGTCGGACGGTCCTCCACCGGTTTAGTGAAGATTTGTAGTAGATAGCCCTCGTCGTCACGGTCGACTAGAATACCGTGTTCACGCAGTTCGTCCATGCCAACCCGGACTTCTCCGACCCGTTCGCTTAGCGAATCGTCGTAGTAAGAGTCCGGTGTATCGAGAAACTGCACCCCACGGGCCGTCATTTCGCCGACCGAGCGGACAATGTCGTTCGTGGCCAGCGCGATGTGCTGGACGCCCGGGCCGCCGTAGAACTCAAGGTATTCATCTATCTGGCTCTTCTTTCTAGCGGGAGCTGGCTCGTTAAGCGGGAATTTAACACGCCGAGTGCCATCGGCAACCACTTTAGACATCAAAGCCGAGTAGTTAGTAGAAATATCGTCACCGACAAACTCCGCCATTTGCGTAAAGCCCATCACCCTGCGGTAGAATTCAACCCATTCGTCCATCTTGCCGAGCTCAACATTGCCAACTACATGGTCTATGGCCTGGAAATAACGCTTTTTTGGTCGCGTCACAATTGGTTCAACCTTTACAAAACCGGGCAAGAAATGGCCATTGTAATTAACCCGTTCAATAAAGGTGTGGGTAGTTTCTCCATAAGTTTTAATACCCGCTACTATTACTTTGCCGTTGTCATCTTCATATATGTCAGGCTCCAGAGCGCTTTGAGCGCCGCGTTCTAAAGCAAGGTCATAAGCCCTAGAGGCATCAGGTACATCCAGCGCAATATCAATGACACCGTCACCGTGTCGAGCTACGTGTTCACTGACTGGGTCTTGTCCCAGAGCAGCAGTAAACAAAAAGCGCGCGCCGCCAGCTTCTAATAAGTGCTGCGCCGTTCCGCGTTGTCCAGTTTCAGGACCTCTGTAAGCTGTGTGCGTCATACCAAATCCTGTCGCATAAAAGTGCGCCGCTTGCTTGGCGTTACCAACTGCAAAATTTATATGATGGATTCCATTTATCGGAAAAGCTTCGACATCTGCCATTTAACTACCTCCAAAAGATTTTAAGTATATTGAACTTTAATGCACCCATAATATCATTTCTGTCAAAAGTTAAAACCACCAGTTTTAATTGTTATACTTAAGTTTATGGCTAGTGACGTTGCTTTAGTAACTCAAAACCTTGGAAAATCCTACCCCGGCACTGACGTTTGGGCTCTAAAAGATTTAAACCTAAGCGTCAAAGCGGGCGAAGTTTACGGCTTTTTGGGGCCAAATGGGGCTGGCAAGAGCACTACCATCCGCACACTTTTGAACTTTATCCAACCATCCAGCGGCACGGGGACCATCTTAGGATTAGACATCGTAGCGGACTCCGTAAAGTTGAAGCGCTATATCGGCTACCAAGCAGGCGAAGTGGCGCTTTACAAACACCTAACCGGCCAACAGTTTTTAGACTACATGGCTAAATTGCAGCCAATTAAGCACGCAAACTACTTCAAGGAACTGGTTTTTACCTTCCAGGCCGAGCTGGATAAGCCGATCGCCACGCTGAGTAAGGGCAACCGCCAGAAGCTTGGCGTCATCCAGGCCTTTATGCACGAACCGGAAGTCCTAATATTGGATGAGCCAACGGCCGGGCTGGACCCCTTGATGCAAACTGTGTTTTTCCGTTTAGTCGAAGAATCACGCGCCCGCGGGGCGGCCATCTTCCTGAGCAGTCACGATTTAGCCGAGGTCCAAAAAATGTGCGACCGGATTGGCTTCATACGGGGCGGCAGACTGATCGCCGAGCAAACTATCGCCGACCTGCACAAAGTAGCCGCCCACAACTTCGACATTACCTTCGGCGGTGATCCACCCATAGCTGAAATCAAGAAAATTCGTGGGGCGAAAGTAACAGTCCTCAACCGGCACAGCCTAAGTGTAAAGTTGCAAGGCGAATTAACACCTTTGCTTAAAGTGCTGGCTAGGCATTCCGTAGTTAGCTTATACCAGCATGAACTCAACTTAGAAGAAGAGTTTTTAAAATTTTACAGGACTTAAAGGACAGAATATGATACCGATAATCATTCAAGGCATAAAACAAAGAAAGTGGTCTACATTCTGGTGGTCGTTCGGGGTGGCCGTCTATATTGCCCTCAATATACTCATTTACTCGACTGTCCGTAACCAAGCCCAAGCCTTTAATACGGTAGTGTCGCATTTGCCGGCGGCGGCCAAATCTTTGGTCAGCGATAGCGATATCCTGTCGCCCGTCGGCTATTTAAGTTCTAAGATTTTTTACTTCTTCTTGCCTTTGCTCTTAAGTATCCTGACTATCAATCTGGGCCACAACCTGTTGGCCCAGGAAGAACAAAGCGGTACTTTGGAACTGCTGCTAAGCCGCCCTGTTTCGCGCGCTAGAGTGCTTTTGGCCAAGCTGGTGACTGGTTTTTTGATCCTTTTGACAGTCAGCGTGACGGCGCTAGCTACTACACTGGTTTGCTCGGCAGCTATTAATCTGGATGTACCGCTCAGGCACATAGCGCTGGCGACCTTACTGTCAGCTTCGCTCAGTTTATTATTCGGGGCCGTGGCTTTTATGCTGACCGCGCTTGGAAGGCTGGGCCGGAGTGCCAGCGTGGGGATTGCCATGCTGGTTGCCATCGGCAGTTACCTGGTGACATCCCTCGAAAGTTACGCTGATTGGCTAAGGTATCTGGCCAAACTCTTGCCCTATCACTATTACCACCCTAGCGCGGTGCTGAGGGGAACGTTTAATTGGTGGAGCCTCATTGGCTTCTTAATAGCCGCCGCTACACTGGCAACCATAGGCTTCAAGGGCTTCAAGCGCCGCGATATAGCTTGAACACGCATTTCGCACTTAGCCGTTGATACCAGGGTACTCCTGGCCGAGCGAGAATTTCTAATCCGAGGGAAGCGTAACTGTGGTTACGTTGAGTGAGGAGTGGGAGTTTACAGCCAGCCAGGAGTGGCCTGGGGCGGCGGAAAAGCGCGAAATGGGTGTTTATTTAAAAGCAGCCCCTCAAGTTTAGGAGCTGCTTGGTTTTGATACTGGTTTTTGTTTGTTTAAGCCATGTCTTTCTTAGACATCATCATCACTATGGACCATACGCCCCAGACGGCCGCTAGGCCAACCAGCGCGTATACTACCCGTGCCAGGCCAGAGTCGACGCCAAAGATTTTGTCGACTAAATTGTATTTAAAGAAGCCGACTAGTCCCCAGTTAAGCCCGCCGACCACGAGCAATAGGAACCCGACTTTATCGAGTACATTCCATTTCATATTTTTCTCTCCCTTATTTTATTTATGTAATTTCAGAATATGCCTTTAAAGCGCTTATGTCTATGGTTATTTTTAGTTACAACCACTAGTAACAATCACCCTTAGATTAAAAAGGTTTTCTGGCGGCTAAAGGACTGCGTTCAAGTCGCTATCTAGCTGATTGGGGTTAACTCCGCTATCCACCGGGGTAGCATCTAATTCGGCCGAAGCCTTTTGGATGTCAGCTTTAGACTGGAGTTGGGCTGGCGATTTAGCCGTGGAAGCCGTAGAACTCACGTTGGCCGGGTTGCTGCCCTTCATGACCCTTAGGCCGACTACCGCTACGGCGCCGATTACCACCAAAACCGCTACTAGGACTACAAAACCGATGCCTTGTTCGTTTTCGCGTAGAGATTTCACTGCTCGCTCCCTTCGGTGGTTGCCTTATTGTCGACTTGTTTAGCGCCCAGCAAGGCTTTCAGCACAGTCTTGACGGCCATTTTATAAGCTTTCAGGTCATCCCGGGTTTGCTGGGCGGCAACTTTAAAAGTAGCTACATCTTGAGCCACACTTACGTTGTTACAATCCAGGGAAGGCGTTAGTGATTTTAAGTTCGCGATTGAAGCGGCGGAAGCAGTCTGGGCTTGTTTGGCGGCTGCCAGTAGAGTATCCCAGTTTGTGATTGTCAGGTTGTGATCGGCTTTATAAGTTTCAGCTTTGGCCAAGATGGCGTCAATCCGGGCTTGGTAAGCTTCGGCATTTTTACTGATGTTAGTAAACTTGGTTTCCAAGCCTTGTTTGTGAGCCTCGCAAACTTTCGTTCTTTCTTCGGCGGTTTTATTGCTTTTATGTTGTTCGCGCAACTTTTCGAGCATGGCCGCGGCCTGAGTCCTACTATTTTCCTGGTCAGATTCATTCACTCCTGTCTGAGTTGAGGCAGTGTGGATTTCTGTTTCCGAACTAGTAGTGCCGGAACCTCTGTTGCTAGAGTCTTCTTCACCGTGGGCCACGGCTGGCATGCCCTGGGTCAAGGCCAAGGCCATGGTTAGCACTGGCAAAATTAGGGATAACCGTTTGATTTTTTGCATGTTTAATCCTTGTTTAGTTTATAAACAGTACTTCTTATGGTAATTGATTATGCTCATTTTGCAAATAGGTCCAAGCTACTCAGGAATTACGCGTTTGAGTGCAGTTTGGGATGAAAAGCGAGCACCGAAAGCGAGTCGTATTTGACATACGGCGAGTGAGGAGCGGAGATTTTCGCCCGAAATGTGCCAAACGCGCAATTCCTGCTAGTTTTTAATTTCTTCCCAGGGTAGGCCTGGCTTACCAAAGTGGCCATAGGCAGAGGTTTGGCCGTAAATAGGACGTCGTAAGTTGAGTCCTTCAATGATGCCTTTGACGGAGGTGTCTAGCAGCTTGTCTTTGAAAACGTGTAACTCCTCGTCAGAAGCCTGGGCCGTGCCAAAAGTATCGATGGTTTGCATCAGCGGCCGCGGCTGCCCAATGACATAGGCTAATCCCACTTCGCATCTGCTGGCCAGTCCCGCCGCCACAATGTTTTTAGCGATGTAACGCGCGGCGTAAGCGCCGGAGCGGTCCACTTTGCTGGGGTCTTTGCCGCTAAAGGCGCCGCCGCCGACACGGGCGTAGCCGCCGTAGCCGTCGACTACGATTTTTCGGCCAGTCAGCCCGGCGTCAGATTCCGGCCCGGGTATGTGCCATAAACCGGTACCGTTGATGATTATGTTGGCTCCAGTTGGTAAATCCATGTGGTAACTGGCCAGTACTGGCGTAATTATTTCCTGGATCACGCCCTCGTGCACCGTTTTTGGATCGGCGGCTTCATCGTGCGCTACGGCTATTACCACCTTTTCAACCGCCACCGGCTTGTCATCTTCGTATCTGACGGTTACCTGGGCTTTGCCATCGGGCCTTATATAGTCCAGGATTTGTTTTTCTCGTACTTCATCTATCCTTCTAGCTAGGGCATGGGCCAGCATGATCGGCAACGGCATAAGTTCCGGCGTTTCCTGGCAGGCATAGCCGAACATCATGCCCTGGTCGCCTGCGCCGTCATGGTCGACGCCCATGGCTATTTCCGGTGATTGCTCATGGATATCGTTGCTAAAGCTGGATTCCTGGCTAAAGCCCCAGGCCGGCTCGGTGTAGCCCAGTTCCTGCACTTTTTGGCGAACAATAGCTTCGTAATCAAGTTTGGCCTTGGTTTTAATCTCTCCAAATAGGCAAATCTGGTTAGCTCCGGCCACCGTTTCTATACCGGTATGGCTGAGCGGATCTTGTTTTAGGGCGGCATCTAAAATCGTGTCGCTAATGGCGTCGCAAATTTTATCAGGGTGTCCGGCACAGACTGATTCGCTGGTAAAAAGCCTAACTATGGGCATAAAAAATCCTTTCTTTAGCTTACAGCGGAAAGGATAAATACTTTGGTAAATATCTTTTCCGCCTGAGGCGGACTAGACGGAGCACCCTTCGACAAGCTCAGGGTAAACCTTAACTTCTCGGGGTTGCTGGCGGATCAACGAGCTAGATCTCTCACCGCACTCTTTATATCTAAATTGTTAATGCTGCCCACTATAGCACATGACCAGAACCCATCTCAAGATAATTTTGGCAGTGAAAAAGCTAGATTTTTCGAGCGAAAAGTCGGAAATGTGAGGAGGCGTAACTAAAGTTACGTTGACGAGCAGTTCCGGCTTTGCAGCCGGAAAAGATGATTTTGCAGCCCAAAACTTTATTTTGAGATGGGTTCTAGCCAGCGCAGGCAAATTTAGATATAATTTACCTCTGTCTATGGGGAATGGTCCGCCTGAGGCGGATAAGGCACTGTGTTAAATTATGTTTCATATTTATGTGTTGCGCAGTCTGACTAACGGGAGGCGTTATATTGGCCAAACTGGTAATTTACCTCAAAGACTTTTAGCTCACAACACAAACGATTCACGCTACACAAAAGGCCGTGGACCCTGGAAGTTAATTTATAGCGAATCCTACCCTTCACGGTCACTTGCTATGGCAAGGGAAAAATTCTTAAAGTCAGGCAAAGGTAGAGAATTTTTAGATAATCTGGGAGAATAGTTATTAATTATTCCTGATTGGCGAGTGGCCAAGCGGTAAGGCGCCTGCCTCTGGAGCAGGAAATCGAAGGTTCGAATCCTTCCTCGCCAGCCAGGAATAATTTGGGGGAATGGTCCGCCTGAGGCGGATAAGGCACTGGGTTCTGGTCCCAGGATCGGGGTGAGAATTGCCGGTGGCAATTCGCAAGGAAACCTTCCGATGACAACTTGTTGTCAATTGTGAAGTTTCGGGGTCGCCGGAGGTGACTCGAAATCCCTCTTCCCCAGCCAATTTTGACAGAGCATAGCCTATTAACCGGCTAAAAAATCACGCGATAGAGGTTGTATAATGCAGGCAGTATGTCCCTTGCTTTCCGCCATACAGCCGGCTTCGGCAAAAGAATAGAGTATTGGATTATAGGTTCAATGCTCAAAGAAGGCCTTGATGTATACATGCCTTTAGTCGATGATTTCGGTGTCGATGCCGTGATTAGGCGAAATGACGGTAGTTTTATTGAGGTACAAATAAAAGCAAGATCAAGTACGGTAATAATGGGCAATGCCGCGCTCTTTGCAGCTATAGTTCACGAAGTTAGGCCAAACTATTATTTTGTATTTTATTCCGAGCGCATGGACAAAATGTGGATTATGTCTTCTAAAGAATTTGTAGCCGAATCAACACAAAATGTGGCAGGCAACAACGTTGGTAAACGAGGAATTTGGTTTAATGGCACAAAAATCAACAAAGAGACCAAGGAAAGACACGAGTATCCTAATCCAAAATTCGACAAATATGTTAAGAACAATTTTGATATCTTCAAGATTATTTAAGGGCGGCACAAAAACCTAAACGGTTCTAGGCCCACATGCTCAACCAATATGAATTTCATCTAAGTGGCGCGGACCATGCACTTCCTAAGCTATTCCCGCTTGCCCCAGTGCTTCAACCACTGAAGTAGATTTAGTATCAGCGAGTAAGGTAGCTGCTCGTTCCTGCCAAAGTTCTTTATCTTCGCCCACATCAACCACAAAGTATTCTCCTAGTACTCGATGCAATATTGTAATCCCAAGGAAACGTGCAATCTGATTCTGTAATCTATCAAGCTCTTCACTACTAAACTTTTCTCTAAGTTTCTGGGTGTATGACTTCATGAACTTATCCACGAACTCGACAGCTTGAGTAAGTTGATCAGGCTTAATCTGGACAAGCATATGAGCAAAAAGATAAGCCGGGTCGTGTGCCGGATCACCCACAGCAACCCTCTCAAAGTCCACGAAACGCGCTTGATTTCCCTCTACAAAGATATTCTTTGAAGATAGATCACCCAAAATAAAACATTTAGGCCCCTCATCACTACGCTTTAGTACTTGGTTAGTTAGTTCGGGATAAAGTCTTTGTGCTGGTTTCACTCTAAAGCCTAGGATAGAGGCCATGTCAGCATGCCCTTGATTTATGCCAATCCCAAGAATGTCATCGAGTGAACGGTCAAAGGTTGAAAGTTGGACACGAGCAATCACAGCACCGAATGGCCCGCCCACTTCCGGGTGTGCTCTACCAGCTAGAAGTTCACCTAAGAGTAGGCGGCCAGATCTTTGGATATCAGTCATTGCTAGAACGTTGTTTGGTTCATCATAAACAATAACCTCAGGGACATTTTCTGGTATGACTGTATGTAAAAAGTCTAATACTTTATTTTCAATGCCAATACGATTAGCAGGACGCTCCATGTCGGTATAGCCTTTTACATAATCACGGCTTTGTTTAAGATAGGTAGTATTATGCTCGCCAGTACTACCAAGCCGTATACCTACAGCGAATATCCAATTGACCATGGTGTATTCAGTGACCTCTCTAGTGTCGGTGACTTCACTACCTTCCGGAAGGTGAGGCAGAACAACATCGTTAAAGTATTCTCCGACGTTTTCTCCAGTTAATACAATTGGCCGATTCATTATCTTATACAATATAATGTTCACTTCGCGTAAGCAAATCATCTGGTCGTTAGAAAAGTTTGGAATATGTACCATACCCCCCAGCCATATTAGTACGGCGCTAGTTTTCTAGGGTTTTTGGATGTTTTTATCTAGCGTTTCTTGGAAGAGAAGCCGATAAGGGCGACGATAATTGTGGTGCCGGCGACCAGAGAAACCAACAGCTGCCCTGAAATTTCAGGGCGGATAATGGCTAGTAAGGCACTGCCGATCCACATGACTGCGACCACGCCAGCCGTATAAGGGTAGCGCAGCTGGATTACCCATTCCCTAAGCTTACTGTTCATGCCAAACCGCCTTTCATTACTAAGCCATACAATTGTCGATCTTTCTCAGCAATCATAGTCAGCCAATTGGCAGTAACTTCATAAGCCCGCTCTTCGCTCATTTCAGGCAGCGACTCATGGTTAAATCCATGCTCTAGCGCATCTTGGTAAACCCGTTTCATGATGCCATGAAGTAACCCAAAGTGCACTTTGCCGTCATGCCCCTCACCAATTGCGCGCACAGTAGACAAGAACATGTTCATCGAGCGTTGGAGCATGATATTATCGCCCGACATGCGTAGGCCAAGTTTGTTACCGCGATTGATAACTTGGTGGAAGAGACGGGCCATCTGCCGGTCGATCAAGTGGTGCTGAGTTAGGCTATCGCCGGCTTGTAAGCGAACGTATTCTGTCACAAATTTTTCAACCGCTTCCATATAATCATCAGACTGCTGGCTAGCTACAACTTGCAAAGCATCGTGTAATTCCCCATCCAGAAATCCCAGCATAGCTATAGCGAACTTACCGGGCTCAAAGCGGTCCTCGTAAGCTTTGACCATTTCGCCTGTCACAGTCACAAAAGCCGCTCGGTTGCGGGGGGCGGCGCTCATCATCCCAAAATCAATTAAAGCCACCTTGTTGTCGGGCAATAAACGGATATTGCCAGGGTGCGGATCAACCATTTGCTGGTCGGCATATAGTATGGCACTAAGCGCTTCGCTACCCATTATATCGAGCTGCTGCCAAATGTTTGAACCTGTGGCTTGATAAACTACCTCATCTATCTTGCAGCCCTGCTGTTGTTCAGCCATGGCGGTAGCCAGCGATATGCCAGGTACATACTGCTGTACCAGGATATGCCGCGAGCCATACTCCGGATAGCTGCGCGGAATAACCAACGTAGCTCGCTTGTTAAAATAGCCACGCAACCATTCACCGTTATTAGCTTCGCGTTTGTAATCTGTTTCGGCAGCCGTGGTGCGCGAAAACTCCCGGGTAATAGCGCGAATGTCAAAAACTGAAGATTCAGTGAACCAACCCAGCAACACCGCCATGATATTCAAAAATCGTAAGTCATGGCGCAGGGTCTTCCGGATAGAAGGACGCAAAATCTTGATAATAACCGGCTGACCATTTGTGAGCGTAGCATGGTAGACCTGGCCGTATGAACCTGCGGCAAAGGGCGTCGCCGCAACTTCTAGGAACCACTGCCTGGAACTACCAAGTTCTGCTTCGACATCGATAAATTCGTAGGGCACCTGTTCGTATATCATGTCGTTACTAGCGCCTTGTACTATGGGCTTAGTGGTCTGGTGAGCCGCCAACATTTGCAAGAACTTAATGTAGACACCGCCTAGGTGTTCGCACTGCACAACAAATTCCTGCTGCCAGGAGTACTTATCACGCAAACGAGCTCTAAAAATGCTGGCTGCTGCTTGCAAAATTTGTCTGAAACGATTCACTGCTTAACGCCCTCTATGAAATCCAATTAGAAACAGCACAGCCGTCATTATAAGTACCAACATCGCCAAAAACATGCCGTCAATTTTTGTTTCGGTCGCTAACAGAATCGCCGCTACCCACATTGACAATATGCTCAAAAATACAAAAGCATAACGCATATCGGCAGTATAGCATTAAAGCCTTCTTGGGTTCGAATCCCTGTCCGTCCTGTCGGACAGACAGGCCAGGCCTCTTCCCCAGCCAAGCATAAGCATTATACGGACATAATATTTAGGTATATACTCCTCCTTATGTCCAAACGTAAGCTACCATTAACTTCTTCGATAGTTTTAGGAATCCCTTCATTAGGTTTGATGCTCAGTCTAGCAACCTCACACTACGCGGTACCGCTAACAACAAATAACGATGGTATTGGCGACGGAAAAGCCCTTATTGTAATTGGTGCAATAATTTACAGTGCCTTAGGGATAGTTGCGAGTCTAATTTTAGGACCACTGCTGTCTCGCCTCACTCGCAATTCGCATAACCGTATGCTGTCCTTATCGGGATACCTAGTGCCCAGTCTAATAGCTTTTTTGATTATCCTTTGGGGATTTATCTCGGTTGTGATTGCAGGTAATCCGTCACCTTACTGAATCTAGTAAAATGGTTCTAACCTGGTACATAATACTCAGCCATTTCATTCTGTATCTATTATAAATTTTAGGGCAAGTGAGACGTTAGGACTTTGAGTTTCTTCAGAGCTCTTTTCGTTATATAATATAGGCATGAACACACCTATAAAAAACCGAGAGAAAGTCGTAAAGCGAGCTATTGCGAACGAAAAGCTTGAAGGTCTGAACGTATCTCGTGAAACTAAGAAAATCGCCGACAACTATGTGACAGGCAAGGCCTCCGCAAAATCAGTGGCTGCCAAGATTCGAGCTCGCTACGGAGCCCTTTAGTAGTGGCTTTTGTTGACCCCTACTTTGACGAATCAATAGGTGATCTTAGAAATCTACTTGGTGCAAAATCTCCGGCCCAGCTCAAGAAACTCGAGCCACAGATTGTCTTTGCCAATGAGCTTGAGCTTGAGTCTGTAGACATACCACGGACAAACAACCTGACTGAGTTATTGCTCATTCATAAACAACTATTTAAAGGTGTTTACGATTGGGCTGGGCAAATCAGGACGGTCGACATCAAAAAAAATGATAAAGGCGCGGATTATTTTTTAATTGTCTCTAAAATTACCGGTGCCGCCAACTATGTTTTTACGGAGCTGGCACAGGAAAGATATCTACAAAACCTGCCTAAAGAACAGTTCGTAGAAAGACTCGCATATTTTTATGATCAACTAAATTACATTCGCCCTTTTCGTGAGGGCAATGGCCGGGCACAACGGGTATTTTGGAACCGGGTTGCGAAAGACGCCGGTTATGAGATTGATTGGAGCTTAGTAGTCGGCAATGAGAACGATAAGGCGTCACGATTGGCTGCTGAGCAAATGGATCGATCAGCTTTAGAAGTTATGTTTACTAAAATCGTCCGTAACCTAAACCAGAAATAAAGTCCTAACCTGATACATAATACTCAGCTAAGACGGTTGCCAAAAGTGACCGTGGTGGTTCAATAGGCTGGTTATTTTTGGGTTTGGGACTTCATCTTTACAATCGTGAACAGCCCGTAAAGAGCAGCTACGCCAACCACCGAATATATAATTCTGGCCAGGTCGGTACTAAAAACTTTACTAACCAAATTGTAGTTAAAGAATCCTATAAGCGCCCAGTTAAGGCCGCCTATGACTAGTAACGTGTACGTGGCTTTGTCTAACATATTCATCTTCATGGTTTTCTCCTTGATGTTATTAATTTAAATTATTAGCGGTGACAATCTGCTTTAGAGGCCAGTGTGGGGCGTTAGGGCTTGGACTTGGGCCTGCAAGGTTTGGAGCTGGGCGTTCAGGGCGTCAATCGCCTGCTGCTGGCTAGTGTTCTGGCTGGCGGTAGTCTGGCTGAGCCCGCTAACTGTGGCGTTGACCTGCTGGATAGCGGCATTGATACTTTGCTGGAAGCTTTGGAACTGGGCGTCCAGGGCGGCGGCTTTGGCGGCGAACTGGGTGTTGAGTGAAGTTTGCAGGCTGTCGAACTCGGCCTGGGTAGCGTAAGTCCCGGCCGGGATGATTGACCACGGAGGGCTAGCTAACAACGTGTCTAGCTGGGTCTGCGTGGCAGTACTAGTGGTTTGGATGGCCGTGACTGTCTGGCTCAAATTAGTAGTATTGGTAACTAAGCCGTCAAGTTGGGAGGACAACTGGGCTTGGCCTTCGGTTAGACTAGTGATGGCTGATTGGGTTTGGGCCTGCAAGCTGTCCAGTTGGGACTGTTGGCCAGCTACATTAGACTCGATAGCGGTTTGGGAATTTTGAACAGTTTCCAGGGTCGTCTGTAGGACCGTGAAATTATTAGTCAGGCTGCTAAGGCTGGACTGTGTCTGAGCCTGCTGTTGGCCGATGTTGGTAATAGCCACCTGTGCCTCAGTTTGCAGAACACTGAGGTGCGCGAGCTGGTCGCTCAGTTGCCCCAGTTCAGTGGCTTGGGTGGTACGCAAGCTGGCGATGGAATCTTTGACGGTTTGCTGGTCAATCTTTAGGCCGTCAATCTGCCCTTGCAAGGTACTAACCTGGCTGGCAGTACTGGCCTGGACTTGGCTAACAAGTTGAGACAGCGCGTCGGTATTTGAACTAAGCCCGGTAAGCTGGGCTGCTTGCCCCGTAAGGCTGGTTTCAACCGACTGTAAGGTGGTCTGTAATTGGTCGGTCGTCTCCCGGCCAGCGTTTATCTGAGCAGTAACATAGGCTGCCAGCTCGGTGTGGTTATCCTGGATGGTTTGTATACTGCTATTGAGTTGCTCCTGAAGTGTAGTGTTGGCACTGCCTAAGCTATCGACACGACTTTGCAAGCCATCAATCAGGTCTCGGGCCGTACTGTTAATACTACTAAGCGTAGTACTGAGTTCAACTTTGGCCGCCGTAGTAAGGTCTTTAGCGTTAGAAGCGGCTCGCAGTTCTAGTTCGGCTAACGAGATGAGTTGTTGGCCGCGTAATGTTTCGATGGTTGTGGCTAACTGGACGTGCAAATCACCCACGCCAGCCAGTTGGGTTCGCAAATCAGTGATAGTATTATTTTGATTCTCTTTTAAGGTACTGAGTAAGTCTTTAAGCTGCGTCACCTGTTCGGGCGTGCCGGTAAAGTTATTAACTTGTGTTTCTAATTTGCTGATGATAGTGTCATGTGCTTTATCGACAGTAGTGAATGACGACAGTAGTTGTTTTTGGGTACTAGCCAGAACGGCCAGCTGTTGGTCGGTGCCCGGGTTGGCGGCCACAAAGCGGTCAGCGGCTATTTCTACCCCCATTTGCTGGCTAAGGCCAGCTAGTTGGTCTTCGCCCCAACCGGGAGGCAACACTAGGTGGTCCAGACCCTCTTTCTGGGCGTCAACAAACTCATCTTGAACACGGGCTAACAACCGTTGGTGTAAAGCCGGCTGGTTAGCCGCTTCGGTCATTAACTGTTGGTAGAGTTGGCCAAGATTTTGCTGGTTGGTAGCCAGGCTGCCCTTCCAACTATCCAAAACGGCCTGGTCGTCGCTACTCAGTGGGGTTGTGTTGAGGCTTGACGCGTTGTTTTGTAATTCCCCGGCCAAAGCCATGCCGTAGACTATCGGTGTCACGAAAGGCTGGATATCACTGGCTGGTATGGCGTCACCTGGCTTGTATTTACTCAGGTAATCCTGGACGGCCTGTTGCTGGGCTTTGGTTGGCCGACTAGCTTGAATAGTCGCGCTGATGCGCTGCATTTGCTCGAAGTCACTGACCGCTTCAAAACTGGTGACTTTATCCGGTGCTAATCGTTTTACCAGGTCCTCGTCAAGGTTGTACAGCAGGTTAGAAGGCAGTTTCTTGGTATCAACTAGCTCGACCAATTTAGTATGGAACTGGCGGTTGTCCATCTGGATACTAAGCAGCTTGTCTAAATCAGTCTTTGACAATATACCGACCGAAACGAGCTTGGTTAGTTGCGAGACATCGCTCGATGATAGCGGCGCGATGTCTAGCGCGTCATTGGCCGTCGCGATATTTTTCTGCGTCGTATCAATACCAGTCAGCACCGAGATCTGAGCGGCATCTGGCGCTTCCACGCGCAGTAAGGCCAGGGCTGTATAGATTTGGACGGCTTGTTTTCGCGATTGTTGGATGTCGCCTGAATTAAGTTTTTTGTCTTGATCAACATTTTTGGCGAGTTTTGTCGTGTAGTCTTGATAAGTCGCGGTGAATTGTGACAGTAGTTGGTTTATGGTATCGGCGGCTTTGGTGTTATCGGGTTTGATAGTACTAACTAGAGGGGCTGCTTCAACTTTACCACTACCGCTGTCGTTGGCGTGGACCGCTACATAGCTAGCTTCGTTGACTCGCCGCTGTGCGAAGTCTAACTTCAAACTATCACGTAACCCACTGGTTGGCGCCAGTGTCGTGGCCACCGATTCTTCGAAACGCTTAACACCGTAGCCGAGTTGTCCTGGCGCCTTGGCGGCATAAACTGGCAGAGCCCAGAAAACCAGCCCTACAACCACAACAAGCGTCGGCACCCAAAGTCTTTTATTTTTGGCGTATTTGGACCCGCTAACTTTTCTTAATTGATTTTTGGCCGAAATAAGTGAAGTTTTAGTTTTGCGTAAATGTTTCTTTGCCTTAAGCATTCCCGCCCCTTGACTTGTTGTAAAAGTCATTTAAGATCATCATACCCTTAATGCAATGATATACTTTACTTTACTTTAGAATTCTAAAATCTAATTTAAATTTTTTGTAAGATTCAATATAATTTAAAAATTAATTAAAAGAAAGGACGGCTATGGACGGCAACTCTTGGCTTCTAAATATGCTGATGTCACTATTGGGGCAATAATTATTGTTTCGGTAATTAGACCTTGGACTCTGATTTTGATTTGAAAAATTGCTTTAAGCAACTCTCTCCAGCCAGTAATTATTGGGTGGTTCGCCTTAATGAAGATATCTAATTAGCTACCTGACTCGTAGCAAGGCACCAGACCTTACTGTGACCTATCACCTCAGGGTCAGTCTGGAATAACAAGCTATCAACTAGGTGTCTACGGATTACCTGCGTATCAAGAACTCCGCCTATTTTATCTCTAATTGCAGTCGGGGTAAGTGAGCCTTCAGCCAGAGCCCCGGCAATCATCTCGTCCTTTTCCTGGCCCGTAAAGGCGCGCCTAAACTTACCTCCGGTGTAATCACAGTGCGCAAGCCACAAAGCCCTCTCCGGCTTTGTCAGTACATCCGCTTTTGCCTTCGAGGCACTGATTTCGACGTCTGCTTCGCTTGCTTCAACTAGTTGTCTTAGACCATGTAAATATTGGTGTACAATTTGCAGGCCGTTTTTAGTAATTGTAAATGCCGTGCCGGGTTCAAACTTCTTTACTGCTATACCGGCGCGCTCAAGTCGATTAAGTTCTTGATTTATCCGTCTGCGCATTGATTCAGGTCGCATAGAGTTATGAAAAGCGGCCAGAGAAGTGCCTGGATTCTGTTCTATAGCCGCAATAATGTCATAAACCGACTTATCCCCACAAGCAATGAGTTCTATTATAAACTCCCTAAGTTCAACGACTCCGGGCTTGGTAACTGCATATCCTTTAATAGTTCCTTCGACGTCTGGCGGTTGTTCTTCTGCCAAAGAATATCTATCATCTAGGCCTGTTTTTGCAGTTTCTAAAATTCCCGTTAAAACAAGATCATCCGCGTGACTTCTGGCGTTTTGGATGCCACCGGCCTGAGCAAGTCTGCGAACATCAGTGATTATATCGCCACCATCCGAAGCTTTTATGAGGTCAGAGAAGATTGCTATACGGGCAATTATGGTAGATGTATCAATTGTGCCGTTAGGTCTCATACTGGCTTCACCTACCAAGGCGGCCAAAGATATCCTGTTCCCAAAACTTATTTCGGCTAGATTATCAGCTAAAGATACTGCTAATCCCCATCTCTCGCCGGCCATTAGACGTTTTCGCGACACCTGCCTTCCCAGAGAATCAAGCGCCTTAACATCAAAGCGCTGTATAACCTTAGCCTTATCTAAATCGATGATCCCTTGGCCTATGGCACTTCCGGCAGGGATGCCAGCTTCAATTGATGCGGCTTCCTCAATTATGCCCGTGCAGCTTTCATATAGCTCTAATTGCCAGGTCGGTTCCTTGGGAACTAGAAGACTCAATAGTGCTTTCCGACCGCTATTTACGCTAGGAAACACATCATTTACATCTGATTCAGCTACTGCACATTCCAAGCTCATATAAAATATATTATACACTATAATATTTATAGTTGCAAAGTCTTCTCTCTCAATATATGTGCCAATTTATTTGAATTGCCCGTAGATTCTCCTTTAGGGGTTCAATCCCTCATCTCCAGTTATGCAAAGACATGGACAAAAGTGCTATGCTGGATAGGTAAGAAGAGGAGTTTTTTATGAGTCAAAATCCAGTAGTGCATTTTGAAATGCCATATGAGGACGCCGGGCGCGTCTCTAAATTTTATAAGGACGTATTCGGCTGGAACATGGCTGACGCGGGCGAGGAAATGGGTCATTACATTACGGCCGCTACCGCTGAAACCGATGCCAACCGTATGGTCAAAACACCAGGGACTATTAATGGCGGTTTCTATTCACTCGCTATGACACCCCAATCCACAGCGCCTTCAGTGGTTGTTTCCGTGGCTGACATCCAAGCAGCCATAAAAGATATCAAGGCGGCGGGCGGTGAAATTCTAGGCGAACCGCAAGATATACCAGGCATAGGCCTGTGGGTGTCGTTCAAAGACTCAGAAGGCAACCGCGTTAGCGTATTGCAGGCTTCCAAAACTTAGATTCGAATCACTGACCGTCAGCTAAGTGTAGACATTTTCGGACCTTGCCTTTTACTAAATAGAAGATGTGTTCGGGGTTTTCATCGGCAAACACCAGTATTTGGCCCCTGGGGTAAGAGCGATAGGGGTATTTAGAAAAGTACTGGTCGACTTTGTTCGCTACGTCAGGATTCATATCTGCTCCTACCTAACTATAGTCCGCCCTGTAAAGTGAGGCAACCAGACTTGCCGCCAGCAAAGCCAAATACAAGCATAAGCATTGTGCGATGCTTGCATTTGTAAATAGTTTGGCAGTTATGGATAATGTTGTTATGTTTGAGGCGTTAAAATCAAGAAAGGGCCGAAGATATGTGGCTCTATTTGGCGGACTAGTTATAGTGGCCGGCAGTGGGACTGCTTACTACAGAAGCCATAATCAGGATAAGAAATGTAGCCAATTCACTCAAACCTTAAAAAGCCCCTCCATAAATCCCATAATTCCGGTAGAAGGTTCTAAAGTCGACATAAAAAGAGCCTACGTGCTTGAGTATAACGCCGGCCGGCTCCTAATACGCCAGACAGTCCATTTGCCCCAAGCAGCTGGCCACCCTTACGTTAACTTGGCTGCTCAGTCGCTAGCCGAACAGGCGTTGACCTTAGGTGTTCAACCGCAGTTTGCCGGCTTTTCCGAATCAGATCCTGACCGCACGGTAAGTTTTATGATCCACGGCACTTCAAATCCGACGGGACCCGCAACAGTTGATGCCAAAATCTGCGAGGGTTAATGTACGGTGGTATCCGGCGGTCAAGCCAACCGCCTTTACTGGTTGCAAAAATGTGGCAAGCATAAGTACAATGGTTGTGTGCTATCTATATAACTAAAGGAGAAGATATGGACGACGACAAACCCATGACAGAAGATTGCGGCTGCCACTGTGAAATGTGCATGAAGGGCGAGCATGACCACTGCACAACTGGACTGTGCGAATACAAAAAGGCCGAGTCCGACGAAGCATAGTTTAAAAACTAAGGTTACTGTTAAGTAAATTATCCTGACTAGTTGATGTTTAATCAATTTTGTGTTAATATCAGCGAGTTATGTATGTTGATCAGTGTTTTGAGGCTGGCAGGCGTTACCCTATCACCGAAACCCGCTACGGTTTTGAAGCTCCTGCCGAAGTGGATTTAGCCCAAGCCGTCCTGCGAGATTTCAGGGCTTACAATGATTTTGAAGGTAGGGTATACCCTTTGCCATACCTTGACCGCTTTGCCTACGCGCTTAGCCCGGCTGACCTAGATAGGCTACACGACGAATTGGAAGACCTTAAATTCCCGAGTGCCGACATTGAAGACTTCCAGGAAAAGCCTAGCCTTTCGGGATCATCCAGTCTAGACCTATGGAATATCATGTGGACTTTTGCCAACCCGGCGGCCGAAAGAAGGATTTTTGGCATCAACAGCTGCGTGCCGACCCACCTGGCCCGGGCCGTACTTTTACGAGAACTGATCAGCACACCGGAAGCCGTAACCACCGCTCTGGGTATGGATTTAATTAAAACTCTCACCGCTGGCGGCCTGGCCAAAATGAAAAGGCTGGGCCTGGACCAAGCGGTCTATAGCGACTTCGGGGTTGTCCGGGGCCGGGCCGAAGCCCGAGTCATCGCAAGCGGCAGTCGGTTGGGTTAAACTTCGGCCTTTTAAAGACCTGTTTTACTAAGAGTCGAGGGGTCGGCTTTGCTATACTGGACTTATTAACCAGGAGGGATTATGCCATACATTAAAACCGACCAACGACCAGCCATAGATGAGTTATTGCAACCTTTAATCGAGAATTTCAAGCAAGTGCCTTTAGAAAAACAAGATGGAGCTATAAATTACACTATTACGAAAATCTTGAAGGCTATTTACGCTGAAGGCAATTACTTCACTTGGAATCGTTCGATGGGAACTTTGAGTGCCATACAGCATGAATGGTACCGCCGCTTTATCGCGCCCTACGAAGACCAAAAGATTAAAGAAAACGGAGACGTCTAAGAGGAGATGGAATTAGCTATTCGGACGGGTAAAAGCCGGCAAGTTTTAGATATTACCGATGAAGTTCAGAAGTTAGTAAAAACGGACGCGAAAGCGGTGACTGTTTTCGTAGCCCACACCACTTGTGCGGTCACGACTGCCGATCTAGACCCCGGTACGGACGAAGATTTGCTAGACGCGGTTTGGGAAATGATACCCAAGCTCAACTACCGGCACCCGCACAATCCGGGACACGTACCGGCCCACCTGGCCAGCTCCATCATCGGCCCGAGCGTCACCATCTCAGTTCAAAACGGTAAATTAGTCCTCGGCACTTGGCAAAGGATAGTCCTCATCGAACTCGACGGCCCCAAAGACCGCGAAGTCATAGTCACGAACTTCTAGGTTGGTTCAGTTTATTAGTCAAATGCTGCGGCCTGGCAAGTCGCCTTTTGTCCTAACATTTTGGCAATTAACGTAGCGTATTAGTAAAGTTGACGTCGCTTAGGTGGCGGGTCCAGAGGATGAAGCCGATGGCGATGGCCAGCAGTAGTAATAATAGGACGGTCCGCATCCATTCACCCTTCCATGAATCCTTCATAGCGGCTCCGCTATAACTACTAAACGGTCATGCGCCGTCCACAGCGGCGTGCAGGTGTAGAGCGTCAAAATCGGCTTTTCGGTGTGTTGCTCAATCTCGACAGCATTTGGAGGGACGACTTCGCTAAGCATAACTTCATAATCATATTCTTTGCCCTGCCAATAAACAATTACCGGGTCTCCGGCCTCCAAGGTATTCAGGCTATAAAAAACCGACGAGCCGCTATAAGTAAAGCGGTGGCCGACTATGACGGTGTTGCCGCCTTTGTCTGGAGTATCGGTGGCCGGGCGACGCCAAACGCCGGTGTGTAAAGCGGCGATGGTCTTCCCTTCGTTAATGGGTTCGTCCAGGCGCATTTTAGGTATTACCAAACGGTTGTCGGCCGGGATGGGGCGAGCACTGGGTTTTTGGCCTTTCTGCAACTTACTGTGGTAAACATAGCCATTGCCCGCCCCCGTATGGCTGCGCCACCATAAATTAGCAGCCGGCAAAAACGGCCAGACCAAAATATACAGGGCCAGGCCTACGACCATTACACTCAATACATTATTGATTTGGCGGTGAAGGTGAGATTTTGAAATTGAATCAGTCATAGAACCCATTTCACACCTCCAATTCGTTAAGCGAAAGCCTTAATGGCGGTAGCGAAACTAGCAGCAGGCGAACAAAAGGTATCTTAAGATACCTTGCGGAGCGGTCTGCTAGTTGCAGCCCGCCATTAAGGGTTGAGGCTGAAGGGGAGGTGTGAAATGGGTTCATCATTATTAGCTTACCTATTTTATACACAGCTACGCAAGAATGTAAGATTAGTCACAAAGAATACACTTGCTTTTATTTAGTAACTGTTGTATAACGAAGTTAAGACAAAGAGCTCTTCAAAAAAAGTTCTGCGGGGGGCGATGAAACATTTCCTGTACTTGGTCGCTTGGGAAGTGCGGAGCGAATAGCGAAACCGAACCTGACAAACCCAAATTATAAAGGAGCTCCTATGAGCCGGTTCCGCCAAAGTTTGAAGAGTTTACGAAATTTCGCGCTAGTGCTGGTGTTAGCAACCTGGCAGTTGGCAATCCCGATTGGATCTCTTATAAAGCCAGATGTCGCCTATGCCGTTTCTAATTGTGTAGTAGATACCGCCGGAGCCAACGACGAGCCTGGCCAGAAAGACCTTAACAAATTATGTGTTGATGAGGCCGGTTTGCCCACTTCCGAACATGTGACCTGGAACTGGGATGAAACTGGCACACCGGGCGCTAATACCCTAGATGGCTGCGCGCTGTTCGACACCGACGGCGACGGTAACATCAATTATTCATTATGCGTAACGACTGCCGGCAATCCGGCAACTTTATCATTAACCACGCTATATTCCTGTGGCGACGCCAAAATTGACCGCTGTACTTCACCGACTACCCCACAGATCATCACCGGAGGCACGGCATGTACAGTCAGCCAACCAGCAAATAGCGATCCCTTCCCTGGCCCACCTAACAGCGCTAAAGGCGACAGCTATCCACTCGATACAGTTGCCGATTGTAATATAGCTATATCGGATGTCGGCGGCGTAGGAGTTGCCAAACTTATAGATGTTTGTTCTTACCCCTCTCAGCAACCGAACTCCGACCCATCCGACTGCGTGATCCTCCAGCCAAAATCCGGCAAAGTCGAGGTCGTAAAGCACTTAGTCCCAACAACCGATAGCGGCTTATTTAACCTACAAGTAGACGGCACAACCAAGGCGGCTAACGTTGGCAACAACGGCACCACTGGCGAACAAGTTTTACCCGATGGTAACCATAGCGTCGGCGAAACACAAGGCACTAATACCCTCCTGTCTTCTTATAACTCAGCGATCGAATGTAAAGACCAAAACGGTCAAGGTACAGTCGTAGCACACGGCACGGGTACTTCACTTGATAATGTGCCGGTAGCTGATGGCAGCGACATAGTTTGTATCATCACCAACACCCGCCAGACCGGCACCATTACTCTTATAAAAAGCGTTACTAACAACAATGGCGGCACGGCGGGAGCGAACGATTTCGGCCTAAGTATAGGCGGTACACCCGTAACCTCAGGCCAAACACTTACGCTTAACCCGGGCTCTTACGCTATAAATGAGGCTGGGCTTACTGGCTATAGCTTTGTCAGCCTGACTGGAACTGGATGCCCAAGTTCACTGGGCGGAAATGTTACGCTAGCCGACAACCAGAATGTCACTTGTACTATCACAAACGATGACATCGCGCCACAACTGACAGTTATCAAGCACGTTATTAATGACAACGGCGGCGGTGCTACGGCAAGCAACTTTACTATGAATGTTACTGGCACCAATGTGTCCACTAGCTCGTTCGCCGGCGCCGAAAACCCAGGCACCACAGTTACGCTCAACGCTGGCAGTTACAGCGTTGATGAAGGCAGCCACACCGGCTATACAAAGACCCTAGGCCAAAACTGTAACGGCAGCATCGCACTTGGCGAACACAAAACTTGTACCATCACTAACGACGACATTGCCCCAATCCTTACGCTTATCAAATACGTTACTAAAGACAATGGCGGTACGGCCGCGCCAACTGATTGGAACTTGAGCGCCACCCCTAGCGACAGCCAATATTCGACCCTCAGCGGCGCTGGCGGCTTCGCTAGCAAAACTGCCCAAGCCAACGTTGGTTACGCCTTGGCCGAGAGCACCGGCCCATCTGGTTACTCAGCTGGTAGCTGGAATTGTAACGGCGGCACTTTTGCCAACAACAGCCTAACGCTGGCTGCCGGCGACAACGTCACCTGCTCGATTACTAATAATGATATAGCACCACGCTTAACAGTAACTAAAGTTGTCACTAATAATGACGGCGGCACATTACAGGTTTCAGACTTCCCTCTATACGTCGACAATACCCAAGTTACCAGCGGCGTGGAATACACTAGCTTCAACGCCGGCACTTACACCGTCAGCGAAGTCCAGCAAGCTGGCTACAATCTAGACTCCATCACTGGTAACTGCTCACCAAACGGTTCTATCACTATGGTTGTCGGCGGGGTCTACAGCTGCACACTGACCAACAATGACATTCCGGCCACAATTACTGTTACCAAAGTAGTCAACAATAACCATGGCGGCACCGCCGGGGTTAGCGATTTCGACCTCTTCGTCAGCACTACCAAAGTCACCAATGGCGCCAGCAATACTTTCGCGGCCAACCAGCAATATACCGTGTCCGAACTAGCTAAGGTAGATGGCTACCAGCAGTCCAGCCTAACTTGCACCGACACTAATACCCACGCCTCGCTTGGCGACACATTCACGCCAACGCTTGGAGAAAATATTGCTTGTACTATAACTAACGGCGACGTAGCTCCCCAGTTAACCGTCATCAAGCATGTCGTCAACAATAGCGGTGGCACGGCGGTGGCTAGTGATTTCACTATGCACGTGACTGGCACCAATGTATCGACTGTCAATTTTGCCGGTGCCGAGAACCCAGGCACCACTGTTACGCTCAACGCTGGAAGTTACACTGCTGATGAATCAAACTTTGCCGGTTATGCCAAGACCCTAGGCCAAAATTGTAGCGGCACGATCGCGCTCGGCGAACAAAAGACCTGCGTCATCACCAACACAGATATAGCACCAACAATTAAGGTCAACAAAGAAATAGTCTCTAGCACAACAGATAACGGACTATTTAACCTAAATATCAACGGTCCGGCTAACTCCTCAACTCCTGACCAAGGTGATGGCGGCACTACCGGGACAGTTAGCGTAGTGAACGGCGATTACACTGTCAGCGAAACCGGCGGCACTAATACCGACCTGAGCGACTATAGCTCAACCTACGATTGTGACAACGGCACCAAAGGCTCTGGCACTACAACCACCAGCTTCACAGTTGGCAGTGGCGACAGCGTGACATGTACCTTCACCAACACTCGACTTGGCAGCGTCACGATTGTCAAAGATGCTCAACCCGATTCTGACCAAGCTTTTGGTTTCGTTGGCGACCTTGGCCAGTTCAGCTTGACCGATAACAGCACTAACAGCGAAAGCCAAACATTTACCAAACTATCAGAAGGTACTTACACAGTAACAGAACCTGGTGGCGTTAAGGGCTGGACACTCGATAGTGTCACTTGTGAGGGCGGCAGCGATACTGATACTCACAACCGCAACGCCGTCATAAAGCTGCAGCCTGGCGAGAATGTAACTTGTACGTTCGTGAACACCCGCGACCGGGCAAACGTGATAGTCCACAAGCTCACTTCCCAACCTTCAAATGACAGCTTTGACATTAACCTGCGTGACAGCAACGACCAAAACGCCCTGACCCACAACTCCAACCTAAAGGGCGGCGAAACCGACAACTACAGCGTGGTTACCGGCACTTACACCATAGGTGAAGAGAACCTGCCGGCCGGCTGGGATCTGAGCGACGCTACTTGTACCAACAGCAACATTAGAGATGAAGGTCAAGATACCTTCGATCCCCGCACTTCTGGTAGCTTTGACTTAGACAAGAATGGTACTCTCGAGTGTACCTTCACTAACCACCGAGCCGTGGCTGTCAATATTGCTAAGACAAATGACCGTCCAGACGCCACGACTACAGGCGACACCGTAACCTATACCTTAACAGTTACCGTACCGGAAACCAGTGGTACAGTGTTTGACGCGGCCGTAACTGACTTGCCTCCAGATAACTTCGCCTTCGTACCTGGCAGCTGGACAGCTACTTCTTCAAACTCCGGACACAATGTAGCTTTGGATGTCATAGATGGAGGCGGCCCCAGCTATGGATCACCTGGTATATGGCACCTCGGCACACTAACGCCCGGCGAAATAGTGACCTTGACTTATAAAGCCATTATCGGCTCCAGTGTCTCAGACGGCACCTACCCTGACCTGGCATTTGTTACCGGTTCTGACGCCCTAGCTGGTGGCCACCAAGTAATTGGCAACTTAGCGGCCGCTACCCCGTTTGTCAGCTCACAAGTTAAGGTAGCTTCCGCCTTGGTACCGGCTAACTTTACCGCCGGCCAAGTACTTGGCGCCGAAGTCCTGGTCAATACAGGCGCACGCCTATCGCTCGCCCAATTCATACTGCCGGTAGCATTAATCAGCGCAGTCTACTTCATCCGTCGCGTCAACCGTTACCAAGAGAAAGGTGGCAAATAGAATGAAACGCTTTATTTCGGCCCTAATTAGTGCCTTCAGCTTTACGGCAATCGCTTTAGCACCGCTGAGCGCTTCGGCAGCCGCTGATTGGCAATTGAAACTATCGCCGCTAGAGAATCCCTCTAATACTTCCAGCCTGAACGTCCAGTACACCGTGCTATCCGTAAACGTACACGACTTTGCCGTTAGTTTGTACCAAGATGGCAATGCCGTGCCGCTCGCTACCCAGCACACCGAAGTGGCTGGTGATTCAAATACTAATTACGGCAACTCCGGCACCTTCCCAGTAACCTTGGCCGATGGCCACCATACTTTCCATGTAGTAGCCGTGCGTGACAGCGATAACGATACTGAAACTGCCGATGCCTCCGTGGACGTAGATACCCAGGCACCAGCCGCGCCAAGCTACGGCGGCAAAACCCAATCTGGCAATACTTACAAACTAAGCTTCACCGCCCCAAGCAAATCAGATGTCACCCAGGTCCAAATCTTCGCTTCTACCAGCAAATCATACCAGGCTGGTGATAGCACCCGCGTTGGCACTGTCAGCGTCTCGCCTAACGAGGCTAAAAGCTTCAGCTATACCGCCCCAGACAGCGCTACCCGCTACTTTGCCCTTCAGGCCTTCGATGCCGCTGGTAATGGTTCGGCTACAGTGGGCGACCCCGGCACCGTGGTAACACCAGTCAGGGTTGTTAACCAGGGTGGACGCGGCGGTGGCACAGTGGCCGCAGCACCAACGACAACCGCAGGTAATCCGACTGGGGGACAAGTCCAGGGAGCAACCACCCAGGACACCACTAATGGCCAAATTAATGCCACCGGCACTTCCAAGACCAACCAGAATAAAGGTAGCGTCCTTGGCGCTGAAACAGTTAAGAAATCCAGCTGGAACGGCTGGTTGGCCGGAGGCGGCGGCGCCTTAGTAGTCCTGGCCTTCCTGTACTACTGGCTCTTTAGCCGCAAGGGTAAAGGCATCTTCAAGCACGGTAGCTAATAAAAGCTTGTCGTTCTAAACCTAACTATTTACACGAAATATCTCATCAGCTACTGTAATGCTGGACTTGTTTCAGTATCCACTCCGGAATAACGAACCTACTCCACACCGTATGGATCCCGAAATAAATTCGGGATGACAATTACTGGGCGGTTCAGTGTTCTCTCTAGAATAACCGCTTTGGTAAAAGCCCGAAGTAGATATTGACGGTCGGTTTAACTATTAGTTGCCAAATTATATCTTTGAGGCTTAGGCGGCGCGAGACTTCCGAAGTAGCTGACTTGACGGCTGGCTGCGGCGTAACAGTCGCGACTGGTGCCGGTTGAGGCGCGGGGGTTGGTTGGACGGGCTGGACGGCTGCGGCCGTAGTCACCACGGGTGCCGGTGCTGCCGCCGGCCGAGGGGCGGCTGTAGCGCCGTAGTGGGCCACAATCAGCGTCGTTTCAGCGCCCAATAGTTGGCCTTCTTCTACAGCTATACCGATATCTTGGTAATCCGGGTTAAGGATGTTCTTGCGGTGCGACGGGCTGTTCATCCAGCCCTCCATGACCGCTTCGTCGGACTGGAAATCTTTAGCCAGGTTCTCGCCCGCCCTTATATATTTATAGTTGCTCTGCTGGATGAAATACCACGGTTCAACGCCGCTGGGCGAATTATGACTCCAGTAATTGTTGGCGAACATGTCGCTAGCTTTCGCGTGGGCCGAGGAAACTAGTTTTGGGTCAATGTGCAGCGGCGCTAGACCTTGTTCCTGGCGTTGTTGGTTAGTAAGGGCAACTAAGGTGTCGGCGCTCATAGCGAAAGCTCTAGAGGGCCACAGAAGGGCCAAGGACAGGCCTACAGCCACTAACAGTAGGATTGAAGCCTTATGGAACTTATAGACAACAGCCAGTAAGCTGCGGTTTACTAAGGTTTTGATCATGTCCCTTCTCCTTCAGGGCACTAGCAAACAGACCTAGGCGGATGCCCAGTGGACAGCTTGTTTAGTACCTAATTCGCTTAACTAATAGATTTATCTTTTGGATTACTAGTTTTTGTGCTTTATGCGTTTCCGGGATTTCCCCGTACCACCATTATCTAATCAGGGGTAATTTATTGCTGTTATAGCTGTTACATTTCGTTTGTAATAATTATTACAATTTTCTGGAGTGGTTTTAGTAAGTATTTAATGGGATTCCTTTAGGTCTTGCTATCTTTTTTTATTATGTTATTATATACATATGGCTGTTTATTTCCTTGGGCATGGTCAGACAGAGGCGAATCTTGAAAAAGTTTTTGCTGGCCAGAGAGACAATTCCCCTCTAACTGAGCTTGGTATCGAGCAAGGCAGGCAGGCTGGGCATAAGCTAAAAGGTGCCGATATAGCAAGAATTACGTCTAGTAGTCTTCAGAGATGTCATATTACGGCGGAAAAAGTGGCTGGAGTGATTGGTGTCACAGATCTAAGGGTTGATGATAGGATCATTGAATATGATATGGGCTCTCTGACAGGAAGTCCTTACACAACCATTTCTTCTTCAAAAGAGCTGGTGTCTGCCGAAGGAGCAGAGGATGTGTCCGAGTTTCAAAAACGTGTACTAGATTTTCTGCGTGAGTACAGGGCTAGTAAACTGAACAGTTTGATGGTAAGTCATGCCGGGGTCGGTCGTATCATTAAAGCAACCAGGCAGGACTTAGACCCTAGGACTTTTTATGATCTTCCTCCTTATCCTGCTGGACACCCAATAAAGCTTGATTTGAGTTGGCTCTCTTAAGCTTAGCCCCAACAATCTGCATAATACCCTCAAAGTTCATATGATCAATTGTCGGCCAAAAACCTGGCCCTTAGTTTACAAATAGCTCTAAGTGTGGTATTATTATACTAAATGGTAGAGCTACCCCCAGACAGGAATGCACCTAAATATATAGAAGCTGTGGTTGGAATAAAGCCACGTGTTGATGATGACAAAGACATTAGAATCCGAGAACTCATTAGAAACATTTTTGTCAGAGAGGCTTGGGCAGAAGAAGCTTTTGCTAATATCCGAAGCGAACAAATAGCTTATTTGAGAGACATGGTGCATAGCGTGGGCGATCCAGCATATGTCGACCGCGCTACTCAAGAGATATTACGAAAAATCGGCGGCGAACTAAGGGCAACCGTAGAAGAAGGTGAGGAACACCTTGCTCCACTCCGAGGCAAGCCAGTGCTCGTGACAACTAATCATCTCGGAACATATAAACTGGCATCTATAAACCCACAAGTTGAGTTGGGCGACGATGTCCCCAACTATGATGGGTATGATTTTATGTATCCCTACCCCCTTTACTTCGCAGCGTTAAGTCCGGTTGCTGAAGCGCTTGGCAATGCCCTTTCTTACGCGTCAATCGATTATCCTGGTATTTTTGGGCAAATCCATACTGCGGCAGGTTTTATCCATATACCGCCGGCGTCACAAGTTAGCGGCGGCAGAACAGAGTCCCTAAAACAGCAAACTGATGAACTTATCAAAAAAAGACCGCATACAGCTTTAGTAAATTTTCCTGGAGGCGGAACGGGCGGCAAGTATAATGAAGCCGGTCCTTATGACCTCAGAGAATTTAGGACGGGTGGCTATGTCATTGCCGCCGAATTACGCTTACCCATACTTGCAGTGGCTCAGTATTTCGATCCGCTTATCGGCATGCGCTTAAAAGTCTTTGAGCCTTTTTATCCGCAGCCCGGCACTATAGAAGACTACAAGCGATTAGCAAGTGAGACGCAAGCTGAAATACAAGACTGGCTTAAGCAAAAAGAGCAAGCCCAAGGTTTCGTTACTTAATTATAGCGAATGGAACAAAGACTTTTAGAAAGTTATGCTTGCAAAAGTATGATTATTCTGGAATAATATGTCATATGGATTACAATTGGCTGGACTCTCCACTATATAAACTGTTGCTAACCGGCAGACACTTAAAGTTTCCTAAAGGACAAATAGTAAACGCCTTTGGCGACAGCTCAATGACCAACCTCATTAAGTCAGGTTATATAAAACGCTATTTAATCACAAAAGATGGAGTTAAAGGCATCCAGATTATTTTTGGGCCTGATGATGTCTTTCCACTTAACTTAGTCCGTAAAATTATCTTTAAACAAGATATCTATACTGGCCCGGAACAGTATTATTACGAATCAATGACCGATGTTGAGATGTTTTCTACCAGTCCGGCAACGTTACAAGAAGCCTTGGAGAAAGATCCGCTGATTTACAAAGATGTACTCTATGCAGCCAGCCTTCGTTTAAGTTCAAATATCTATCGTTTTGAAAACATGTCCCTGCGCGTTGCGAACAAAAAAGTAGCCCACCAATTGGTCTACTTGGCAGATATATTTGGCAAGAAAAACGAAGACGGGACGGTAATTATGGTGCCATTAACTCATCAGGACTTGGCAGACATGCTTAACCTAGCCCGTGAGACAGTTACCCTATGTCTGGTGCGACTGGAAGAAAAAGGTTTAATCCGCGCGGGCAAACACATTACCGTTCTGGATGCCGAGGGCTTAAGGCAAGCTTTTCACTAAATAGTTTTAGCATTTACGGCCACAAATACGCACTGAAAGTGTTTAAACTAGTCATCGCCGCACCAGGCGCGAGCGTTCTGGAGGAGCTTGAACCAAGGCGAGTTTTCTGCCCAATCGGCCGGGTGCCAGGACATTTGGCGCGTCATAAAGGTGCGTTCGGGGTGAGGCATCATAATGGTTGCCCGGCCGTCCGGTGTTGTTAAGGCCGTTATGCCCTGCGGCGAGCCATTGGGATTAAACGGATACTTTTCGGTAATCTGCTGATAATTATCAACGTATTGCAGAGGGACTAAATTCTGCGCCAATGCTTGTTTGGCGGCTTTATCATTGGCAAAATGAGCTCTGCCTTCGCCATGAGCCACCGGCACCGGAATGTAGGAGCCAGCCATGCCCTTGAAGAAAATGGAAGGCGAATCATTAATCTGCGTTAATACCAGCCTGGCTTCGAACTGTTCGGACTGGTTTTTTAAAAACTCCGGCCATATGTCGGCGCCGGGAATTAATTCCTTTAGCCCGGACACCATCTGGCAGCCGTTGCAATCACCAATGGTAAAAGTATCCGGCCGCTCGAAAAATTCCTGGAATGTACTTCTAAGCTTGGGATTAAATAGAATCGATTTGGCCCAGCCCTCGCCGGCGCCCAGCACGTCGCCGTAGCTAAAACCGCCGCCGACGGCTAGGCCGACAAAATCATCCAGCTTAACACGGCCACTGACAATGTCGCTAAGGTGAACATCAAGGCTTGTGAACCCGGCCCGGTCAAAAGCCGCAGCCATTTCAACATGGCCGTTCACGCCTTGTTCGCGAAAAATAGCGACTTTAGGCTTGGTTTTGAACCGTTTGGTAGCCATTTGGAAAGTGATTTTTGGCGATAGGCCCGGATCTTGTTCGTCCTGAATGGCGGCGAATTCTGCATCGGCGCAGGCCGGGTTATCACGCAGTTTTTGCAGTTGATAGCTGGTTTCACTCCACCAGCTTTCCAGTTGCGCGCGGCTATTGCGGTAAACTTCACCGCCATCGTTAACGATAATTTCTTGTTTATTAGTCGGGTGGCCAATATTATAGGCAACGTCCGTGTCAAAGGCCTTGATTATACCAAGGGCATCCGATTTAGCTACCTGGATGACAGCCCCCGGTTCTTCGTTAAACAGTTTTTCCAGGCTGCTACCGCAAAGACCGCTAACATCCAGCGCTAAGCCGCAACGGCTGGCAAAAGCCATTTCTAAAACTGTTGTCAGTAAGCCGCCGTCGGAGCGGTCGTGGTAAGCCAGGATTTTGCCTGTCTGTTTAAGCTGCGTAAAAGTTCGGAAGAATTTTTTGAGCACGTCGGCGTTGGCATCCGGCACGCTATCGCCAAATTGACTATAAACCTGGGCTAGGGCCGAGCCGCCTAATCTGGTATTTCCTTGGCTTAAATCGACCAAAATTAGAGCTGTTTCATCTTTGGTATTGAGTTCGGGAGTCAGCGTTTTTTGGACGTCACGCACCGGCGCAAAGCCACTGATTATCAGCGAAATCGGCGAGATTACTTGTTTCTCTCCGACTTTATCTGACCACTTGGTGCGCATACTGAGCGAATCTTTACCTACCGGAATTGTCAGGCCCAGCGCCGGGCAAAAATCTTCACCTATAGCCCTAACGCTGTCAAATAGCCTTTCATCTTCGGCGCCGCTACCGACAGCAGCCATCCAATTAGCGGAGAGTTTGACATCGGAAAGTTGCTTAATATCGGCGGCAGCAATGTTGGTAATGGTTTCGGCCACGGCCATCCGGGCCGCCGCCGCGGCGTCAATGATTGCCAGCGGCGTGCGTTCACCCATAGTCATGGCTTCGCCGTAGTTTTTGTCAAAAGCCGTAGCGCTGACAGCCACATCGCTGACCGGCACTTGCCAGGGACCGACCATTTGGTCGCGAGTAACCAAGCCGCCGACAGTGCGATCACCGATAGTAATTAGGAACTTCTTGCTGCCGACGGCCGGTAATTTTAGCACTCGCTCAACCGCCTCATGCAGACCGATACCCGTGAAATCAAGCCCGTCATTTTGGGCTTTGGAACAGCTAACTTGGCGGGTCATTTTCGGCGGTTTGCCAAATAAAACATCTAGAGGTAAATCAATCGGCCGGTTCTTAAGCAGATGGTCATTGACTGTTAGCCGCTCATCGTCAGTAACCGTGCCGACAACGGCAAACGGGCAGCGTTCGCGGGCACAAATGGCGCTAAATTTTTCCAAATCGGCTGGGTCAATCCCCAAAACATAACGCTCCTGGGCTTCGTTGCACCAAATCTCCAGAGGCGACAATCCCGGCTCGGCGCTAGGGATGTCGCGCAATTCAAAAACCGCCCCGCGGCCGGAATCGTGAACCAGTTCCGGCAAAGCGTTGGACAAACCACCGGCGCCGACATCGTGAATGGTAATAATCGGATTCTTGGTACCTAAACTCCAACAAGCGTCTATAACTTCATTGGTGCGGCGTTCAATCTCACCGTTGCCCCGCTGGACAGAGGCAAAATCCAATTCCTCGTGACTGGCGCCGGCGTGCAGGCTGGAGGCCGCGCCGCCGCCCAGGCCAATCAGCATGGCCGGGCCGCCCAGAATGATGACTTTAGCGCCTACCGGCAGCTTTTGTTTTTTAACATGCTCGTCCCTTATGTTGCCCAAACCGCCGGCGATCATAATCGGTTTGTGGTATCCCCAAACAGTGTCTCCGACCGTTTGTTCATAAGTCCGGAAGTAGCCGCTCAGATTAGGGCGGCCGAATTCATTGGCAAACGACGCCCCACCAATCGGCGCTTCCAGCATAACGTCCAGCGCTGAAGCGATCCGCTGCGGCCTGCCGTACAGTTTTTCCCAAGGCTGTTCAAAACCAGGAACATTTAAGTTCGACACGCTGTAGCCGGCCAAGCCCATTTTTGACTTAGCGCCCCGGCCAGTGGCAGCTTCATCGCGGATTTCACCGCCGATGCCGGTGGCCGCTCCCGGAAAGGGCGCGATGGCAGTCGGGTGGTTGTGGGTTTCGACTTTTATAACCGAATGGATAGGTTCCTTATGGTAGCCGTATTGGCCCTTTGTCGCATCGGCAAAAAAACGACCGGCCACCGGGCCCCTAAGTACGGCGGCGTTATCGGAATAAGCCGACAGTACACTTTGGCTGTGCTTTTCATAAGTATTTTTGATCATCTTAAACAAGCTCTTTGGCTGCTTTTGGCCGTCAATTATCCAGTCGGCGTTAAAGATTTTGTGCCTGCAGTGCTCGCTATTGACCTGGGCGAACATCATCAACTCGACGTCCATCGGGTTACGCTTGAGCTCCGTGTAAGCCTGGTGTAAATAATCAATTTCGTCATTGGCTAGTGCCAATCCTAATTTTTGATTAGCACGATTGAGTTCTGCCTTTCCCTTTTTTAAAAGATCAACCGTTAGTAAGGGCCGTGGCTTCGCCTCAGTAAACAAAGTTTGGGCGGCATCAATAGTTTTTAGAACGCTCTCCGTCATACGGTCGTGCAGCAAATCGGCTACTTTAGCTTCATCCAAACTCTTCGTGCCCTGGATATAATAGGCCGCGCCGCGTTCAATGCGTTTGATCTGCCGGAGTCCGGAATTGTGAGCAATGTCCGTCGCCTTGGACGACCAAGGGGAAATCGTACCCGGCCTGGGTACTACCAAAAATAACTCCCCTTGCCGAGGTTCTTTAAAAGGCGTGCCGTAAGCCAGCAGTTCGGCTAAAAGTTTGTCATCCTTAGCGGCCACGGCGCCCACACTATGCACAAAGTGGACGTACTCGGCACTGACTGCTTGGATAGTTTTATCAATTGCTTGCAGGCATTTCAGTAGTTTGGCAGCGCGAAAATCCGATAGAGCCCTGACACCTTTATAAACCAGCACTACCGGACCTCCAGGCTATCGGCTTTAAAAGTGATGTGCTTGGGCTCGATGATTACCTGTTTGGGGCCGGCTTCTACCTTGCCGGCAATCCAAGCCCTAAGCCCTCGCAATTTGGCAATTTTTAAAACAATGTGCGCTTGCTCGGCCGGCAAATAGACGGCGTAACCGGCGCCCATGTTGTAGTTGCCGTACATTTCCGACTCATCGTTGTCGGCTTGTTCGGCGATAAAGTTGAAGATCTCGGCCACCGGTGGGATGTTGCTAAGGCGATAAGTAAAAGCGGGTTCGGCGCGCATCAGCTTACGCCAACCGTGCCCGGTAATATTCGATAGATAATGAATGTCCAGGCCGGCTTCAAACAGCTCCTGAATCAGACGAGCGTAAATCGGCGTGGGCGTCAGGACGGTTTCCCCGAAACGCAAACCGTCATTTAATTTGGTTTGATAGCCCGCCGGCAAACGCTTGGCAATGTCGCGGATCAGGCTGATACCGTTGGCGTGGACGCCGCTGGAGGCTAGCAGAACGATGGCATCGCCGGCTCGCAGGTTCTTGCCTTGGACCAATTGTTCTTTGAATTTAATGACACCAAAAGCCGAGCCCGCCAGCTCTAAAGCCCCGGGCAAAACTACGCCGGATAAAGATTGCGTCTCGCCGCCGCCCCAGACTACTTTGGCTTCGTCGCAAGCCGCCCGCCAACCGCGGATAAAATCGGTGGCTAGTTTTCTATGCGTCAACCATTCGTAAGAACTGGCTGACCAGTAGGCGTTAAGAACTATCGGCGTGGCACCGACGCTTATCAGGTCGTTAATGATGCTGGCTACCGTATCCTGGGCAATGGCCGCGAAAAAAGATTTGCCGGTCTCTTCATAAACCGCCCGGGCAATTAAACTCTTGGTACCCAAGCCTTCTTGGACCAGGGCGCCATACATGTCGCCCATTTCGAACACGTAAGCCGATTCGCCTCTGGTACCCTCGACTTCCTTAAAACCGGTCGGCATATTGCCAGCCGTGGCCAGGCCCTGTTTTTGGGCCAGTATTTTCATAGGGTCGGCCCATGTTACCTCCTAAGTTTATCAACAACCACGGGCTTACGCCCGCGGCATGTTGGAAATTCGCGTCATCGGACTAATGTCCGCTAATCCGCTCCGCGGCAGGCATCCACGACCTAACGGTCGTGGCTTAACGCGAATTATAAACCAATTTTGCCCTACGTCTGAATGATTAGCAAACTAAACTTCATAATAGGTGTTTTATCGAGGTTTTAACTACCTAGAATATTACAGACATAAAAGTTTAATCTTTAAATTGGGGCTTTGGCCCGGTAGACGATTGTGAGGGTCTACCAACCTCAGACGCTTATGCTATACTGAAGATCAGATGAGGACGCCACGTAACTGGCATAAGGAACATAAGGCCAGCCTGACAGTAGGTGAACGAGCGGCTGACAAAATGCGTAACGGCATGGGCAGCTGGGGTTTCGTGCTCAGTTTCGCGGTTTTTCTGGCCATTTGGACTTGGCTGAATACGGCTAACGGCTGGCACCATTGGGATAAATATCCCTATATACTTTTAAACCTATTCTTGTCTATGTTAGCCGCTATCCAGGGAGCTATTTTGCTCATCGCCGCCAAGCGGGCCGATGCCATTAGCGCGGCTATGGCCAAGCACGATTACGAAACCAACATCGAAGCCGAAAAAGAGATCGAGGAACTGATGGCCATTAACCGCGAGCAGCTGGTGATCATCAAACAATTACACGCATTGCTCGAAAGAAGTCCCAAGGAGTAATGCTGAAATGGCTAAAGATAAACTTATCCAAATTGAACCCGCCACCCCGAGCTGGTGGCAAACCACCAAGCCAATGGTGCTTAAGCCAGAGTTTATAAGCGCTTTTATAGTCGTGGCGTTCGCGGTTTTTGGCGTGTGGTACCGGCTTGAATCGCACAAGCCTTCTGACCACGTAGCCGCCCAGTCAAAGTCTACGGCCCCTGCCGTAGACCAGCTTCAGGTACTAACCGCGCCGCCTAGCGGCATCAACCTCGGGACAAGCTTGCAGCCGGCAGGGCAACCTGCTAATTCTAATGATCCAGAACTGTCTACCGGCCTAGACACCTCTAAAGGAGCTTCGATTGGGCCAGCGCCGACTAACAGCACCAGTATCCTGCAAAGTGGCGGCAGGAATACCCAACAAACCAGGACTGGCATACAATAAGTTTTTGAAACCAGCTTTTAAGTCCGCGGCCAGATTATACGGCCGCGGATTTGCCGCGCGTCTAGCCAGCCGAATTGGCGGCTATCGGTACTTTGGCTAAGATTATCGCCTACCACAAATAGTTTGCCAGCCTCTAGTTTTTCTACCCGCTTGATCTTCTCTAACCCTTGGTGCTCCAAAATGATAACGCTGCCCGGCTTAACTTTTTTTGGGCTAGCGTAGGCCAGCACAATCTGCCCCGGCCGCAGTGTGGGCACCATGCTTTCTCCGACAATTCGCCGAATAAGTAAGAGCTTAAGCTTTCTTCGTCTCCTGGAAGATAGTGGCGATTTCATCAATCATCTCCAGCAATTTTTTGCCTTCGGCCGGATCGGTCTTATGCTTGCACTCCCCGGCTTGCTTGGTAGCTTTCCAAAAAAGCTCATGCAAGTTCGGGTATTTTTCGGCGTGCTCCGGCTTAAAATAGTCAGTCCACAACACCCACAGGTGGTGCTTTACCAACTCGGCGCGCTGCTCTTTAATAAATAAGGCGCGGATCTTGCCTTCTTCATCCAGATCTTTATATTTGGTCTGAATGGCATAGACACTTTTGGCTTCTACTTCAGCCTGAACCGGATCATACACCCCGCACGGCAAGTCGCAGTGCGCGTAAACTGGTTTGATAAATGACAATTTCATTACTGGCCCTCTGTTTAACTTATTTAATTATAGACTACTTGTCAGTTTTACTTTGGAGTTTTCGCCATTTTTTAATCTCGGCGTGGTGGCCGCTGAGTAGTACCGGCGGTACTTTTAGGCCACGGAAATCTTCCGGTTTAGTATATTGTGGAAATTCGATGGTTTGGTCATCGTCTTGGAATGATTCTATCTCGGCCGAGGTTTCGCCACCTAAGACTCCGGGGAGCAAACGCACCACCGAATCAATAATTACCATCGCCGGCAATTCCCCGCCAGTTAGCACGTAATTGCCTATGCAAAATTGCTCATCTACCCATTCGGTAATTCTTTCATCGTAGCCTTCATACCTAGGGCAGATGATTATCAGATCTTCCTTCAGCGCCGCCAACTTTTTCGCGTCACTTTGTTTATACAGCTTGCCTCTAGGTGTTGGCAGTATAACTTTCGACTTTGGACTTTTAGACTTTGCGACTTCAATGGCTGCAACCAAAGGTTGCACCATTAGCAGCATGCCATCGCCACCACCATAAGGCGTATCGTCAACTTGTTTGCGTGGCCCCAACCCATAATCACGCAGATTAATATATTCGAACTCAACAATTTTTTTGTTCTGAGCCTTCCAAAGCATGCTATTGCCGAGCACCCCTTCAAACATTTCCGGGAACAAAGTAATAATCTGAATCTTCATGTGCTTAGTATTTTACTGGCGTCCCCATCGGAAACCAAGCTTTAGCTGTTTCCAATGGGGTTAATACAAAAAGAATCCGACCAGTTGGCGGATTCCGTTTGTCACATAAAGCTCCCACATTTTGTGGCTCGCAATGAGCTTTTTTACCTGGCTATCCTAAAGGATGGCCGGGTGAAGTTTTTTGTTTTAAATTTCGTCTTATCGACAGAAATTAGTATATGTGACCGCCCTGACGTTTTCAAGCCCAAATCGTAATTAATTCTAGTGGGCGACCTAAAGCTCGCCCTCTGTTACTTTTTGATCAGCAAAAAGTAACCAAAAAGCTGACGGGCGGCTACTAGACACTATTGCCCCCAGATACCAGCACTCCGTCGTGCGGCCAGAACTCCCTCCGGTCGGTCCCGATTGTATAATTTTCAAGGAGAATCAGGACTAAACTGTCCGCAGTGACTCGACGGACTGCTGATTGGCGGCATCGGTTTAGTAGAGCCCGGTTGAACCCCCTAGACTTCTGGTCCAAGAAAGCTTAAAAGTGTGGGGTTCCCCAGGCTCTGGAGAGCCCTGAGCAGATGTTGTCAAAAAGTAGCGGGCTTGGCTTCATCCGGTTGTTCGACGAGCAAAGTTGCTGGTAGCAAGTTTGTAAGGAGTTCCGGATGCAAGCTACTTTTTGATCAATAGATGCATCAAGACTATTCAGCTGCCTGTGGCCTTTTGTAAAACTTTTGGCCACGCAAAAGTTTTATGTTTGGTTCTTCGGAAAAGAACATAGGAATTTATTTTGACTGGATTCCAGCCGGAGTTTATGCTGAACTTGTTTCAGTGCTGGAATGACACGTTTTAGACGTCCAGGTCATCGAGGTCTTCTAGTTCTTGGCGAGTTTTGCTAAAGCGGTCGCTTTCCTGGTCTTCAGTTTGCTCTTCAGATGTGCCAGGGTCAGCGCTAGTTTCGGCTGGCGTTTCGGCTTCGGCCGGTTCGGATGGTTCATCCATATCATTATCAGCAGGCGTGTCTGTGCTAGCCATCATGTCATTATCGCTACTAGAGTTATCATAAGCAGGAGCAGCAGAACTATTATCATTGCCATAGCTCCGTGAATCTTCGCGGTGCGGCCGCGGCTCGCCGTTGTCGACAATCTTCAGGTTGTAGCGAGCGTCGTTTTTAGTCCCGAGGGCTCTGAGCAAGGTTCGTAAGCTCTGGGCAGTAGCTCCCCTCTTACCAATTACCCGGCCCAAATCTTCCGGGTCAACGGTTAGTTCCAGTAGCACCCCTTTTTCATCAATCCGGCGTTCGACTTGCACGGCATTTGGTTTGCTGACTAAAGACTTAACTACAAATTCGACAAATTGTTGGTCAATATTACTCACGTACAGATCCTCCGATTACAGTATTATCTATTTCATTATAACAAAGTTAAGCAGCGTGGATTAGAAAGTTTAATCGGCTTTTGGTTCTTCGGCCGGGGAGTCAGCTGCTGGGGATTCTGCCGGCTCTTCGCTAACTGCTTCGGCGGATTCCTCGCTAGGAGATGCCTCCTCGGGAGCTTCAGCCTCTTCGGCTTCGGCTGGGGCTTCTACTGTTGCTGACTCGGTTGGTGCCTCTGGTTCAGCGGAAGCTGCTTCGGCTACTGCCTCGTCAGAAGATGGTGCTGATTCAGCGGCTTCAGCCGGGCTTTCGGTCTGCTCAGGCTCCGGGGGACGGGTGCTGCGACGCTTTTCTGGGTGGCGGATTTCACGCTTCTTTTCGTCGCTTATGTTCACCCATGACGGCAATTTCACGCCTTCGCTTTTGAGCAACCGCGCTACCCGGCCTGAAGGCTGGGCGCCATTTTTCAAATAGCCTTCAGCCTTAGCTTTATCTAAGGTCGTGGTTTTAGCGTGCGGGTCATAACTACCCAAATTAGCAACCACTTTACCGCTGGTAGGGCTGAAGCGCGAATCCTGGACAATGACCCTAAACATAGCGTGGCCACTGCGGCCGGTACGTTGCATGCGGATAGTCAACATCTAGTAAACTCTCTTTCGTCCTAAATTTTAGTGAAGATAATGCTTGCTATTTTACAGATTATCACCTCTGATGTCAACCAAGTACTGAACTTTCATGAAAGTCTAGTACCTAGACTCAACCAGTCTTAGGGTAAAACCAATGAAAGGCTTGACGGCACAAGAGCCCACTGCGCTTGCCATTCTGACGGAGCTATTGCTGAAGCCGGATCAATCTTGTAGGCCTTATCGGCGTAGGAGGGGCCGGGATAAAGTCGCAGTATTATGCGGCGGATTAGATCAGACTCGGACTCTTCTTGCATGCCATCTTCGCCAAAAATCTCTTTAAGTTCAAGACTAGTAATTTGTACTGTATTAGAAGTGACCAACTTACCGACCTGCTCCCTAAAATCAAGTCTTCCTACGCTAATAAATTTGCGGTCTGAGCCTACTTCATAGTCCCTAGTCGTGATATCTTGCTTTTGATCCGGCTTGAGAGAGGCAGCTAAGGAATCTAAAATTACTTGTAAGCCGTCCTTGGTCTGTATGGTCTCTGGGGGAGCTACATAGAAGTTAACCAAATCATAGGCATCTCTATCTGGATCAGGATATAGAGTCGGTTGCTCAGGACGCCTTTCACCTGCAACATAATAGCCTCCTGCTTGCAGGGTTTCTCTAATAACTGTGAGCTTCTCTACCCGAGACATATTGAGATAATACCATCCTAACTCAAAAATTGCAAATTCTGGTCTTACTTTTGATAGTGCTTTAGGGCTTCTTCGGCGGCTTTTTGTTGGCCGGTCTGTTTGCTGGGGCCGGTGCCTTTACCACGTAGTTTGCCGTTTACAAACACGCCAATGGTGAAAAGTTTGTCGTGGTCTGGGCCTTCATCGCCAACGACTTTGTAGGCCGGTGTGAAGCCTTCCTGGTTTTGAACCAGTTCTTGCAAATGCGACTTCGGGTCCATCCACGAACCGCTGGCTAAAATTGATTCAAACGTCGATAGAATACTTTCGGTAATGAAATGTTTGGCGGCTTCGTAACCTTGGTCTACATAAATGGCGCCAATGACAGCTTCGAAAGCGTTGGCTAAAATCTGCGCCCGGGCCCGTTCCGTGCCCCGCTTTTCACCCCGGCTGAGGCGCAACAGCGGCTCAAAATCATAACGACTAGCGGCCGCGCCGATGCTTTCCGTCCGTACCAAACTGCTCCGCCAGTTGGTTAAAATACCCTCAGGATCGTCGTAATTGCCGTACAAGTACTCGGTAACTACCAGTTCCAGCACGGCGTCGCCTAAAAATTCCAGGCGTTCGTTGTGCTCGCTAACGGTTTTCTTGTGCTCGTTCAGGTAAGAGCGGTGCGTAAAAGCCGTGATCAATAGAGCAATGTCTTTGAAATTAACGCTTAGACGATCTTTGGCGAATTGCTGGTATGCACTGGTATCCATTATTCTAAAGCTTCGCTTCTCTAATCTTTTTCATACCTAATAATATAAGTTTACCGATATCTTCATAAGCTATTTTGTCGATGGCGTCGTGGGCTGGCAGCCATTTAATATCGTTCATCCAATCTTCCGGCTTGACATGGTCATGGTTACCCAAAGCCTGCACCAGATAAATATGCATGGTCATAAGCACCAGGGTGTGGCTGCGGCGGTAGCGGAAGTTAACTTTGCCTAGCCAACTCATGACTTTCATTTCCTGGAGGCCAGTTTCTTCGCGGATTTCACGTTCCGCCGTGCCTTTAGGCTCTTCGCCTGGTTCAACGTGACCTTTGGGGATTGTCCAACGGTTTTTGGCATCTTGGATTAGGAGTAATTCTAGGCCGCCTCTCTTCGGATCACGGCGAAAAACAATCCCGCCAGAGGTCGTCTCGTGCACAACCTCATCAATCACCGGTCGGCGGCTGACAAGCTTGCGGATTCCCTGGATGGGTTTAGGTCTTTTCATGATCTTTTCCTAGTTTCTTAGACTGCTTCTTTTTAGTAGATTTGGGAGCCTCACTGGTTTTCTGGCGGAGAAGAGTACCTAGTACTCCGTTAATGAATTTCGATGAATTATCACCCCCGAAAGCTTTGGCAAGCTCCACCGCTTCATTGATGACAACTTTAGGCGGTACATCCGCTTCCTGCTCTAATTCGTACAAGCCGATCCGTAACACCAAACGGTCCATGCGAGCGATCTGGTCGATCGGCCATTCCGGCGCTACCGGCTGAAGTTTGGCGTCGAGCTCCTTTTGGGCCTTGAGCACTCCATTGACAAGTTTTTCGACGAACTCGACATCGTCCACCATGTCGCGGTAACGGGCGATATTCCGGTCCAGTATTTCCTTGAGATCAAAGCTTTTATCGCCCGCGTCAGTCCGAAATTCCTGTTCGTAGAGCGTCTGCAGAGCAATGATGCGACCCAAGTGCCGGTTAGATGCCATCTTAGCGGCTCCCTTCGGTCGCCGAGGTAGCAGATAGCATGTAACATGTAGCAGAGTGGCTGCTGTTGGAGCTGTAAAATAGTTGTTTGTCTGACATGATGTTACGACTCTACTATTATAACTTGTTAAATTGCTGAAGTTCAGCCGCTTTTTCCTCTAAACGGCTATTCCCTAGTTTCTATTTACTAGTTCCTGCAGCTTTTAGCTGCTTACCTGTTTCGCGCTTGGTGGTGCGTACTTTGACGGGTGATTTGGCATTGACTGCCCGAGCTAGCTTAAGCACCAAATGGCTGCGACGAGAGCCGGTGCGCCGCGGGCTAGTTCGTTTCTTGGGTCTTCCCATATAGAATCCTTCCTGAATGAGGGACTTAGGTTAATAAAACTTGCTACCTATTTTAGCGCAAAAACACCTTAAAGACAATCAGTGTAACTAGACGATAAAAACGCTAAAATTATTTATTACTAAAGTCTCTAGGAAGCAGGAAGCGAACTGCTCATCACATCTACTTTAACGGACATGTGTAGAACTGCACCTTGATTTAACGCAGCTAGCAGAAACGGCACATCCTTTTCTGTGACTTTCTCTGCTTCCGAAGAGGACTTATGAAGAACAACAAAATCTTCGCCTTCAAAGTAGTAGGTGTCTCTATGAACCTGCCTAACTTCAAAACCTGTCTCTATTCGTACCATATCGTCTGGCGTGATGATCACATGAGCGGCCCCATCTTCTGAGAACTCCGACCGACGTATTAAATCTATGGTTATTGCCCCTTTTTCCAAAATCGTTTTATCAAATCCAACTTCAGTCAACATACGTAACTTTTGAGCTTGAATAACTTCCCGCCAACTAGCCTGATTCAGGGCTTCACCGATAAGTTTAACCATGGATAACTCCCGTTGTTAATGTTCTTATTATACCAGTTATTTGCTAAATAACAAAATTTACTAATTTATCTGGGACATAAATGGTTTTGCGGATTTCTTTGTCCAAGTAGGGGCCGACTTTTTCATTGGATTTGGCAGAGGAAACTATATCGGCTTCAGAGGCATCAGCCGCTATTTGCAACTCCGCCCTCACCCGTCCGTTCACTTGAACCACGACCGTGATCGTATCTTGGATCAGATACTTTTCGTCGTACTTCGGCCACTCACTCAGGTGAATAGAACTTTCATGGCCTAGTTGCTGCCACAGTTCTTCGGTTATGTGAGGCGCGAACGGGGCTAACAACTTAAGTAAGTTATCTAAAGCCCATTGCCACTCAGCCGCCTTGTAGCCGCCGGCCTTGATACGGAATAGTTCATTGACGGCCTCCATCATGGCGGCGATGGCGGTGTTAAAGCCCATAGTTTCCAGGTCACTGGTGACTTTTTTGATAGTCCGGTGCATAACTCGTTTTAGTTCGTCAGTCTGTTCAGAACCTTTCTGGCTGGCTGTAAACTCCTGCACCAAGGTCCAAACCCGCTCCAAGAAGCGGCGGGTGCCGGCTATGCCGCCCATGCTGTAAGGCCCGCCCTGGTCGTAGGGGCCCATGAACATCAGGTAAAGTCGCAAAGAGTCGGCGCCATAACTGGTAACTTGTTCGTCCGGACTGACCACATTGCCGCGGCTTTTACTCATTTTCTGGCCGTCGGGGCCGAGAATGATACCTTGGTTAGATAATTTCTTGAACGGCTCATCAAAGGCTAATTCGTAATGGTCAAACAAGAATTTGGTAACGAAGCGGGCGTACAGCAAGTGCAAAATGGCGTGCTCAATGCCGCCGATGTAATGGTCCACCGGACCCCATTTGGCCAAAATTTCTGGGTCGAAGGCACCTTTGTCGTATTCATTATTGGGGTAGCGCAGGAAATACCATGAAGAATCGACAAACGTATCCATGGTGTCGGTTTCGCGCTTGGCCGGTTTGCCGCAGTCCGGGCAAGTAGTGTTCACGAAATCATCAATTTGAAGCAAAGGTGATTGGCCAGATGGCTCAAATTCCACGTCTTCAGGCAGCAAGACCGGCAACTGGTCTTCCGGTACGGCTTGAGTGCCGCAATCGTCGCAGTAGATGATCGGAATTGGAGCTCCCCAGTAGCGTTGTCTTGATATCAGCCAATCCCGCAAACGATAATTAATTTGTTCCTCGGCAATCCCCTGCTCAATGAAGTCTTTTAGGATTTGCTCCCGCATTGCTTCGCTACGCATGCCGTTATACTTTCCTGAGTTAACGATTAAGCCCTCGGAATGGAACTCAGTACCAGTATCAGTTTCCAACACTTGTCTAATTTCTAGATTGTACTTTTGGGCAAATTCGTGATCTCGTTCATCGTGCCCCGGCACACCCATGACTGCACCGGTGCCGTAGTTCATAAGAACATAATCAGCTACCCAAATTGGAACCTTTTCCCCATTAGCCGGATTAAGCGCATAGCCACCTGTGAAAACGCCGGTTTTATCTTTTTCTCCCTCTTTGCGGTCAAGTTCAGTCTTATGAGAGGCTAGTTTAACATAAGCAGTTACCTCAGCTTTGTTTTCTTCCGTGGTGACCTTCTCCACCATAGAGTGTTCCGGAGCAAGCACAATAAATGTTATGCCAAACTGTGTATCGTGCCTGGTGGTAAATATTTCCAGCTTTTCGCTTCGGCCCTCTACGCCAAAACGGATTTTGGCACCTGAGCTTTTACCGATCCAGTTTTGCTGCATAGCCTTGACTCTGCCCGGCCAGTCGACTTTGTCCAGATCGTCCAGTAGTCGGTCGGCGTAATTAGTAATCTTGAAATACCACTGCTCCAGCTCTTTTTGCTCGACCGGCGTGCCGCAGCGCTCGCAGTGGTTATCTTCGCCGACTACTTGCTCGTTGGCTAGCACGGTTTGGTCCTTAGGGCACCAGTTCACCAAGCCCTGCTTGCGGTAAGCCAGGCCTTTATGAAATAGCTGCAGAAACAGCCACTGCGTCCATTTGTAATATTCCGGATCGCAAGTAATGACCCGTTTGCTCCAGTCGTAACTGGCACCGATGGCTTCCAGCTGCTTGGTCATGGATTCAATATTTTGCCGTGTCCATTTGGCCGGTGGAATATTACGCTTAATAGCGGCGTTTTCCGCCGGTAGCCCGAAGGCGTCAAAGCCGTTAGCATGCAGAACGCGGTGGCCCTTCATGCGGCGAAAACGCGCTATGGTGTCGGTGGGGGCGAAGTTATACCAGTGGCCAACATGCAAATCCCCCGAAGGGTACGGGAACATGGGGATAATGTAAAACTTATTCTGGGCGTCAGCGGTATCAACCTTATAGATGCCAGACTCAGCCCAAGCCTTTTGCCACTTAGGCTCAATTTCTTTCGGATTGTATCGTTTCACAACAGAAGTAATTGTAGCAAAGTATATCTGTTATAGCTAAGTTTATTCCCACTCGGTAGTGCCCGGTGGTTTACCCGTCAAATCGTAGACCAGAGAACTGTAGCCCGCACCTACTAGCATATGTTTTAAACTAGCCACTAGTTTGTTAAAGCCGGCTTGATCGACATGGATTCCTGGTACTGCAGCTATGCCAGTGCGAAAGGTTTCTTTGTTTTCGCCAGATCGACGCTTAACCATCTCTTTTAGGTTATCGCCGGTGATAAAAAGCCGTAAAGCTAGAGTTGGACTGCCCAGCCCATATAGATCCACCGGCAGCGTGCCCACAAAATGCTGGCTCAAATGGCGGTCAAGTCCGGTGCGCAGCATAGCTTGACGATGGACTTCTTCCATTTCTCTCAGTCGCCCGGCGTGCTCTTCATCATCCCGCACCACCGCGCCGCCAATGTCTTCACGATCGATAATTGTGTCGAACGCATAGAAAACCCGATTAACTGACCCGAATTGGTTGGTGATAGCTACCGACAGCCGATCCAGTGCTCCCCAGTCAGGATCGCCCTCCAGAAAAACTGCGTCGGCAATGCTGCGATCATCACCCTTTTGCCCCACAGATTTAATCTTTACAATATGGCCCCGTACCCTATCGCCAACTTGGTCTTTGATAACTTCATCCAGCCTGGCTTGCAGTTCGGCTTCCGGCCTCTCCAGTTCACCACTCAGATTGACAATTATCCGCGGGCTAAAGCCAACTCCGGGGAAAGGTTGGCGGCTAGCAAATTCTTCCGGTAGCCCATAGCGTCGTTCAGCCAAATAACGGACATGGTATTTCATGAGGCCGCGCAAAGGCTCTATAAGCCGCCCGGCCCGTCGTAAGCTTTCCATGGCTTCAATATTATGATGGCCTTTGATCTTCTTGCCGCCGTGGCCGCCGCTTTCAACAATATCTGAAGCGTTGGTGCCTTGGACAAAGTAAACCGGCGCTTCACTCACAGCTTGGACTTCGGCAATGGCAATAATGCTTTCTGATATTTCCTTGAAAATAGTGCCAATGATTAGCCGCTTCAACTCCGGATCGGCCACCTCAGTCAAAGGCGGCGCTAAGTATGGCTCACCGTCTTTGGGAGTAATCATTACCTGACTATGGAAAAATTCGTGGGCCGCTTCAATTTTTTCTACCGGCATACCTTCGGCCAGCATTTGATCAATGATGCTATCGTCCTCTATGCGGGTATGACCGTTGTCGACATAATAAAACCGGACTTGGTTTAAACGGCCCTCTTGCTGGGCTACTCTCATGACTTCTCTTGCGGCTACCATAGAGTCGACTCCGCCACTTAAAAAGCCGCGGATTTCACTGCCAGTACTAAGCTTTTCGGCAATCTCGGCTGCTTCAACTGCCATATATTCATCTAGCGCGACGGCCAAGTTATATTCTGGGTCAGGGGTGATGCCAGTGGTTTCTTTCAAGAAGCGGAGCATCATGCCTACACCGTCGTCGGTTTCGGCGACTTCTGGGTGATACTGGGTAGCTACAATTCGACCATCACTGCTTTCAAAGCTGGCAATAATGTCACCCGACCAGCCAGTCACTTTGAAGCCGTTTGGCAGGCTTTTAATAGTATCGCCATGGCTCATTAGTACCCGGGCTTTTTGGATGCCAGCGTAGATTACTGCTTTTGGATCGACACTTATGGCTGTGGCGCCATACTCACCTTTGTCTTGACCTTCAACTTGCACCTTGCCAACATCACCGCCTAGCGCTTTTGCTATAGCTTGGGCACCAAAACAAGTCCCCCAAACAGGTATGCTGCCATCTAGTAAATCTAGTGGGATCTGGGGCGAACCTTCATCATTTACGCTCTCGCCACTCCCACTGAATATGACCGCGCGGAATTTTTGCTTTATAGCTGCTACATCCAACGGCTCGGTGCCCCGGGTGAAACGGATTATTTCCGGCCGGATACCGGCCTCTACCAACTGCCAGTGGATGACATCGCCCATCTGGGCGCCGGTATCTACAATCGCTACACTTGGTAGCTGGTGCGACCTTTCATAGTCTTCGGCGGCCGCTGGTGCGACGGGCGGTGTAGCCTTAGCCTCGGTCATACAAACCTCACTTATGACCAGGATTATAGCACAGGTTGGTGGCGGCCGTAGAATTGGCCGCGAGTTTCAGGCGTCAGGTTTAACAGCTGGCTGACGGTTACGAAGTGGAAGCCCTGGGCGGTTAAATCATCCAAAATCTTCGGCAAAGCGTTAGTGGTAACGTGGTAAATGTCGTGCAGTTCAATCACCCCTCCCGGTTTGGCTGAAGCTTCGACGGCTTTTACTACTTCCTCTGGGGTATTGGCCGCCCAGTCTTTGGGGTCTTCGTTCCAAAACATGAAAGTCAGGGGTACGTTGTCAATGACTGTTTGGTTGATAGCCCCGTAAGGCGGCCGAAATAAGGTGGGAGCCGGCACGCCAGCCGTGACTACAGCGGCTTGGGTTTGATTTATCTGCTGCTTGATTTGTTCGGGCGTTAGCTTCGTAAAATTGGGGTGGCTCCAACTATGGTTACCAATCTCTTGGCCGCCCGCTTGCATGCGTTGCAGCAAGTCTTCGTGGCCAGGTATACGGATACCGACTACAAAAAAAGTAGCCGCCACGCTATGTTCTTCCAAAATATTTAGAATTTCGGGCGTAGTATTGGGGTTCGGGCCGTCATCAAAAGTTAGGGCCAAGCAGGCCACTTTTGAACAATCAGGTAAGGCCTTTAGCAAATTTCCGTCCGCGGCTAATTTAGGCGGCGCAGTGGCAACACTGCTCAGTTTAGAAGAAAGTTTTACCGGTGTTGGGTTTAACACTTTTGCAATTTTATAATTAGATAATTCGGATATTTTGTTTCCGGGCGCCTTCAGAGGATTGGCTAAAACCGAGCCCCACAAGCAAATTCCGAGCGTGAATATAACAATCCAAAGCTCAAATTCGTAAGATTTTTTTACAGGCACCTTCCCCATTGATCTATATTTGTATCATAAACTTTTAGTAAGAGCTAATCCACATCTATCTGTTAGCTAAAAACTTCAGGTCTGCCACTTTTAACCTGTTTTTCGTTTTCGGTTCGTACCTACGGGTACGACCAAAAGCCGATAAAACAGGTTAAAAATCATGGCAGCTGCTAAAGTTTCGCTATTAGCAGATAGATGTGGATTAGCTCTAAGATAAAAATTTACAGATCAAAATTGTTTCAAGTAGTTGGTGTCGAAAACAGTGGCCAGTTTTTGCTTTTGGGTGTGGCGTTCTTTGGCGAAGTCAATTAGATCCTCTACGAGCTGAACACTAGACACGCCAGCCGCCCGCCAGTTGTGGGCATACAAGCTGCCTGGCAAGGGGTTAACTTCGTTAAAGTAGATTTTGTTGGTCTTGCCGTCGATCAATAGATCTATCCGGGCAATGCCGCTACAACCTAAAGCCTTATAAACTTTAAGGGCCGTTTCCTCGGCTGTTTTGTAGAGACTTGAGGGTAAGTCGGCAGGTAATTGGCTGTACCCCTGGGTGCCCTGCTTGGCGTTCTTGCCTTTTTTGCCGCCCTGCATGTATTTGGTGTCGAAATCAAAGAAATCCTCAGCGGTCGTCAGCGGTTGCTCCACAAAAGCCGGGCGCGGGCTGTCATTGCCCATAATCGGCACGGTAACTTCTAATAAGTTGGGTACGGCTTCTTCTACCAGCACTTTGTCGTCATAATGGGCGGCTACTTCTATGGCGTTTTGCAGCTCTGTTTGATTTTTAACCTTGGTAATGCCAATGCTGGAGCCCAAGTGCGGCGGCTTCACAAACAGGGGATAGCTTAGACCTTCAAGTCTTTTTAGGATTTTGCCTCTGTTGTCCGCAAAATCCTTGGCGTAAAACCAGTGGTATTTGCTAGTTAGCACACCAGCTTCGGCGGCCATGATTTTAGCCAGCACTTTATCCATAGCTAACACGCTCGAGCTCATATCACAGCCCACATAAGGCACGTTGGCCAGTTCCAGCAGCCCCATCAGTTCGCCGTCTTCACCGTGGGTCCCGTGAGTAGCTGGGAAAACAATATCAATCTTGATTTTCTGGTTTTTGAGACCCGGCTTCAGCAGAGTCAAACCTCCATCAAATTGGAGCGCCACGGGCTTTTCGCGGGCCATCAACTGTTCAATCTTGCCGCTAGTGAAAATAGCTATATCTTTTAGCAAAGGGTGGCTAAACCAGCGACCATCTTTGGCGATGTAGACTGGCACAACTTCGTATTTTTTAGTCAGTTCCAGCGGTTTGATAATGCCGGCCAGCGCCGTAATGATCGACACATCGTGCTCGGCCGAACGCGACCCGAAGATGACAGCTACTGTCTGTTTGCTCATCTTTAAAGTATAGCAGCCCTCAGGCGTAATTGTCGGTCCAGTCGTTTTGCATTAGCACTAAATCACCTGCTGCTACGAAATGCTCCAAGTTGGCGTAAAAGTTCAGCGGATCAGTCTCTAACCTTAGCTCGCCCTGGAAACCAGACTCTTTTAGGCCGGTTTGGATGTATTGAGTCACCGAATTTCGCATTAGCACCACCAGATCGGGTTGGGCTTCGGCTATCAATTTACCCATTTCGACATGGACTTTGGCGATTTCCTCGCCCTGGTCGACCAGACCTGGGGTGACGTAAATTTTGCGCTTGGCCGGCAGTTCTTTTATAAGCTCGGTGCCAGCGCGGATGCCTTCGATATTGCCGTTATAAGTATCGTCAATTACCCAGGCGCCGCCCAGTTGATAGGGTTGCATACGGTGCTCGAAAGAAACTGTTTTGGCAATTCCCCTCCTTATTTGTTCAGCGCTTAAGCCCAGCTCCAGACCAAGGGCGGCTACCAAAGCTAAAACCGCTATCTGGTGCCGCCCGACCAGGCCGCTCTCCAGCTCCAGCGATTGTTTGCCTTTTTGCAGTTTGAATTTCAGCCCTTGCAGGCTGACCTTTACATCCTTCACCTTCCAGCCCAAAGCGCCGAGGTTATTGAAAACGTGATAGGAATTTTTGATGAACGACTTGATGGCCTGGGATTCGTCATTGACATAAACATTTTTGCCTTGTAGATAGTCGGCCACCGCGAAAATATCCTGCCCGGCGGCTTCTAGAGTCGGGTAATGGTCCAAATGGGCCGGCGCCAGGCCGGTAATAATGGCATGGGTCGGGTGAGTGATGGCTGAGAAACGAGCGACATCGCCGGGTGCGCCCTCGCCGTACTCAATGATCAACATGTCCTCATTGCCTTGTAGTTTTTGGGCGAACTGGGCGTGGCTGACGGCGACGTTTTTATTGGCCGGCGTGGCGGCCACCTTTTTGCCTTCACTGAGCACGGTAGCTAGCAGTTCTTTCATGGTCGTTTTACCGTAACTGCCGGCAACGGCTATTTTAATACCGGGGTGGCTGGCAAAGATTGCTTCGGAGTCAGCCACTAGCCGCCGCTCTTTAGGGGCCACTATCAACCATTTGCCAAATAGCAGTGGCACTACAACCAAATGCGACCAAACAAACGGGTAGGCAATGATTATGGCTAGGCCAAAGGCTACCCCGCCGGCCAAACCATACCAAACCCCCAGGATAATCAGCAGCAGGCCGATTAAAGCTTGGAGCAACATGCCGAGCACTAAGCCGAGTAGTAGCAAACGGGCAGCCTTGGTGCGGACCAGCGTCCGCCGCTGCGACACGTGGCTGAAATCTTTAGTCCGCCACAGCCATTTTAAGTAAGGCCCGGCTTGGTATTCGGTGCTTTGCAGCATATAGACAATGGTGCTGGCGTAGCGCGGGCCATATAGAAACCATAAGCTGCCAATCATTGAACCCATTTCAACCCTCCCCTCCAGCTTCAACGCCTGTTGGCGGCACCAGCTGTCGGTTTTCCTCGTCAGCGTATCTAAAGGTACGCTTCCTCGCAACAACTGCCACCTGGCACTCACCAACAGGCGTTTCACTTAACAGACTGGAGAATTGAAATGGGTTCATTTCAAAAATTCCTCAATAGCTTTAGCCACTACTTCAGGTTGGTCGTGATGCGCGAAGTGTCCTGCCCCTTCGACAACTTTCAACTCCGAGCCTTTGATCAGCCGATGGTAAATTTGGCCATCCTGAAGCGGCACAGCCTGGTCTTGGTCGCCATAAATTAATAAGGTCGGCAGTTTAAGTTTGGCAGCGTCGGCCCGCACATCTTGGCGGACGGTTTTCTTAAAAGTTTCCTGTAAATTCGGGGCTACCAACATGTCTGAGCCAATGGTGCCATAGAGTTTTTTACGCAGCACCTGGCGGTAGCGTCCGGGCAACCAAAAAGTAGTGGCTTTGCCGGTTTTGGCCACGATTTTGAGCGATAATTTTTTGAACCGCTGGGTGTTACGGATCCCGGAAGCGGCTATCAGTACCAACCGTTTGGCCTTTAGTTCCTCCGTGGCCAGCGCCCTAATAGCCAGCGCCCCGCCATTAGAATGGCCAATGATGGCGTAAGGCTGGGGCAAGCCTAATTTTTCCAAAAACTGACGTACAAATTTAGCGTAATCGTCCAAGCCCCAGACTTTTAAAGGCGGCTGGGAATTGCCAAAACCAGGCAAATCTAAAACTACCACCTGGTACTGGCGGCTTAATTTAGCTTTTAAATCATCGAAACTGTGGAGATTATCGCCCCAGCCGTGCAGCAGTAACACTAGCTTGCCTTCCCCTTTCAGGTCATAGTGGGTCAAGAGCTGTTCAACAATAACTTGCATATCGGTATTATACCGCTTGGTTTCGGTTGGTGGCCACGATGGCTAAAACGAAAAGCTATTTTTGGCACCGCCGCCGAATAGACTTTGTAGCCCGGGGTTCTTGCTAAGTTCCTGCTGTAGCTCTGAAAGCACTTGCAAGGCCGGTTCAGCGCCCTGCGGCGCGGTGACAGTGACTTTGTCGTAACTGATGCTGACAGTGGCCGTGCCTTTCTGGTGGCTTTTTTGCAAATCCTGAGCCGTGCTTTGCATTTCGACTTTGACTATCCGTTTGTTGGCTTTGTCTACCCAAACGGTCAGCGGGGTGTGGTCGCCGTCAGCCAGGAATTTAGTGTCGAGTGGTTGGCTCTTGGCTTTGCTACAGCTGCTCAGGGCTTTGACGGTCGGCATTTGGTCCAGGGTTTTAAAGTAAGCCGCTCCCTTATTATCATCCATAGACAGCACAAATTTTTTGGCGGCCTGGCCATCAACTGTATCGTCAGCGGTACTTTTAATATCTACGAATTTGTTAGTTTCGTACTGGCTCTCTAGATAGGTGATGTCGGCCTTGGTGAGCGCCCAGCTATTATCCAGGAAACAGCCGGCGCCAGCTTGTTTAAGCAGCGTGCTGTCAAAGACGATCCATTTGTTGGATACGCTTTTGGCCAGGGCGCTGGCGGCACCGCCAATTTGCGGGCTGAAACCATTTAGCAGCCCTACCAGGGTAGTCAAATCGCCGACTTTCATATATAGGTTTTGGTCTACCAGCCTGACTTCGAGCGGGAAAGTAACGCCGGCGGTAGTCAGCGTTAGCGTGAAGTCCGTGGCTTTAGCGCCAGCATCGCTTGAGCCCTGAACGTCTAGTTTGAACGAGCTAGGGTGGGCACTATCAGTCGAATCAGCCGTAAAAGTACCTTTGAGGTTGGTGGTTTTTTGCTGAAGCGTGTTTTCGATAGCTGTCTTAAGCACCTTGTCCGGCTGGTTTGGCAAAACATAGGCGTAATAGGCTGCTACCGCGCCGCTTATCAGCACCAAAGCGGCAATGACAATAATCACCAGTAAAGTTAGGCGACGTTTTTTGTTTGGGCCCATCTTCGTGTTATGGCTCGCCATAGCCGGGCTGGTGCTAGGGGACATTTCTTGGCTGGCTTGACTGGGCGTGTTAGAAGCGCTGGGAGTTGCTTCATTTGGAACCGAGGTCGCTGCGCCACCCGGGCTTGTTACTTGGCCGGGCGTGGCCGTTGGTTCAGGCGTAATGGTGTCCTCAACTGTGGCCGGTTCGGTAGGTGGACTACTGGAATCCGGAGTATTTGGTGTTGCTGGGCTTGGACTTGAAGATGCTGCTTCGTCGGGGTTCATGGATTTCTCCTGGCACTTTTAAAGTACCGTTTTAGTTTAATTCTGTTTTGATTATACATAAGAAGTATTTCTAGCCAAACTGAACCAATTTTGCAAACCAAGGAACTGTTTGCAAAATTTAAAGGAGCAGTCGACAAAAACTTTAGTCTAGCAAGAGTAGCAAAGCTAATCTTGCTAAGACAGAAGTTGGCGTCGTACTGTGACGTGGTGGAGCATGGGAGATTTGAACTCCCGACCTCCTGCGTGCGATGCAGGCGCGCTAGCCGGGCTGCGCCAATGCCCCGAAACGCGAGTCAAACAACGTTAGGCTTATCTCAACTTTGTGGTGCGTGGGGCGGGACTTGAACCCGCATGTCTTTTGGACACAGCATTTTAAGTGCTGAGCGTATACCAATTCCGCCACCCACGCATTAATGGGTCACATTGCGTAATTTTACCCTCTTATTTTTACCACGATGTGTGGGTTGAAGGCTATGGCAATTCGGACATAGTATTCTTAAATTCTCTAAGCGATTATCGCTGTGAGTCCCATTTATATGATCAAGTTCTACCGGAATCCTGCCATCAGGTGATCGCTCAGCCCAACCACAAAGCTCGCACTTAGCCTCCTTAAGACCCAAAAGGAAAAGCCTGTTTTTTAGTTTATAGCTTTGAGCCAAAGAGTTCTCTACTAAAAGTTCCTCAATTGGTAAAGCTGGTACCATTGTTCTTTTCCTGACTCCGGTATTCCACCCCATGCCGGTGAAATGAGTAATGTCTAGTGTAAGTTCCGCAATGCGACGTTTAACCTGTTGGTAGTTACCACCAGCCGGTATCAGCCCTAACTTTTGAATTACCATTCTAATACTAAAAGACTCCTTGACTGCCTGAACCAAGGCTTCATCTTCCCAGGAACGGTTTTTTGGCATAGGTAAATATTACCATGATACATATGTTTACCCTTAAATATTAAGGGGTATTTCTCCGGAAGCCAGTTTCGGGTACAAGACCTGCATATTGGCGGAGAGCGCCAGGCTCATGAGGTCTTCCAGGTCAAAGTAATCAAAATCATCAAACTTATCCGTTTCTTGTAGCTTTGGCGTACCGCTCACGATTACCGCCTGAAACCATAAGAAATGGAAGTCGCCGTTTTCGTCTACGCAGTCATCACTGCCCAGCGTCCGCACCAACCGCGCTTGCACGCCTAGCTCTTCGTAGATTTCACGCACAGCCGCCGCTTCGGCGGTTTCATCTTTTTCAACTTTACCTCCCGGCAGTTCCCAGTGGTGGAACTGATCGGTATTGCGGTGCACTAGCAAAATCCGGCCGTAGTCGTCTGCGATCACGCAACCGGCTAGTTTAATCTTTTTCATATCAAAGCAAGGCGGCAAGTTGCTTGGGAGTGGTAACGACCTTGTCAATCAGCACGTCGCGGCAGGGATCGCCGGTTTTAGCGGACAGGGCAAAAATCGGCTTGCCCAGGGCGCTAGCATAGCCAATTTCCAGCGTCACGCTAGCGCCGACATAATCGTCCTTATTAAAGACGAAACAAACCTCGGCTTTACGAATCCAGTCAAAGTGCTCTAGCGTCAAGCCTTTGAATACTTTAGCGGTTACATAATCGGAATGGATTTTGGAAGCCTCGGCAATCGGCTGCTGGATACTTGGTTCAAACACCAGCACGCCTAGATTTTGCAAATCTTTGCAAAAGTCCGCGATTTCTTTGCTATAGCGCTTCGACCCACAAACAACAACCGATTTCATAATCTAAAGCTTAGCATAAATAGCAATCAGCTTGATCCATGCAAGCATCCAGGAAAGTTAATCTTGTGAGGTAGGAGTAATCTAAGCAAAATGAGCTAGAGGCAGTACGGAAATGAACCATAGGTCTTGATCTAACCTTATTTGTTACGGGTTTACCCAAGCCATAATTGAACTTTGGCCTATATTGCCGTCTGTATCATAGGCTTTCACGGTGATGTTTTGGCCCCCTATGGTCTTGCGCGTACTCCAGGTATAAGAAATAGAACTGGAACTGGAGGTCGCTTTAAGATTTCCGTAGACATAGATTTCCATTTTAGCGATTTTGCCATCGTCTTTGGCCGTGGCTGTAATTTTGACTCTGGCACCCTGCTTTATCTGGGCATCAGCCGCCGGCGAGCTTATAGTCACAGTCGGTGAGATAACAACCGGAGCGTTAGGATCGAACAAAAAGCTGCTGTTAGCCGTATTCCAGTGAGTAGCTAAGTAATTGTCGGCTAAGGGCTTAGGATTGAAGTAATCATCTTTATTACAATCAAAGTGGTTATCTTCCGCTTGGGACGGTACGCCGTTTTCATCGAGAGGATAGCATGGATAAATCAGATCAGCGGCACTAATGGAGTAGTCGTCGTAACACATACGATCGTACTCATCCTTGCAGTGCCAGCCGCCCGTTGAATGGGGAGCTGAGAGCTGAACGCCACCCAAGTTGTGCATTATTTCGTGGGCGGCCGTCAAATTGCCCCAACAACCACTATCCACACGGCTGTAAGCGGCTTGTCCGCCATTATTAGCGTTGTCCGAGCTAGGCCTATCGTCTCCTCGTATAGTGCCCATACCGCAGTAGACGTTGGTGTCAACCCACAAAAGGTAATGCCGGTCCGGGCGATTATAGCCTAAGGCAGTCAGCGCATCAATTGTGTTATAGAAACTGCCGGAGTCGTTTTCAGGTGTTTTAGCAATTGCCTCTGGTGCCACAGTGACTCTATCGACTACTACATTGCAGTTGGCATCGGTGACATAGCGCAGGTGCCGTACATACCCCGTCTGCATGGCGCTCTCATAAAATACGTTGTCCGCAGTAGCCGCATATTGCTGGAAGCTAGAGGCAAATTCATCGTAACGATCAGGTTGGTCGCTAGCATGGACGTAAACCGCTTGTACCCGGTTGCCACTAACACCATCGCCTAGGCACGTCACGCTGCCCCCGCTCGTAGTGGCAGTAGTTGTATCGGCAGCCGAAACAGCCTGAGCACTTTGCCGTACATCAACATTCTCTGGGGAAGGGTCGGGACCGTGGGTACAGCCTAGGACGTTACCGGCTTTATTAGCTATCTCTAACAAGTGGTTACAGGGGCCGCCGGCCCTGCCTGGACGCAACCCTCCCCAGTACAAGCCCCTTTCCGGTTTGTTTACGAATGCCTGCTCGACATGCTCCAGGGCAACCGGTGATTGGGCGTTGCTTCTAAAGAGCAAGTAGGCACCGGCCACTGCAAATAGACAAACAAAGACTAAAAGTCCGTTTCTCGATAACATCTTACGTCTACCAAACGAGCTCACAACCGATACTCTTTTTTTCTTACTAGACTTGCGTGCCATAGCTGATTTTCCTTTTTTTGATTTTGATTGTTTCATATTTAACCTCTAGCTTGATACTAGAAGAGCTTAAGCTTATTGTCAAATAAGCCAAACTAACTATTGAATCCCTGCAAGAATCCAACGAAGTGAATCTTACAGAGCAAAGCGAGGATCGATACTAAAGCGATAGGACGTCAATACCTGGCAAGAATCCAGCGTAGCGAATCTTGCCAGGAAAGCGAGGCTTTGCTGGAATAGCGGAATTCTTAAATCAAAAACCTGTTTTGATTTAAGAATGAAGTAATGTAAGCAAAATGAGCTGGAGGCACCTACGGGATTTGCACCCGTGTACGCGGTTTTGCAGACCGCTGCGTAGCTACTCCGCCAAGGCGCCGCTTCCACCGATTATACATTAGGCACCTCTTCTTTACACAAGCCCGGAAAATGCTGCCGCAGAATTTCTAAATCTGGCCCTTCGTAGCCAAGCAACTCAAAGGTCGTGCCAGCCGGTAGATGGTCTACCATGATAGTTTTAATTGTTAGTATGTGATCTTCGATCATATCATCCCCAGCAGCGACTCTGTCCAACAAACCTCTAACCGCGATCTTCGCCAAAGACCGATTTTGGGCACGTGCGCTATAAAGCAAGAAGTCTGGTTTATGAGAACGCTTAACCGTGTCCTGAACTGTTTCCACAAGCATAGCCGGTTCTCGGTCTTCTTCCATAAGTTCACTTAAGCGATTATCGCCCATACCAAAACGGCCAAGAACACGGCCGCCTGCCCATTTTGCCACTTGTAGACTTAAGTTAATTGGCCACGTTAAATATTCTATTTTCGGCTTCATGAACTCCCTTACTTTTAATAAAAGCTCTCTTATTTATTGTTGTACAAAACTACACATTTGTAAGTCAAATTTCTTACTTCCTGACAGAACTCGAGAGGTACAAGTGGTGAAGTGACCGATCTGAGTTACCGAATAACTCTCGAGCAAAATAAAAATGGCCCTTTCGAATCAGGGTCATTCCACTACTTAGTTTAACATAAACACTTGCTTAGCGTCCAACACCGCTTTGCACACAGTTTGGCCGGCAGAACTTAGCGGCGCAGCATTAACCGACTTGCTGCACTAGTCACATAGCGATTTATACCTTTTGAAAATAGGTCAAGGTCACTTTCGGTTAACAGCCCGCCTGTTTCAAGAACTACAAACCACTTAGCTCTATTAATAGAATCGGCAGACAGCACAATGCCGTCCGTTATTTGCGTTTCGACAATTAGTGTACTACCACGCTCCTGCGCCATAAAGCCGAACGGTTTTTCAAATGACACGGTGACGGCATGCTTTCCTATTTCAGTGACTACCGGCTCAACTTTGGGAAATTTCCGGCCATAAATTTTTAAAGGTATGAAGCCGCGTTCATCAACGGGCACCGCTTGGTGAGCGCGCGCTAAGTCCTCTGGGCAGATATTAAAAGGCGCTGGGACGCTTAGAACAGAAATTTCCGACATTACCTAAGTTATAACATAATATATCATGTATTACCAATTATTAAAGCTGAGCCGTCCCACACTTACTAAACCACCACTGTCATGCTGAACTTGTTTCAGCATCTAGGCGAACTATTTGTCGCCGCATGGATCCTGAAATGAATTCAGGATGACATGAATGTGTGGGGTGGTTCAGATCATAATAGTTTTAATTGTTAGTATTATCTTCGACATAGTTTCACCGGCCGCGATAAACACGCTGAGCAGGCGGCGTAGTTGTACAAAAAACTATGGTTGCTATACTTAATGGTAGTGCTTTAAAACATAGAGTGAAAATGTTTCGTCTACTCAAAAAACCTTTTTTTGGTAATGAGCTTTTGGCTGGCATAGTATTTTTGGTGGTTTCGTTCGTGCCACGTTTTTTGCCAAAACAAGATTATGGCTTTTGGCGATCGCTGTTATTTGGCGCCGCTTATTATGTTGGCGGTATTTTTATTGCCAATTACGTTGTCGTTAAGCTCAGTGGCCACTCTATGATTAATGAGATATTCAATACCAAAGAGCGGCGCTGGAGCTTTATCAAGCTCGGCCTGCTGGGCGCCATACCGTTTTCGCTGGCAGTCAGCACCTTTGGCGGACTGTGGTACTTCCCGCACTGGTCAGCGGTTGATTATTATGTGCTTGGCTACGTTTTGCTGGGCTGGGTGTTTTACTTTTTATTCCTTACGGTCTGTTACGTGGCTTTTAAGTTGCTGTTCGATAGCATCATACCCCAGCGCAACATAGTCAAAGGCTATTACACGTTTGAGCGCAAGTCTTACAAGGCGCTCGGCATTGTTGGCGGCTGGATAGCAGTCATGGTAATCACCGTCGGCTTGCAAAACTCCCGTTGGCTCACCGACTTTCGAGTCGCCATCAGCAGGCCTCAGACACCCTATCTTTACTGGTATTGGTGGCTAATAGCTGTTCTAGGCTGGATCATGCTGTGTGAGTTCGTGGAGTACCGCCGACGCCGCTCATCACTGCTAAAAGACACGCTTCATGGCTACTTTACTCCCTTATTAGCGGTTTTCGCCTGTGGTATCACCCTTGCCGTGACCAATGAAGTCCAAAACTTGCCAATCAACCTGTGGCATTACGGCAACTTTCCTTGGACAAGCTTCGCCATATACCAAATCCCTTTGTTTGTGGTTATCGCCTGGCCGCTGCACATTATGGCATTTACCGAGTTCTGGCGAGCTTTTGGCGACCAACACGCCACTAACCTGCTTTTCTCGAACGCCATCGCGCCCCAAAATAAACGCCGCCAACGATAGACCATAAAGCCTCAAATTGATTGGAGTTAAAATTTTCTATCTGTTTGGCTCTTCGCTGAATGGCGCCTAATGGTCGTTTGGGGTTGGTTTAGTAATTTTCATAATAGTGGCGTTGGGCAATGACCGAAATATTTTAGTTTCAACCGCTATTTTTGAAACCCTGACGCCACCGCCTACAACCACGACTTGGTTTTTCATTATCGCTTCATCTATTAAAATCGGCCAGTCAGCCGGAAGTCCAAGAGGTGTTATGCCGCCGTACTCCATTTTGCTTAATAACAATGCTGTATCCATTGGTGCGAAAGAAATTTTGCGGGCATCAAGTTGCCGGCGAACAAGCCCATTTACATCAGCCATATCCGTTGCCAAAATCAGGCACGCCGCGTACCACGTCTTGTCCGCTCGTTTAGCCTCGACTATCAAGCAGTTAGTGGATATATCAAGCCCTATATCATATTCCCTGCAAAATGAAGCTGTATCTGCTAGTTTAGGGTCAATCTGGGTAACAAATATCGCCTCAGATAGTTCCGTTCCCTCTAAACTGCCCTTAATAGGACGCGCTACTAAATCATAACTTTCTGCGATTGGCTTAAAAGTAAGTTTTCCTATTCTCATTTTTTATACAAACAAAAGAGACCATATAGCCTCTAATATTTGGAGCCTCTCCAAGACAAAGAAGTTTGAGTTAAACTGGCGAATTTAGGCATTTGTGTGTTCGAGTTTTGTGATGCGCTTTTCGTGGTCGTTGAGCTGTGCATCAGTCGATTCATTGCTGTCTTCAATTGCCTTCGCGACAGATTCTGAAAGATCATCTATTTTTGCGGTTAATTTATGGTCTAATTTCTTGATATCTAAGCGGACTTCAGATATTTGCTGCGCGACTGTAGCGGCTATAAACTGTTTCAGATCCTCAATAGTATCATCGTTCATTTTACTATTGTATCACCCACGGCACGGCAAGTAGAAAACCCTTTAGACCTTATGAGATCAGATTTCTATGCGAATGAACCGGTCTTGACCTCGCCGGCCCTTTTGTAATTGGCGAAGATGACGCCGCTCGGAGTAATGTTGGAGTACGTAAGTTCCCATGTATGGGGAACAGCATTATCGTCAAATAAGCGCTTGCCCTTGCCCAAGATAACCGGAAATGTCTTAAGCCATAGTTCGTCTACCAGGTCGTTCTGTAACAGCGTTTGGATAAGCTTGCTGCTACCGTGTACCTGCAGCACCGGCCCGTCCTGCCCTTTCAGCTCTTTCAGCTTGGCAACCACATCACCGCTAATAAGCTCGCTGTTCTCCCAGCTAAGTTCCGGCGAGCCGTGCGACACCACATACTTCCTGGCCTTGTTAAATGGACCTGCGACCGGATTATCCTTGGGGTCTTGGTGTGGCCAGTAGGAGGCAAAGATGTCATAAGTCTTACGACCCAGCAGCAGGTCGAGCTCGCCGCTTATCTGTTTGCCCATTTCCTTGCCCGACTCCTCATCAAAATACGGGAAGGTCCAACCCCCATACTTAAAGCCCTCGGCTTTATCCTCTTCCGACCCGCCCGGCGCCTGCATAACACCGTCAAGACTAACAAAACTCAAAACAACTATTTTCCTCATACTTATATCTTAACAGATAGAAACATATATTTATGTCACATCGAAACGGTACAGCACGATTTTTGAAAGTGTAACTATTCTATTAACGGCTCAAGTCCCGATATAATTTTTTGCTGCCTGCCATCGCAAACCGGCTTATTGGCCTCTTTTGAGAGTCGGATGGTTATATTGACCAACATTTTGTATCATTATGAGACAGGAGTACTGAATGTCAAATACTGATACTGTATTGTTAGATGGAGTTCTTGATGACCTAAGGACCATCGCTCCTTCTGAACTAAATGATGCGCAGGTCTTTGATTTATTTGCAGTTGAGCAGGTTCTTAAGGACTACGATTTATCAAACGATGAGCTGATTGCAGGATTAACCGACGGAGCGGGCGATGGTGGTATAGATGGCTTCTATACCTTTGCAGACGAAATGTTAGTCGATGAAGATTTCGATAAGAGCAGACTTTCTTCCCGCTATGCCCTAGATTTATATATCTTTCAAGGTAAGCGGGCTTCAGGTTTTGCCGAAACAGCATTTGATAAGTGGACTGTTAGTCTCCCTATTCTGTTAAATCTCAGTGAGAATATAGATCCGAGCATATACTCAGCCAGTCTAATACAAAGGGTAGAAGTTTTTAGAGATCTACTGCGTCAGACAGTACGCAAGTTCCCTAAGATTACTATTCATTTAATTTACTCTTCGAAAGCGTCTACTGAAAACATCGATCCACGCGTACTGAGTCGCGTGCCTGGCATTGAGGAGCTAGCTACCGAAACAGTAGGTGGCGAGAGCATCGCTAAAGTCATATTTCAGGGGGCTAGAGAGTTACTAGCCTCAGCAAGAAGAGAGCCCTCGAGTACACTCGAATTATCTTTTGCTGCAAATATGTCTAAAAGCGGACAAAATAGCTATGCCGGCTTAATACCTATTCAGGATTATATGGAGTTTATCTCTGACGAAAACGGGAAAATTAAGAAATACCTATTCGAATCAAATGTGCGCGACTTCGCAGGAAATACCGCCGTCAACAAGGCAATTCGTGACACTTTAGCATCAACTTCTACGCCCAATTCTCCTGATTTCTGGTGGCTTAATAACGGTATAACAGTTCTCGCTAACGAAGTCACGATTGTAGCCGGCAAATTTGTTATAAAAGATCCGCAAATAGTGAACGGTTTGCAGACTTCTTTCTCTATACACGATCACTTTGCGAATGCTCCTGCAGGGACCCAGGACGACAGGTTAGTTCTTATTAAAGTTATTGTAACAAATGATGAAGACGTCAGAAATTCAGTTATTGTAGCCACAAACAGCCAAACAAACTTACTGCCAACAGCAATTAGGGCTGCAGACGAAATGCAACGCGATATTGAGCAATACTTCTTGGCTAACAGTGCATTTTACGACAGGCGAAAAAACTTCTATAAGAATCTGGGTAAACCAGCTGACCAAATCTTTTCCGTTCCCTACCTAGCACAAGCAATATTGGCCATAGGATTTAGCGAACCCGATCAAGCAAGAGCGCGCCCATCAACATTAATAAGACGCGACGACGACTATCAACGTATTTTTTCTAGTTCTACACCAATGAATGCCTATCTATGGATGGCTAAATTGCAAAGAGAAGTAGATAAGCGCATAAAGACATTGGATGTTGAAAAAGAATTCATGATAAACATGCGGTTCCACCTTTCAATGATGATTGGAAAAAGACTGGCCGGTGACGCTGTGCAAAACCCCGCACAGCTTAGTGGCATCTTTGTCACTACTCCTAACCTGGACATATTGTTGCCAGAACTAGCTGAGGAGCTGAAGCAGTATCTTGAAACTTTCTTATCAGAGAATCCGGGGATGACCGTAGACAGAGCTGCCAAATCCGCAGAATTTGTTAACTACCTTAAAACTGTCTCGTCTTAGTCCTCAAGCAAAAACTGCCTTAGGCACAGCAGAGTTTCATCTCTAGTTTGTTTCTTTTTTATATCATCCTCCAACACGATTAATAACTTCCAGCCATTTTCCTTAAGGCTGCTCCGTTGTTGTTTATCTCGTTCCATGTTGCGTTTAATTTTAACTTTCCAGTAATCATCGGACGACCTATCTTGGAATATCCTATCGAACGTGTGGCCATGCCAAAAAGCACTGTCGATGAAGACGGCTTTCTTTTTCCTAGGTAGTGCAATATCAGGAGTGCCAACAGCTCGTTTATAGTGCTTCTGAAAGTGGACTTTTTCTTTGTGTAAATAAGCGAAGGCAATTAGCTCTGCTCCTGTGTTCTTAGACTTAACGCGAGCCATTATTTTGCTTCTTTCGTTCTTAGTGAATTGATCGGCCATGTTTATATTTTAACCCTCGGTTTATCTGGATGTAATAGATGTTTGCATTTATATTGGCTATACTTTAGGCATGTCAGATGACTCCAGCGTTGCCAAAGACGTTCAGACGATTAAATACCACCTGAAAGAGGCTTACGATTTTTATCGTAAGTTTATTTATAACAAAGAGCATCAAAGAATACTCAATGCGCAGGGTTTTCATGTCGCCGGCAGTGTTGCGTCCGTCAACTGGGAAGTGTTTGCCTCAATTCTAACTGGCGATAAAGGCAAAGGTGGCTATGGCTCCGACCTTGCACACCATGAGGTTAAGTCAAGTGTTGACGGCAACAGTTTTGAATATCAGTACCACTTGAACGCAGGGAAAGTAAAACTCCACGACGACATGGAGGTTAATCACATCTTTATATCTTATAGCGCTGACTATAAAAACATAGAAGTACGCTTGCTTGAAGGCAGTAAACTTAAAGCCACATTTGAGACATGGTTACCTGGTCTAATTGAGAATTACGAAGGCCCTACTCCTCGTCAACGATACAGAAAAAGCGTTTCCTACGGGTTCGTAAAAAACAATGGTCTCCTAATTCTGAAGACTAGCGATGGCAACCTGGTTGACAGCGTCTAGATCATCAGAGACATTTACAGTTTCAGCCACTTTCTCGGATTGCTCTATTAGCGAGTTAAAGTAGTTGTCACCCAACCACTGTAATGCTTGTACGCATACAGCGTCACCAAACCCAAACAAGGCTTGATTGAAGGTTACTGAAGGATGGATAACAAAATCTTTTGCTCCCATTAATCTGCCCGCCTCAATAGCATTAAATAAACGTGCGTCAATTCTGCCTTTGCCGGCACGGACAATTATTTGCCTTGCGCTGCCGCCTTTAGGAGTTCTTAAACAACCTGCGATATCGTCATTTCTAAGCTCTACCGTGGATTGCTTTTTGCCATCACGAATGCGCGTTCGCCGAAAGCCTGCATAGTATTGATATATAGGTCGGTGTTTCTGCGCCTCGATTATCTCTTTTTGTCGATTGTGCAGCTGATTGTAAAGGAAGTTGGTGCGTTCTTCTGGCCACCAAGACTCGCTCTCATCAATAATATCTCTTAGAACTTCTGTCCTAGTCGGTAAGTTAGGCAGTCTATGGAAATACCAATCGAGATCAGAATTTTTATTAATATAGTCTAGTATTTTTTTCGGTCTAGTATCTGTGCTTCTTAGGCTGAACTCCTGCATTAAATCATTTGAATCGAAAGTCTCAACTAGTGATTCATGTACGCCAACAATAAAAATACGAACGCGACTTTGCGGTACGAAATGAGAAGCGTTAATTCTTAGCAAATCTACGCGATAGCCAAGCTTATTCAACTCTACGAGAACTTCCCTTAAGTCCATGCCATTGTTAGAAGTCAGCAAACCTTCAACGTTTTCCAAGAGGATGTAGTCGGGGCTAGCTTCCCCATATTTTTGCTTCATCTCTTTTAATATTCGAGCAAACTGCCAAAATGCTTGAGATTCCCCCTTATAGATACCCTTACGACCACCTGCCAATGATAAGTCTGTGCATGGGAATGAAGCATGCGCCAAAGTGACATTCGGTACACTAGCACCTTTTTCTTTTGCAATATCCTTTGTGTGGTAATGACCTTTACCGAAGTTCGTAGAGTATTGAAGCTCTTTTAGTTCATCATAGTCAAGGGCGTAAACGGTTTTCCAGCCAGCCTGATTCAGGCCAAGCGTTACGAGACCAATACCAGCAAAGAAGTCTGCAACTGTCTTACTAATGGCTTGGCTCACGGACGTTTACCCTCGCTTTCTATTCACACTACTATTATAACTTTTTCCGCTTAAACCTAATAAGATTAAGTCTACATTTAACATTCATTTAATCATTCACGAAGCACCATCGCTTCGCTGCTCGTTTCTGCTCAATGGACATTTGCCAGTCAAGAGGGGCATAAATTTAGCTCCAATCAAGAAAACGACACTTTCCGTCCGGCCTGCTCTGCCTCACCGGACGTAGATTGAAACCGAGTACCTGATCGATAAACAAAAAGCTCCCGATCAAGTGAGCTTTTCTAAGTGTCAAATTGGTACAGCATTATTTTTGAAAGTGTAACCCTGCTAGTTGCAAATTGAAGAGCTGATTATTTTACCGCATTGTCAACAAGCTTAGCTAGTAAGCTTATGCACGCTATAAACTCTAGTGCCATTTCAGGATCGTCCTTAATAATTTTATGTGCTCGAGGATTCCGAAGCCCTGCAACTGCCCCTGACATCATCATAAATCCTTTTTGCTCGTCTTTATCAGAACTGTCTGCAAGTGCGTTAAACTTCAGTACAGGATTATTCGGTGAGAAAACGTACTCCATTAATGCTGTTCCATCTTTATCCTCAATACTGCTTCTCATTCGAACTAATGCATTTAATGCCTTAGTTGCGTCTTCTATAGCATTAGCGTAGTGACCATTCTTGTATAAATTACCAACTGCTCGCTCAATTTCAGGATGAAGCTCAAGTCCCTCATAAGCTTTTAGCGACTTGGATGTACTTGAGATACCAGCATCCTCTAGTTCCTCTTCAAAGCCAGCTTTGATAGACTCCAAGCAAGCCAATGCGGTGCCTATTCCTTTATTTAGGCCTTTCCGTACTTCCTCTATAGGTGTTTCGTACATATAATTGCGTGGCGCTTGATCGAGGTAGTTTACGTCACGCTCGTATCGCTGATACTCAACGGTATTAGCTCCAAAAACAGATACTAATAAAGTATCTAATTTCTGTTGCATGGCATTTATTCGAGGATCGTTTCTGTCTGCCACGGAGTTAATGTCAAAATCTCTAAAATCTTGAATGCGACGCTCTAATTTAGGTATTGCCGTCTGCATTTGCTGATACGATAGGTTTGCTTCATGTGAGTGTGGTTGTTTTTGAAGAGCCATAGTGTAAGCCTCCTTGATATTTATAATTTATTGTAATTGAATCTCTGAAAAGCATTTGGATCTGAACTTAGCTCCTGCCAATCAAAATCGTATCTGGCATCTTCTGGTATATCTCTGGGATATGAGATTCTAAAGTAGTCACCAATTGCTGCGTCATAGCCGTCATTCCAACCGGAATCCACGAGGAGTGCTCCAGGTGCCGGCGAAAAGTCTTCGCTCATATACTGTGAGGAAATAACTATTACTAGTGCAGCAAATGCATCTATTAAATTTTCAAATGATGCCATGTGCAGAGCGTTACTCCTATCGTGCTTAGTAGCATTGTAATCTTGATACCACTCCAAAACCCATGGCGTACTCTGTTGGAGTGGCGCACCCCAAGCCTTAAAGGGTGCTCTGTCCGCTGTCATTAAATTCTCAGACCAATATGGAAGTTTGGCGGTATAACGACTCAAGTAATGTGTTCTATCAATCAGATAATAATCTTTGATTGTTAGGTCCTTGGCTTTTTTAGAATAGGTGTGCATTGCAAATATTGCTTTAAAGTTTGCTTCAATTTCAATGCAGATTCGTATAAATAACTCTTGAATTCTAAAAGAATAAACCTTTAATGCAGTGTCTGATGGCTCAATGTAGTTAAAAAGTTCGAGTAAATCTTTCTGTAAGAGGAAAAAAGCTCGAATATAGTTTGCTGGTTTAGTGCTATAGTCTGGCCTCTTAATATAATATGCTTTCCCGCTATCAGCATACTGGCCGTCTTTGTATTGACGTACCGTTAAGTAATAGGGTTTATCTACTGCCATAGTCTGATGATACTACTATTAGTTGTAACCGTCATTTCTATCAAGAAAATGACTCTTTTTATACTGTCACGTCGACCTCATCGGACAATAGTTGAAACCGTTCAACAGATCAATAAATAAAAAACTCCCGATCAAGGGAGCTTTTTATGGGTTCAAATTGGTGCCGTACTGTGCGCTATCAAGAATATATGCTGGGTATCTAAGACATGGGACTTACAATGGCCTAAGCGTGATATTCTAAAGTTAATGGATACGGTAAAAGTGATTGCTTCTGGTGCTGCTACGATAATTGCATTGATAGCCTACATACCATACTTAGTCGACATGTTTAGGGGCAAGAACCAGCCTCACTTATATACTTGGATTAGTATCTTCATCATCACTTTAACAATAGCGATTATCCAACTGCAAGGCGGCGCGGGCGTAGGTGCTATTCCAGTTTTTGTTGGTGTATTTGTTGACGCAATTATTCTTTTCTACTGTTTTAGATTCGGCACGCTGGATATAGTTTTTATGGATAGGGTTTGCCTAGCGCTTTCGATTATTGGTGTTGGGTTTTACGCTTTATTTAACGGCCGACCACTACTGTCGTTAATAATTGTATCTATAGCAGAGGTGATTTCTTTTATTCCAACGTTTAGAAAAACTCGAAACGCACCTTATTCTGAGTCGTTGCCAAGTTATTACTTGATAATGCTGAAACTAATACTGATCTTGGTAGCTGTAGAAAGCTACAATCTACTCACTGTTTCCTACTCGGTTTTATGGCTTGTGGTATTTACTGTATTTCTGTCTGTAGTTTACTATTGGAGAAGCAAGACCAGGCCGCCACAGCACAACACTCCAAAACATGACGCAGTTGTTGTATAGCGCCCAAAAGGCCTCAATCTATAAATGAATTGATAGTCCGGGCGGCTTGACGTTAACTGCTGGCCGCCATACCATTAATATCAATACTTAAAAGGAACCATTTATGAGATTAGCAATTAAACAACAGGCTGGTGTTACGTCAATTGTTTTAGTGATTGTACTGGTACTAATTATTGGCGGAGCGGGCGTGCTTGGCTGGCAAAGAGTTAAAAAACCAAAACCGGCCGCTACTACTTCCGCCCCCAAACAAAGCATCGTGAATCCCGAAGCTCAAGCTACTTGTCGGCAACTTTATCCAGATTCTGACTTTTGCAAGTTTGCCGGAAGCTGGGATGCCTCTCTTAACTCATACAAGGTCAGCCTTAAATCTAACTTTCCAACCACAACTTTTGATCTGAAGGTGCTACACGACTCTAATGGCAATTTCTCATTTACTGGCACACGCGATGGTACCAACCAGCTGCCTACCATGGTCTATTTTGATGGTGATTACTACATCAAGCAGCCATCCGATACTGCTTGGAAAGAATATCCACACGATAAGACAGCCATCTTGGATCGTGAATTCAACCCTACCCTACAATTTAAGGTAGATTTCAAGAGCCAGGCCGACAAGCCCACCGCCGAACGACTTATCATTAAAAATCTAGGCAAGGAAAAGTGCGGCGAACTAACTTGCTTTAAATATCAATTAACAGATCCATCGAGTAAGCCCAAGGAATTTATTGAAGCCTTTTTCTGGTTCGATGACCAAGATTATTTTTTGCGTAAATACTCTTCTAAAGTTACCGGTGGTAGTTCTCGTGAAGCCGAGTTTTTTGCCACCTCTGAGCTAGTTACCCAGCCAACGCCAGTCAAACCAAGCCCTTAATATCCCAAAGCTCTGGAGCGAGTTAAAGTATTGGCTGAAAGAAAGAAATGATTAATTGGTGCGGCATCCTCGCTGATATTTGACTTTAGCCTGATTTTATTATAGTATTAGTACATGATTGAGAGATTGCAGCCGTCTGAACATGATAGCCTGCGAGACGTAGGTGAGCTTCCTTCTGACGGAGAGACTACTATAGATGATGCTCGGGTACACGGGATCCTCGCGAGACTTGGCGTTATTTTGCATGATCAAATCGCTGATGCTAACACATTCTTTATGCACGGCGGTGGATACGACCATCGGCTCGCATTTCCGATGAACGACATTGAGCTGGCTGGCTGGGAATCTGTTTTTGATATAGATAAAGTTGTTGAAGCTGCCATTGATGAAAGGTCCCTCTTTGTCGTCAACATCGATGACGAACAAAGGGCGCTTCCCACATCTTCTGATGACAGAAAATTAGTACGTCCATACACCACTGAGCCTATGCAGAGACCTAGAGCAGATGAGGCTTCAGGAGACATGATAAGAGTGAACTATGGAGGGGAGGCTCACTGGATACCCCGTCACCTCCTTACTTTGGTTGAGAGTACTGATGACCTCACCTACCTCATCAAACCCCAACTTCACTTTGGCGGGAGTGGAGGGGCAGCGGGCCAACTCTATAATGCATTTGTAGCTCTAGATACATATGTACAAGCAGGAAACGGCACACAACTAGTCTCAAAGATACCAGGAACTGGAATAGTTGGCTCACCGACCTCTAAGCCTGTATATAGTCCACACACAGCAATCAAAACGTCCCTGTGGATGAACACATCGATAAAAGAAGGTGCGCCTAACGGTCTTTCTGTAACAATCGACAACCCTGAGCAACTAATGCTCAGTTGCGCTGTTCATGATATAGACACACTTCCTCAGCTAGACGTGCCGAGATCAGACAAACTAAGAATGTGGTTCTGGCAACTGGATCGCTTAATTAGTGATCAGAGACTCGCTTTACCGACTACGCCGTCACCACCAATAGAAGAAAAATAAGCACCTATAAAAGGTACTTAAACTTACCCAATAACAATGGTGCGGCTATACTTGGGCGAAATGTTACACGAAATAGGGGCGGAAATCAGTCGCTGGCGTGATATTTTAGCGGTTCCGTATAAGGAGTAATTACTTTCTCAGTAAGAGCTGGTAGTTACACGGGCAGATGGGACTAGAATTGCCCGAGCGTAGCGATTAGGCATTCTATCCCAGCAACCCTCTCTTTCTTCCTCTCCAGTTTAAGACTTTAAGAAGTCGGTCACTACTTGCATGAACTTCGCTGGTTCTTCGAGGTTGGCACAATGCGAACTGTCTTCAAACAATTCCCAGCGAATATCAGGTATATTGTCGGTGATAATCTTCATCTGCTTTGGAGTTGCCTCATCATACTTCCCCGAAATGAGTAGAGTCCTCTGCTTAACACTAGGTAGCCTGTCGACCACTGACCAGTTCATTAGGTTGCCCGTAGCATATGCTTCACTTGGTCCCCACATGGTGTGGTACACATCTAGACCAGCATTGTCTTCGCCATCTATAGCATCTTGTGGCTTTGGCTTTACTCGAAGCACGAAAGTGTCGTTGAAGAGGTCTGATAACTTCTTGTACTCTTCACTAGCGGTATCACCAGACTGCTCAAGCTGCCTCATTCGCTCACCTTGCTTGTCAGGTAGCTGGTCTTTTAGCTTGTCGGCTTCTTCAACCCACAGCTTGGTGTCTATAAGCGGAGAGTGGAGTATTAGCTCTTTTACTCGCTCTGGGTACTTGAGTGTATATTCTAAGGCTAGCGAGCCGCCCCACGATTGACCGATGGTATTGATGGTCTCAAATCCGAGGTGTCTTCTAAGGGCTTCAAGCTCCTCAACGTATAAATCAACCGCCCATAGGCTATTGTCTTCTGGTCTATCTGAAAGTCCGCAGCCGAGCTGGTCATACATCACAACTGGGTAGCCATTGTCGGCTAAGATTGCGAGGTTATTCTGAAAGTTGTGAGGATAGCCAGGTCCACCATGCAAAACAAACAAGGGCGTGCCGCGATTGTCCTCACCGTAAACTTTGTACCACGTCTTGTATCCACGGAACTGCATGAAATCTTCGGTATTGCTCATAGAAGTATCATAGCAAACCCATTAGGTTATTATGTAACTATGAAACATCTGGCTGAAACAATGTTAAGGAAGTTCGTTCAGTACGCATTTTTCATTGGGCTTGAGGCGTCAGGAGGACGTTCCTCTAACGGGGGAGATGTAGTGCTAGTTTGTGGTTGGCGCGCTCACTGGATAAAAGGTGGAGCTACTTTATTGCGAGTTGGTGCCGTTTAGCACGAAGGTTGGGAAGTTTACTGAGCCTGTTCCAGGAATGATTTGATTCCCTAGTATTTAAGAGTATGCTTGGAATTAGTAGTTGAACATAATAAATAAAAATGAGCTTAAGCTTCCCGTCCGTTTCTTTAACAAAAAAGTTTTGCCGCTATTTTATTGTTGTCTTCGCGGACCCGTGCGTAGCAGCGCTTGATTTTAGTAAAGCTGTCAGTTTAAGGATTATCTAAATGCGGAAAGGTTCAAAAAATATGAAAACCGCCAAACGCAAAAAGTCAAAGGTCTCCAAAAGATCACAAAATAACATAGTCGTGTCAACCTACAAGCGCCTATCTAATTTTAGCTTGCGTCAGGGTATAGCCTTTGTCGTGATTTTTGGGACCATTGGCGCTTTGCTGCTGTTTATCAGCCGCGCCGCTACCAATTACACTCTACATAGCTATCCACTAGTGGATAGTCAGGCGACTCATAGTCTAGCAGTCTCGCGAGCAACTAAGGTTCTGGAAAGAGGCTCCGTTACCGGCTACGCCTACCACGAAGCATTTACCAACCGCTATTTACTGCACTTTCACGACACCGCCACTGGACAGACCAGCAACGTGCCACTGCCAACACCCGTTAACCCTTCTGCCCAGGTCTGGGCCAAGGATAACACCATTTGGTTGATGGATTTGAATCCGTCCGCTAGCGGAGGTATCACGATCCAGCACCTGTCGGTTAATGGCAGCCCCTTGCCGACCAGCGTCTCACTACTCAACCAGTATACTTTTGGTGATAGCGACAGCCGTGCCGTTGACGATATGATTGAACTGGCTAGCGGCGCCATCGTGGCACTCTACCACCAACAGGGCCTAACCGGCTCCCAGGGAAATACCGTCCTGTATTTGCCTACGGGTGGTCAGACTTGGCAAACCATTAACCTGAGCTTTATGCCCACGGCCTCTAGCAAAGCCCGCTTGGTCCAGCACCCGGCCGACAAAAGCATCTGGTTTTTCTGTGATCCGGACGCCTGGGCAGCTATGGGGGCGGCCCACTTCACCGAAGGCCCTAATGGCCTGACGACCGATTGGACAAACGCGACGTACTTACATAGCGAAGGGCCGGAAAACAGTGAGGGCCAGTATATTTATAGCCCTAATGGCGAAAACCCCGATGTCCAAGTAGCCCCCGACCCAAGTACCGGTGAAATTGTGCTGGCTTACCAGAGTGACCAACACAAGACGTTCCAGACCAGCCCATTCGTCAAAGGAGCCTACCCGGTCATCGCCCGCATCAAGGCCGACACTACCAAGACCTTTACTACTACCTTGCCAGTTTACGCGGAGCGGGTTGCCCCATTAAGCCTTGTGGTGCGCCCCGGCGAAGTCTGGTTAGAATATCTGCCTATTAATAGTGACCTGACCTATAACAAGCCTTACGCCAGCCTTTACCGTAACGGGGTTTGGGAAACACCGGTTTATTTAGGAACAATATCTACTACGGGCGGTAATATACGGCTGACTGCCGGCATCTCCCGGCCCGAATTCGTTGGCACTTTTGGCACAGACGTCAATCAGCTCCAAACCCAGCTGCTGAGCTTCCTGCCGGCCGGTTCGGCCGACACCACTAACCCTACGGCGGGCATTAGCAGCCCCTCGGCTGGTAGCACCGCTAGCGGGCAGGCAGCGGTAGTAGTATCAGCTAGTGATAACGTGGGGGTTAGCAAAGTCGAGCTGCTGGTTGACGGCGCCTTGTACGGTACAGACGTGACTGGACCCTACAACTTTGCTTGGGACACGACTAAAATACCAAACGGTAGCCACACCCTACTCGCCCAAGCCTATGACGCTGCTGGTAACATCGGCACTTCAACCACGGTCTCGGTAACCGTTCAAAACCAAGCCGTTAGTCCGCCGCCTGACACCACGGCTCCCTCGGTCACGATTAACTCGCCCCTGGGTGGCAGCACCATCAGCTCTAGCGTTAATATTTCAGCCAGTGCCGCTGACAACGTCGCCGTTACCAGTATGCAAGTCTATATAGACGGCAAGCTCAAAACATCTGTTAATGCCGGATCACTGAACTATACCTGGAACAGCAAACCAGCCAAGCGCAGCCAGCACATTATCTTGCTTAAAGCCTACGACGCTGCCGGTAATGTCGGCTCCAGCCAAGTTAGTGTTAATAAATAAAGTTAGAAGAAAACAAACTTAAAACTTCCCATAGCTGCACTAAGCAACCTAAAAACAATTTGTAGTGCCGGCTATCGGCGGACGAGTGAACAACCTCTAGAACGAGCTCTACGACCGTAAAGTCTTATTGTCATCTTAGCTTAGGTATTTGGTGCACTACTGCTTAAAAAGTTTACACCATATAGAGGCAGAAATCACTCGCTGGCGCGATATACTGGCCGTTCCTTATCAGGAGTATCTTATGGCCAAACAGCCACAAGTGCGAGGTGTGGTTTACACTTAACTTATAGCTTTAACTTATTAACGGGCCTATCCATCTCATCAGCTACAGCCATTAGGTACCTAGAGTAATCATTTTTATCTACCAAAATTTGTATCTGTTCTTTTGCGCTTGCTAGGGTGCGGAACACAGTGATTTTGGTGCTTTCTTGGGACTTAACCATAAACGCCCATTTTTGAACATGTTCATCCTCTAAATTACGCAAGTGTATACCATAAGGAGGATTACTAATACCAAGCCCCAAGGCTACTTGCTTAACTGTAGTTTCTCCATTCTCGCCAGCAAGTATTACGGCTGAGCCCATGCATTTGGGTAGTAACGTTTTACTATCACATAAAACTTCTGCTTTTTCATTCAGCACAAATAGATCTACCTCTTTGTATGATGAGCCTTTTTGTTTTATTACTCTCAGAGGATAGGCATGATTTGTCATCTTGGAGTCCTTGTCTAGTTCACTGACAAGAGGATCAATTCCTATTTTTACTCCGCCAATACTTGACTCCGGATAATCATAGACTATACCTGCATACTTCCAGCCAAGTTGATTTAGGGGGTAGCTCGGTCCACCCCCATTCAAAGTACCTATCCCAGAGTTGTCTATCCCAATTAGCCCAAGTGTTGCGAAACTATAATATAAGCTCGCTGGTAAAGTTTCGCTGAAAGCAAGCATGTAGAGTTGTTTCAATTTCTCTAGCGTGTTCAAGTTTAGGCTATTGGTCGCATGCACCATATCAAAAAACTCATCCTCGCTAATTGTGTCGTCAATAAGCGCAGCGAATAATTTGCCGACTATTTCAGATTTTATTTTGTCATCGTGCGTGTTTATTGAAAATATGAGTCTTTCCCAAAGACGTTCTTGTTTAGTGCGACTGAACTTTTTCTTGAACTTTGCCAACTTTTTTTCATCTATACCACTAGAGTATAGAAAGGCACTCATTTTTTTACCGAGTAGAAAATCACTTAACGTGCGAGGGAACTTAATCGCTGCAACGACTGTCTTTACATAGGGTATCTCTGCTGACAACTTATCCAATGCCGGCACAAACTGCTGCGTTTCCTTGATGAGTTTCTCAACTCCTACTTCCGAGTAATCCTCAATCAGACCTGTGGGGACTAAATTATTCTCTGATTTCTTTCTCATGTTCTAAGCGTCCGAAATTTCCCATTTGGTGCAGCAAATGGTAAAAAGTTTTCACTGCATCAGGGATGAGTATAACCGATGGAGAGCTATATTAGAAGAACCCTATAGAGAGTTTGTAGCAATCAAGTGAGTGATAGTATTCACACTATTATATATAACGCTCTTACTATGCTATGAGGTCGAGAACAGCCTTTGGAATCTTTAATCTATTGTTTGAAATAACTTTTCGATCTTTAGGCTCGTTGTAACTATATGGGGATTTGATCAAGCCGTAGACAGGTGCAAACCCTTGTTCGTCAATAGCCTGAGAAATACCGTTATCAGCATATTGCGTCCTGTGTTGTGAGGGCTGAGCTGAATTTACTACTACTTGGAGCTGACCATACATCGCTTCAATATAATCGTCGTCGTCAAGCATTGCTAAGTTAGCAATGTATACAAAGTTATACTCGTCTATAGGTAGCTGACTTTCTGCTTTTTCTAATACTTTACTCCTTATTCTGAATGAATCATTCAACCTACCACTCCAGCCAAACGCACATTCTACGTACTCTTTTTTTGCCTTGTTGAGCGGAAAGATTTTTACTTGTGCTTTGGCACCATCCGAAGCGGTAAACGTATATTCACCGGGGCCTCTTTTACGCTGATCCTTGATAAAGTTCGCAAACGCTGCAAGATGATTTTTGATGAAGCCTTTGAAAAAAGCAATATTTTCTAAATCTATGAATCCCACTTCAGGAAAAGTGATCATATACATATATTTCGGGGCAATCTTGTTGATAACCAATTCTTTTAGTTTGGAGCGAAATTCGAAATGATCTTCGTAGAACTCCCGGATTTCTTTCATCTCCGTCAAACCCGTAATCTCAATATTCACAGGTTTCTTATAACCTTGGATTGTAATGTCTATGCTGTTTCTTGTACCTGGGATATTGCGTTCCCATATTACCTTGCCCTGTTCATATCCAAACTTTTCAATATAGTAAGCAGCGACAATGATCTCGGCAACATTCGCACTGTATTGAATTGGATCCCCGCTTCGCTGGACGATGTTTATCGCCTTTTTGATATAACCATCATCGTTGTATTTCCTTAACACATCCATTGCATGTTGAATTGGCATATAAGATCTTTCGTCGAGTAGGAGGTAGAACAACCTGTGTTGCTTCATTCTATGTGTAGGTTTGGACAGAGCATCAACGACCTCTTTTTTTATCATTCCATTGAAAATACCTAATCTTGAAATTACAACTTTGATTTCTTCAGCGTCAGTTTCTTGCATTACGACCTCCTCTCCACATTGACCTGGTGATTAGCTGCCAGCTATCTAATTCATCATAACTGAAGCCTTCGTAATCATCTTCATCTTCATCTAAGTCCACCTCATCTGATGTCTTTTTCCAGGTAATCTCATCAACGGTCTGCTTGATCTGAGGAGTAGTCCCCATAATTTTCTTGAGTCCGAGAACAAAAAACAAAATCGAAATGTCAAAGTGACCTTGTTTGTCACTAAAGTTGTAGTCCTGAGGCCGAATGGGCGAGCCATGTATTATGTTATTTCTGAGTGAGTAGAATTTGTCAGCCCACATGACCTTAATACTTTCTATTTCCCACTCGTAGCCGTTTGGGCATCTAGCACTTTTACGTCGTTGGCTTGAATATCTTCGTTTAATGTCATTTGGCTCAACGAATAGCCTATTAAAGCAGTCTTTGAGTTCTTTCCTTTGGCCTTCTTCAGGCAAATCAAAGAGTATTTCGTATGCACTAGCCATGAGTAGAATCCGTGCTTGGGCACTAAGCTTAGTATCGTTGAAGTAAGCTTGCATGACGATACTTATAGCCCTCATCAAACGTCTATATAATCGTTTCTGGTATTTTCTGAGCTTGAGAAGGTCGGAGATAACTTTCGAGTTTCCCCTAAACATCATTGGAGTGGGAGTGTAATCTGGCCTAAAGAATTTAACTTCGTTGATTTTGTAACCAGCATCCCATTTTCTGACTATATAACCTGACTCTATTCCCATTCGTTCACCGTTCAACTCAAAACTCTGCTGCAACATACTAAAATTCTCCGAAGTGAACATGTAATGACCCGTATTTGCACCCCTATCAAGAACACCTGAGTAAGATACAGCCCCTATAAACAAAAGTCGCTGTGCTTCTTCACAGAGTGCTTTTTCGGCATCACTAAACTCCCTACCATCAAACTCGCCAATAGATATGATGCCCATATCATTTATGGTCTGCCTATGCGATACATTTATAGCCATCAACGCGTCTAAGGTTTGTCTGAGATCTGGATCAGTTATATAGGCATCCGCTTTTTTGCCATAATTCCAGACTTTAACATTCAGACCGGGGAAATTTACCTCCTCGGTATCCTTCATATTCAAGTATGGGAAAAAGTGTATTTGCACTGCTTTATTATACTCGCTGTTCATCTGTTATCATTAGGTTATATGCCTGAAGATAATACATGGACGGTTGAACGACTAAAGATTGCATTTGATAGGTATATATCTGAGCAGGGTCGGCTACCAACAGCACCAGAAGTTGATAGAACAGATTACCTTCCGTCGTCTCGGCAAATTCAGAGACGTTTTGGCGGACTAAAGGCGTTGCGAGAGCTGCTTGGCTATGAAGATACTGATTTTGGTAGCGGTGTCAGTCGATCAAATATAGCAACTCGGGGCAATTTACGAGCAAAAGAAGCCGAGCGTGAATTAGAACAAGAATTATCAGATCTCTTTGGCGAGCCTTATGTCCACGCAGAAAAGTATTATGGCCCAGGCAGAAACAGAGCTGATTTCATTGTCTATACTGAAAATAAAATCTTTGGTATTGACGTGTTTACTACTGAGACTACTCACGATTTGCAGAAGAATGTTGCACTTAAAATTGACAAATATATGGATTTTCCAAAATCAGTTTCTCTCTACTTTGTCGTTGTTAGCAAAAGCTTGTCGGAGGGTGATGTGATTAGGTCAGCAGGGGCGATGACAAAAACCGAAAAGTTACCAGGCCTTAAAATTGTTACTCCTAAAGGATTGTTCGACGACGTTAAGGGTCTAACGCCTTATACTATCCCTGCTGGTTTTGTATCTATCTTTGACGTATAAAATTGCCCCGGCCTAATCTGACACCAAAACCACTATAAACTCAGTAAAAGCGTGCGAGTTTTCATGGAATTGTAAGAAAACTAAAAACTACGTTGTTGCGATTAGTCTTAGCGGTAGCCATTTTTTCGGCGAATACTTCTTCATTATTCAAATGACGGTAGAATGTGTCTCTACTGATCCCAGCATAACGACAAGCGTCAGTAATATTTGAGTTATGTTGTATCGCGTCTGCCAGCTTAATGATGATTTTGTAGTTGACTTTTGGTGGCCTTCCAGCAGCCTTTTGAGTAGCCATTTAAACTCCTTATTTATTTGCGTTGCCTCTGTACTAATTATCTCAAATGAGGCTTTATTCAACTCCTGTGCTGGAACTCAGCCAACAAGCTCCAGTAAGCCGACAGAGCATATTCCCGTTCATCCTTTGCTTTTTGTAAATGATTAGCAACAGTCCACAAATTTTTTCCTGAGATTTTTGTTTGCACGGTGCTTATGTTAAATGGTATAATAAATATAGAGATAAGTTGAGCGCTCTAATAGCCACGCACAATCATGTCCGCATGAAAGTGAACAGTTCAACAGATTGTTTAGGGGCTGAACAGCCTAAACGCATCCAATAGCTAATTCTCGAAGTTCACCGAGAAAAGCGATTGGATTTTTTTATGCCTTTCTCTGAACAAGCCGACGAGCTATTAGAGCAAAAACCAAAAAACAAATATACGGAACCTGAAGAACCGAAACCGACACTAAAGCAGCAACAGAAACAGGATGCTTTAGATTTAGCAGAAATTATCTATGACATATATAAGGATAGTTTGTCCAGTGCTAATATCGTAAGTGAAACCAGAAAGGATTATAAATATGTCTAAAAAACCACTAGCGATAGCAAACTGCCGCGTATCGAGCTTTGAACAATTACAAAACAACAGTCTCTCAAGGCAGAAAACTTCAGTAGAAGCATTTGCAGATGAACTAGGTGCTGAGATCATACGTACTTGGTCGGGCAATGTATCTAGTAAAAAAGGGGTAAATGTCGACCGGAAAGATCTGGAAGAAATGTTAGATCTATGCAAAAAGGATAAACGCATAAAGTACGTAATCATAGATGAGCTTGACCGCTTTATGCGCTCAATACTTGAAATCGGATACTTTCTGGTTCTATTTAAAAATCTAGGTGTAGAGGTTGTATTTGCTTCACAGCCAAACTTGAAAACAGATACCGCCGCGAATACATTACTGCTCATGCTTGAGGCTTATAAAGCTGAAGGCAGTAACGAGGAACGTATTCACAAGTCCATTGACGGCCAAACGACAGCACTAAAAGAAGGTCGCTACACATTCTCGCCGAAGCCTGGTTATATGCGTGGTGCAAAAGTTGGTATACCTGAAATTCATCCTGTGAGAGGTACAGCATTGCGTGATGTACTAACAAGGATCGCGGAACATAGCGTAACACCAACTCAGGGGCTTATAGATCTCAATAAAAGCGACTACACACTTGATCGTGCTCCATTAAAAATGGATAAGTTTCGCAAGATTGCTACTGATCCATTTAATGCTGGCATCACCGAAATTAACAAACAAGTTAAGGTACGCAATGAACATGCTAAACATGATCCCTTGATCACTTTAGAGCAGTACAAAGAGTTGGCCAGTATTTTTGATGCAAAGAAGAAAAACCAGTCAGGCCCACGGAAAAACGGTAATCCAAACTTCCCACTAAACTCTATCACTCAACACGACACTTGCTTAGAACTAAAAAACAAAGGTAAGCTCGTTGGGTTCGACCACGATAATGGCAAAAACCATAGCGTAATTTATGCTAGGTATCGTTGTCGTACTTGTGGCATCTTGGTAACCCGTGATGAGCTGCACTCAAAAGTTGTACAGATGTTTGATGATAACCCGATAACCGAAGAAGGTACTGAGGATTTTCTGCGGGCACTTGATATTGTCTGGAAAAAGAAAGAGGCACAAGCAAGGCAAGACAGTGCCCGTTTAAGCCAGAAAATATCAGCACTCAAAGATGATATAAACAATCAGGCTATTGCTGCTATTGACCCATCAAATGCAGCTATCAAAGCAGAGATACTGAGCAATATCGAGAAGATGAAAGCACAGGTACAAGAATTTGAAGACGAGCTATCTGTCTTATCGCAAAAAGCAGATGCAGATAAGGATCGTTTCCTGAAGTTCGCTCTAAGCTTTGTAAGCAATATGGGCGAAAAATTCCTATCACTACCCCAAGAGAACCGTGCAAAGTGTAAACAAATCATTTTTCCTGCTGGTTTCTACATGGATGCCGAAAAAAATGTTTACACCCCCGAAATAAGCCCTCTCATCACCTTTCAGGCAAAGAAAAAGGACACCGAAGTGTCCAATAATGATCATCTGGTGCGGGTAAAGGGACTCTAACCCTTGGCCTCGTCCTTGGCAAGGACGCGCTCTAAACAACTGAGCTACACCCGCGCTTTTGCCTTCAGGCAAAAGCAATTATCAATTATCGGTTTACAATTTTCAATGAATTATCAATGCTCAATGAAAAAATAATGACAAATGATAACTGCTACATGTTAAATGCTTTGCTGCGCAAAGCTGGTGGCTCCTCCCAGACTCGAACTGGGGACACAAGGCTCTTCAAGCCTCTGCTCTACCAACTGAGCTAAAGAGCCACGCTAAGATAAATTATTAAAGTTCTTATTGAAGGAGCCTTGTGTCCCGAGGGGACTAATATAATTTGTTCGGCTTCGCCAAAACGCCTTCAGGCCTCTGCTCTACCAACTGAGCTAAAGAGCCTCGTCGAAACGTACAGCCCTGTCTCGTCCGGCAGTAGCCGGAGCTTCGACCTAGTCTTACGCTTCTCCTCCTAACTTTGCAAACAGCTTCGCTTGGTTTACAAAGTTATTTTTAAGGCTCTTCTATTTTATGAGAAATTACAGATTATAACAAGGCTAGGCTTGCTCTTTGCTCATGAAGTCTTTGACGCTCTTCATGGTGTCCATGAACTGGCTGGGGAAGATGATGGTGCTGTTCTTTTCGGTGGCGATTTCGGTTAGGACTTGCAGGTTGCGCAGCTGCAGGGCGATGGGGTGGGCCGAAATGATGTCGGCGGCTTCGCCCAGTTTGGTAGCGCTGAGTTGTTCACCTTCGGCGGCGATGATTTTAGCGCGCTTTTCGCGTTCGGCTTCAGCCTGTTTGGCCATGGCCCGCTGCATGCTGTCCGGCAAGGTAATGTCCTTGAGCTCCACGGTGTTAACATAAATGCCCCACTTTTCGGTGGCCTTATCTAAAATACCTTTGATGGCTTCGTTAATTTTTTCGGTCTGGCTGAGCACTTCGTCCAGGGCGCTTTGGCCGACAATGTTGCGCACGGTGGTTTGGGCAATCTGGTAAGTGGCGGAAACGACGTTTTCAATCTCGACTATAGATTTGATCGGGTCCTGGACTTGGTAATAGGCCACGGCCGCGACGTCGATCGACACGTTGTCCTTGGTGATAATCTTCTGGGTTTCTATGGGCAAGGTAACTGTTCTAAGGGCTACTTTGCGCATTTGGTCGATGATAGGAATTATTAAACGAAGTCCCGGCTCTTTAACACCCGGCCGCACTTTCCCTAAACGGAACACTACGCCCCGTTCATACTGGTTAATGATCCTAACGCCCCTGGCAATGATCACCAAAATAATAAATAAAAGTGTAATCCCAAATCCCGACATCTTCTGTCTCCCTAAGTTATATCGCTAATTGTATGCCTTTAGGCTAGGATGTGTAAAATAAATAACCCGCTGCTCCAGTGAATTATTTATGGTGGAGCATATCGGATTCGAACCGATGACCTCTTCCATGCCATGGAAGCGCGCTAGCCAACTGCGCCAATGCCCCGAATTTTGACTTTGGAATTGTAGCATAACAGATACAAAACAAAAACCGCCTCGTTGGCAGTCTTTGTATTCGTGCGCGCCCACCAAGGCGGCGGTGCCCACATTTTGTATTGATGTTTTTGTTTCACGCGCCGCGTGCGCACGAT
>DATIJT010000018.1:0-1569 GCA_035478435.1 Saccharimonadales bacterium (SeqCode) | reverse complement strand
CCGAGTCTTTGTAAAAAATAAATTTTAGAGGGAGTTTTAAGATGAAAGACGATAAGGTAGCCAAGCTCATCGCTTCAGAGGAACGGCGACAGCGCGAGGGGCTGGAGCTGATTCCCAGGGAGAATTATGTCAGCCGGGATGTACTTGACGCGCTAGGCAGTGTTTTTACCAATAAATATTCGGAGGGTTATCCTGGCCGCCGTTACTACGGCGGCCAGGACTTCACCGACCCGCTTGAGAACTTAGCCATCGAGCGGGCTAAGAAACTGTTCGGCGCCGATCACGCCAATGTCCAGCCGCACTCCGGGGCGCCAGCCAACATAGCCGTCTACTTCGCCTGGCTCAATCCCGGCGACACCGTGCTTGGTATGCGTCTGGATCAAGGCGGCCACTTAACCCATGGTCATCCCGTTACGACCATGGCGCAGCTCTATAACTTTGTCCGTTATGGCATGAAAGATGTAGAAACGGGTGAGATTGATTATGAGGAGATGCGGCGGGTAGCTCTTAAAGAAAAGCCCAAGATAATCTTGGCCGGCTTCAGCGGCTACCCACGCAATCTGGATTACGCTAAATTTGCCGAGATTGGTAATGAAGTGGGTGCGCTGCTGATGGCGGACATGGCTCATATCGCTGGCCTAATTGCAGGCAAGGCTTTGCCGAATCCCTTTGACTACGGCTTCCACGTCATTACCACCACGACGCACAAGACACTGCGTGGCCCGCGCGGCGGCATGATTCTGACCAAGGGCACCGTCGGCAATCCGCTAAAAAAAGTCGAAAAAACGCTAGACAATCTGCCTACGCTAATCGACCGCGAAGTTTTTCCTGGTTTTCAGGGTGGCCCGCATATGAACAACACGGCCGCTAAAGCCGTAGCCCTGGGTGAGGCTCAGCGGCCAGAGTTCCAGGAATACGCCCAGCAAATTCTGAAGAATGCTAAGCGGCTGGCGGATGAACTGATGAAGCGCGGCTTTAAGCTTGTGACCAATGGTACAGATAACCATTTAATCCAAATTGATATGGTGACGTCCTTTAATGTTACTGGTCGCGAGGCTCAGGACACATTGGACAGAATTGGCTTGAGCGCTAACTGCAACTCGATTCCGGATGATAAGTTACCACCTTTCCGGCCGAGTGGCTTGCGCCTGGGCACACCGGCCATAACAACTCGTGGCCTTAAAGAAAACGATATGGAAACAGTCGCTGAATGGATGCACCAAGCCGTCAAACATCGCAATGATGATAAATTACTTAACAAGTTAAGTAATGAGGTAACCGAATTTTCCCTGCAGTTCCCTCTACCCAGCGATAATTAGCTGGTTCGCTTAGCAACCCAGGTCATTGCAACTGTTGCCGCTATCCAGTTGGGAACTATAAATAAGAGAGCCTCGGCGGTAGTGTTGGCATTGTGCCAACCGATAACAAGCGCAAAAACTAGATAGGCAGTAAAGGGCAGATAAGTTAGCCAACCCAACCAGTTATTCGGCAGATAACTGCCACGGACAGGGATGAACCACCTATCTTTTTTTGATTTTTTAATCATTTATAAATGTTAGCACCATTGGT
>DATIJT010000017.1:0-4561 GCA_035478435.1 Saccharimonadales bacterium (SeqCode) | reverse complement strand
TCTTCAGCAGCGGACTGACGGCGACTTTTACAGGTGCCAAATGCGCTGGGAGTTTCAAGTAAGTGCGCTTTTCGCCGTTTTGTTCGTCCTGCGCGTAAGCACTGGTTAGTACGGCCATGATCGTCCGCTCGACGCCAAAGCTGGGTTCGATCACATGCGGCACGAATGGTTCACCGCCATCTTTCGGCCGATATTCCATGCCCTTACCAGTGGCTTTTTCAATGTTCTTAAGGTCAAAATCTGTCCGGTAAGCTAGGCCAAGCAGCTCGTCTTTGCCATGCGGAAAATCAAAATCAAAGTCTATGGTACGCTGGCTGTAGTGGGCGCGGTCTTTTTCCGGTACTTCCAGCTCATGAACTTTATCTTCTGGTAATCCCAGAGCCTTTAAAAATTCTTTGATGGAACCGCGCCATTGCTCAAAAGCCTCTTGCCATTTATCCGGATGGATAAAATATTCAATTTCCATCTGTTCGAACTCACGAGCTCGGAATACGAAATCCCGCGGGGAGATTTCGTTACGAAAGGCCTTGCCCTGCTGGGCTAAGCCGAACGGCAAATCCGGGTAAAAACTGTCGAGCACGTTTTTATAATTCGTAAAAATCCCCTGGGCGGTTTCCGGCCTCAAATAGCTAACTGAATTTTCATCTTCTACCGGGCCGACATTGGTCTTAAACATCATGTTGAACTGGCGGGGTTCGCTGAATTTGTCTTTACCGCAAACCGGGCATTTATTGCCCTTGATGTGGTCTTGGCGCAGGCGTGAATGGCACTCCAAACACTCCACCATCGGGTCATTAAACCCAGTGGCGTGGCCGCTGGCCTGCCAAACTTTTTGGTTCATTAGTATCGCCGCGTCGACGCCGTACATGTCGTCGCGCTCCTCGACGAACATTTTCCACCACAGATTTATGATATTACGTTTTAGGGCTACGCCAAGCGGGCCGTAATCCCACGTGCCGGCCAAGCCGCCGTAAATTTCACTGCCCTGGTAAATAAACCCCCGGCGTTTACATAACGAAACAATTTCATCAAGCGAAACAGTACTCATATCTGGCGTTGATTATACCCTAGCAATACCAGTCTCGACCAGCGCAATATTTCCAATATTTTAGGCTATAGCCTAAAATATTTATATGACAGATAAAAATAAGCAAACTTCGGCGCTGGTGGATAATATTTTGCGCATAGCGGTCGGCGGCAGCGCTTTGGCGGCCGGTATAGTCATCCCTAACCTGTTGGTGGCGCTAGACAAGCCGTTGCAGCATTTTTTCAAAACCCTTGACGAGCGGGAACGCGTACGGGAAATGCGACGAGTAATTAATTACATGAAATCACAAAACTTAATACGCGGCGATTATCAACATGGTTTAACAATAACCGATAAAGGTAAAGCTAGATTAACAGATCAAGAATTCAATAAGTTGACCGTAAAAACTCCTGAAAAATGGGACGGCTGGTGGCGTTTGGTCATTTACGATATCCCCGAAAAGCATAAATCAGGCCGAAACGCGCTGACTGCCAAGCTGCGCGACCTAGGGTTTTACCAATTGCAGCGCAGCGCCTGGATCCACCCCTTGCCCTGCCGAGACGTGGTAGAGATAGTTACCCAAAGGTTTGATATTAATAGCTATGTCAGTTATATAGAAACGCCTTTTATCGATAACCAACAAAAGCTAATTAGCGCCTTCGCTAAGCGTTTATCTTCCAGCCTATTCTAAATCCAATTATATAAATTATTTATGCTATAGCATAAATTATTAGAAATATTATTAGTTTTAGGTTGGCTTTGGTTGGGGGTTCGCTCTTTCTTTATAGTCGAATATGGGAGTTAAGCATGGTGCTAACGAGAGGCGCGCAATCCGTTACTAGTTTTTCTAAGCCTTTTATTTGGTTCAAAACTTTCGGTTGGTTGCCACTGAATATTAAGCGGAGGAACTTGAGGTGGTCGGCCGTGAAATTGCCACTGCGGTTAGGGACAGAGGCCATAGCCTCGAAGTCAAAATCATATTTTTGATTAATATCCAGCTTCTGGCCGGAAGTATCTGTTTGCAAATTTGGCCGGTGGCCTGCTAACTTCAGCAATTGGGCTTGGAACCAAACTTGGATAAGCCCGCTTCCAATTGCCGGGTTATCCAGCGCCTCGAAAACTTGGTTAAGCAGTTCAAAATATTCGACTTCCGGTTCGTCCTCCGTAGCTTTGTTTAACGTTTTGATCAGCTCATAGCCTAGCTGCACACGGTCGATGTTCTGGACAATCTGGCCATAGTGCCTGTCCAGCCTAGTGGAAATGAGCGTGCCAATCTCACCCCTGCCCTGGATGAAGCTAATATGGCTGACACTAAAAAGTTCGATGCCACCGGCTAATTTGGATTTAACTTTGCGCACACCTTTGGCTAGCAGCCGCAGTTTGCCGTAGTCTGGTGTTAGCAAAGTGATAATCCGGTCGGCTTCGCCGTAATTAGTCCGGCTCAAAATAATACCGGTCGTCAGCAATTGCCTCACGTTTTAATGGTAGCAAATGAGTTGACCGTACGGATAAGATCTTTGAGTTTAGTCAATGGTTTGTAGTGGTAAGCCTTGACACCTAAGCCGTCTTGCAGCAGTCGCCAACTGCCATTGAACTCACCGGGCGGTATGGAGCTTAGTGCCACCACCGGGATGTCCAGCCAGTCTTTGTAAGAGCGAAATTCATACAAAAACTCAATGCCACCATGTGCTACTAGTTGTAGTTCCAGGATGACTAGATCGGGCTTTAATTGGTCGATAAGAGCTATGGCCGCCTGGGCGCTAGTGCAGCTTAGTACCTTATGCCCGGCTGCTTTCAGGGCTCGCTGATAAGTGCGTCCCAGTACTTGGTCGGGTTCGATGAGAAGAATGTTCATACCAATTGCATCTGGTAGTTAGGTTTTAAGACCGCCGCCAGGCCATACAGCCGGTGATGCCTGGAAGTTTTGAGCTCCAGTTGCATAGCCCGCAAAATGGAATCGGCCACGAACACGCCAGCACCGGCGGCGTGGGAAAAATCTGTCAAAGGTTGCCTGGAGTGGCCATGCAGCTCACGGCCCGAGCGCAGCGCTTCGGCAGTCAATGTTTCGGTATCGGAATACAGGCCGGCGACTATGCCATAGCGACAACGGTGGGTAGCTAGTTGGAGCTTAAGTCGCGGGTTATCGCCAGCTGGCAAAGCTTCGATCAAGGCTGCCCCCAGGCTGACTAGCGCGGCTTGCAATCCCTGGCGGTGGGCCATTACCGGACCAAATTTGCCAGCCACATTCAACTCTAGTGCTACGCCGTACTGCTTGGCGTGGCGTTCCAGTTCTTGGCCGGCATCGTACAGCACCGCGGACACCGAAACCGGTTCCATTTCCAAGCGATACGCGGCTTCCAAACCTAAGCGGATGCCCAGCAAATAGTTATCAATTAGCCTCAGAGCGATGTCAGCGCTAGTTTGGATGGACAGCAGCGATTGGTCGGCTGTTAAGTTGGCCAGTTCAGCCTGGCGGGCAATCTGCAGCAAGGGCAACTTTAATTGCTCGGCAACAGATAACAGTAGCTGCTCCGACAGAACCGGCACTGACTTTGATCTTAGCAGCTGCGCCACTGCAACTAACCCTCGCTTAATAAAGTCAGTATAGTCCTGTAGGTGCTCTATATTCAATGATGAAGTAGATACAAAGGTCGACTAAGGCGAGAAAATAAAGTTTGGCAGAATGCTATTCGTAAAGTCGGTGCTAAATTGACTACCTTCGGTCCAGATTTTAAGAGTTTTGTCGCGCAGCGGCAGTAGCACCATAGTGCCGGTTTTGTCATTACTAATTTTGCCGTCAACCTTTATGCCAACCGCATTGGGCACTTTCGGTAATACATAGGGTGTGACCGTTACGCTGTGGTCTTCTACTTGAGAAGAAAAGTCACTAGCGGACTGGTCATAGGTGGTAGATACCACTTGTACCCGTAGCGCGAAGGCGGTGTTTTGATCGTTCAGCGCCGGTACTACACCGGGATAAAAATAGCCATCTAGCTGGGCGCTACCGTTACTGGTGGCATCGACGTAGCCGCTCCATTTTTTAGGGTAAAGTATAGTAACGCTGCCGTAAGATGACGGCCCCTTATAAGTCGTCAGCGGTTGCTTTTCTTTTTCGGCAAACTCTTTATCTTTAGCACTGCTAACCTGTTGTTTAGTTAGCTCCACGGCAGCCGCTATTTTTTTATCAACATTATTTTTGTAGTCCTGGCGGCCCTGGTAAGCCCAAACCGCGAAGAATAAGGTTGCCGCGAATAGAACTACGACGACGATAAAAGAAAGTAGCAGGCTACTGACCGCCCCTTTTTCGCTATCAATTCTCATACCGCTCATGGTAAAGGAGTTCGAGCTCTTACGCAAGACCTGAGTTGCTCGAATCAATCCCGCCAGTAAACCGGCGGCCTTATTCCTTTTTGGTGGCAAAAAGGAACCGAAAAAGCCACCGGACGACGTTCCGCCTTACCTAGCTGTAGTAAAAAAGTAGCTTGCCTCAAGAACTCCTCAAAACAGTGCCACTGGCACTATTTATCGTCAGAC
>DATIJT010000016.1:0-17629 GCA_035478435.1 Saccharimonadales bacterium (SeqCode) | reverse complement strand
ATGCTGCCGCGACTGCAAAAACAGTTTTGGAACCACACCCTGGTCTCAATTTGCCAGGAAATGAAGCAGCAGACCGGGTTAAGCCGCCGGGCGCTCAAAGACGTGTCTATTCTTCGGCCCGATAACATCATTGCCAAATTATTAGACAAAATTAATGCTTCAATTGATGAAACACTAGCCACCCAAGCCGACGCCCGCAGCTTTCTAAAGCACTATCAACAAACTAATTCGAAGGTGAAATCTTGAAGCCTATCCTAGCTTACCGGCCCGCCATTTCGGCTAGTTTAGACAAGTTTATTGAGCAAAAAGAGCAGGCGATGGCCCGGATAACAACTAGAGACACCAATTTTATAAAACGGCTGCGGACTTTTACCACCGGCGGCAAACTACTGCGCGGTTGTCTGGTTTGTTACAGTTACGCCATCTTCAGCGGTAAACAACCAGATGAGGCCGTCATCAAAGCGGCTATGGCTGTCGAGTTAGCCCACGCTGGGCTACTGATTCATGACGATGTAATGGACCGGGACAATACCCGTCGTGGCCAGCCGGCTATCCACTACCAGTACGAGCTGCTGGCCGAGCAACAGGGCCTGGCCGATCCCCACCATTTCGGCACTTGCATGGCTGTCTGCGTCGGCAACGCCGCCATACTTTTCGCTTTTGAGTTACTGGCCCATGCCGGAACAGACGCGGCTACTATCAGCGCCATCAACCTCCTGTTTGGATACGAGTTAGCCAATGTTTGCGCCGGCCAAATGCAAGATATTTATCTAGAAGCCTCCTCCAAGCCGACCTCTAAAAAAGCGGTTTACGAGGTTATGCAAACTAAAACCGCCGCTTATTCGGTAGCTTTGCCTCTCAAGATGGGTGCGATTTTAGCCAAAAAGTCGGAGCCGATTCTCAAAGAATTACAAGCTTTGGGCCTGGCCGCCGGCACCATTTTCCAAATCCGCGATGACGAGCTTGGCGTGTTAGGCGACGCCGCTAAACTAGGCAAACCAGTCGGTTCAGACATAAAAGAGGGCAAGAAAACCTTGCTGTATTATTATTTGTTCAAGCTTTGCAGCCCAGGCGAGCGAGCTAAATTACTATCTATTTTTGGCAATGCCGGCGCTACGCTCGAGGACATTGGCTATGTCCAATCGCTTATTGAGCAATATAATATTCCAGCCCTATTGGATAAAGAGATAGGCCGTTTGCAGAAAACCGCCTATCAGCATATTGAACAACTTGATGTCAGCCATCAATCCCAGGCTGAACTAAAAGATCTAGTCAACTTCTGCGCCACTCGGCAAGCGTGAAGCTGGCTTGATATATCGAAAAACCAACCAAGATACCCCAGCACCTAATAAAACACCGCTTATCGCGTCTAATATAAAGTGCTGTTTGACGAAAAGGGTTGATACAACCACCAAAAGACCAAAGATTGTAAATAACCAGCGGCATCTATGGTTAGTAAAAATAAAATAACTTGCCATGATAGCCGCGCTTGATGCGTGGCCGCTCGGGAAACCGTTATAAGGTTTATCTATTCGATAAGTAAGCCTAACTAATTTAGAAAATATATCCTGTCCCATTGCCATCGGCCGGGGTACATAAGTCTGAAATAAGGCGTATATCAAATAGCTTGCCAGATAAACAATAAGAATAGTTAGCGCAAGTGATTTGAAGCTTTTATCCGTTAAAAAAGCGTAGAGAATAACCAGCCAGAATATCGGCAAAAAAAGTAGGTAGGGAATAATAAAGACTGGCAAAAAGGAGATATGCTTATCAATGGACGTATTGAGTACATGCAAATGGCCAATTGGACGGTTGACAACAAAATAGCCTAGAGTGACAACTACTAAAGCAAGTAGAAGTAGTAAATTTTGGCTGTTGGGTTTTGAAATCTTCATAATTTGGCAGGATCCCTTGCCTTAAATAGAGTGGCGGATCATTCGGGTCTGGAGATATTAGCTTGCTACATCCAGTCTTGCACCAGAAAGTCCATATTCGCCTTCACTCATATCTAGAAAACGAACTTGGCCTGCGAGATCGAAGACTGCTTGATCATTAGGTTCATCTCTTCGGCAAGGTACCCATTCTTCACCTACAGTTTTAAATAAGGTCCATGTTGTGTGTATGGGACCTCTATCGTCTTCTACATATCTAGTAACGACTACTTTATAACTATCAGGGCTCAATTCGGGTGTTATGGAGCCACTATCGCTTTTAATGAATTCTCCCGTCATTTGCTCCTCCTAATTACATAGCCATATTCTCTTACGACTCTTTAAATATTGCAACTGTGAGCATTCTGGCAAAAATTACAGTCGATTTGGCGGAGAGGGTGGGATTCGAACCCACGGTATCGTTGCCGACACACCTGTTTTCAAGACAGGCTCCTTCAACCACTCGGACACCTCTCCAATACCGCAAAATTATAGCATAGCTCTTGACCGGTTGCCCATACCGTTTATAATAAAATTATGCGAATTACCCAAAGAAAAGGCGACATAGCTGTAGCGCAGGCAATAGCCACTTTTACCAAACTTAACTACGATGTAGCTTTGCCAATTACAGAGTCGGCGGCTTATGACCTATTGATAGACGTTGAGGATAAAATTAAACGGGTACAAGTTCGATACTGCAGCAATAAGGAAGTGGAGTTAAGACGAATTCATTCTAATTCTAAAGGTTATGTCATCAAAAAGACAAAGGCTAATGCTTACGATTGGTTATATATCCTCACCTCTACAGGAGACGAGTACTTAATTAAGGAATGTCTCGAAGCGCGGAGGTCTATAACTCCAAAAATAGAGCACAAACTGCTAATAACAAGCTAGGATGGGCAAATTAGGCTTGGGCGAAGACTAAGCCGTCGACCCGTTTAGCACCGGCCAGTTTTAGAGCGCGGGCAGCGGCTTCTAGGGTCGCGCCGGTGGTTAAGACGTCATCAACGAGTAGAATATGGCTGTTTTGGACGAGTTCGGGCTTAAGCACTATAAAAGCTTGGGCAAGCTGAGTAGTCCGTTCTCGACGCGAAGCCCCAACTTGGTGGTGCTGCCCCAGCCGCGCCAAAGCCGCCAGGTGGGGCAGTTGAGTCTGCTTGGCTAAAGCCCGGGCCAACAAATAAGCCTGGTCATAGCCACGCCGGCGGACCCGGCCAGTTGCGGTCGGTACATGCACAATCACTACCCCGCGGCTTTCCACCATCGGCGCTAGATATCGAGCCATGTCGTGGGCAGCTGTCTGGGCTCCCTGGAATTTTAGCCGCCAGACCAGATCTTTGGCCAAGCCTTCATAAATAGTCCCTGCCTTAAGCGAGTAAAGCTTGCTCATCCGGCGGCAAGCTTCACAGCTACGGTTGCCGGCGGATAGCCGACGGCAACGATAACAGCGCTCCGGTATTTGACTTAGCTTGTGGGTACAAGCCTTACAAAGCAGATGGCCTTCTTGGCCACAACTGAGGCATTCATGGGGCGCGAAACTAGCGGTTAGGATATCAAAAATACTCATAAATAAAGATTTTAGAAGTTAGATTATGGATTATAGAATAATTTACACCTGAAGCCTATTCTGAAATCTGAAATCTAGATTCTAAATTCTAGCTCTGGTGTTGTGTTTAATGTGTTGTAAATTGTAACCCATCGGGTTGCGCACTTTTTGGTACCTAAGCTATACTGCTATCAAGACAAAAACGCAAGCCTAATCTTGAAATTAATCACTGAGTAAGTGGAGGGTAACAACTATGGCGCGTAGAACTCGCGATGACGATCTTTTATTGGAAGAAGACGAATTAACAGCCGCTTTCTTGGGCGATGACGAGGTCATTAGCCCAACCGCTAGCGACAACCAGCAAGCAGCTACACCGGCTGACGAATGGGATGAAGACGATGCCCAATTGCCTGGGCAGTTAGCAGTAGACGTTTATGAGACCAAGGAGCGTTTAGTGGTCAAAGCCCGAACTGCTGGGGTCAACAAGAACGACTTAGACGTCAGCATCTCCGATAATCAATTAACCGTTCGCGGCACGCTTTCGGCTGGCAATGAGGATGACGTTGAAAACTTCTTTTTGCAAGAATGCTACTGGGGTGAATTCTCCCGTACCATCGCCTTGCCAGTACCGGTCAAGGAAGACGACATTGAAGCCGTCTTGAAAGATGGTGTCTTAACTATTAGCTTTGGTAAAGTTAAGCAAGATACTGTCAAGAAAATCCAAGTACTCTAGGAGTTACATTTTTGGCACATTTCGAGCGAAAAGCTCCAGTCCGCACTCACCGTATATCAAATACGGCTCGCTTACGGGCTTCGCTTTTCATCCCGAACTGCACTCAAACCTGTAACCCCTTAACATTTAGCGTCTAGCTCGTAGTAAAATCCCCTCCTAGAGGAGGGGATTTTATTGTTCTACAAATTTGTTGGTTTGGGCTATTCTACTGGGCGGAAAGGGCAGTATTGAGCACGAAGTGGACAATGAACTGAGCCAGAGCCACTATAATCAAACCGACTAAGGCGTAGATCAAAGTGTTCTTGGCGTTAGATATATTACCAGACTCACCACCAGAGGTAATATAGCGGAAACCGCCGTAGATGATCATCAACACGGCAACGATACCAACGATAACAGAAAAGATATTAACCACCTTCTTAGCTATATTACTTAGGTCTATGTTGCTGCCGCTGGTATCGCACGAACTGTCATTGTTGCCGATAGTGGCGTTATTGATCCCCTGGCTAATGCCTTGGGCAATTGGAGTACACGTCGCTGCCAAGGCGGTGACCGGCACCAGCGCTGGCGCTGAGAAGCTAGCGGTCATGAGAGCGATTAACACGAAACTTTTGATTTTTTTGATCATTTTAAGGATTACCTTTCATTAATATTTCTTTCTTAAACTTATACCACATCGGCCTACCGTCCGGCAAGTCCTCTATAAACGGACTTTATTAAGCACGAAGTGGACAATGAACTGGGCGAAAGCGGCGACCGCTAAGCCGACCAAGGCGTAAATCAGGGTGTCTTTGGCGCCTTTTACCTTACCCGCATCGCCGCCGGAGGTTATATACTTAAAGCCACTGGCAACGATTACGATTACCGCGGTGATGCCAATAACGATACTCAGGATTTGCACGGCCGCGCTAACAACTTTGGTGATGTCACCGCCGTTACTGCACCCATTTGAGCCATTTGCCAAGCTAATGCCCTGGCAGGCTTGGTCTTTGCCGGCTTGAAGCGAATCGGCCGCTAAAGCTATCGGCGACGCTAGGCTTCCGGCTAGCAAAAATACTAGTCCGCTTAGTAGGCACTCTTTTATGAATCGTCGCATATTTACCCCTTATATCTTACTTAAGACAAAACTAATTATGGTTTGCGCCAGAACTATAATAGCCAGGCCAATGAGTGCGTTCGCAATCGTATTCCTGGCGTTCTTAACGTCTTCGTCCGTCCGCGAGTTGTTGCTTATGTCGCTGCCGGAAGTAATGAGGCGGAACGCCCCTATCAAAATCATAATCACGGCCGCTGCCCCAGCTACTATGGCTATGATATGCGTAACTTTCACTAGCAAACCGTCCGATCCAACCAGGGGATTGGTGGTGGTTTTATCTTTGCAAACGGCCGAATCAGCCGCTTGCGAGCAATCGACGCCGCCGAAGGGGTTCCAGCTGGCAGCCGCAACTGGCAGGGGCGTGAACAGCAAGCCTAGGGCAGCCACGCCAGCTACTAGCAAACTGCTCAACCGCTTCGTCATAGATTCCCCAATACAAAGGCCACAATCGCCTCAGCCGCGATAGCCACTAATAAACCGACTAGCGAATAAATAATGCCATTCTTAGCTTGGGCGGTTTTTCTAGGGTCCCCGGCCGAAAATATATAGCGTAAGCCTGATATGGTTATCATTAGTAACGCCAGCCCTCCCATAATTCCGAAAACAATATTCAGGATAAGCTGGATCTGGTCGTGCCCAGCGGTGGTGTGGGGTAGGGGGGTAAGGTCGACAGAAGCTGCAAAAAGACTGGAGTACATCTGTTTATTTTCCTAGTGTCTTGCCTAAAAATGACACGAAGGCCACGGCCACAATAGCCAGAGCCAGTCCAATCAAGGCATTAATGATAGTAGCCTGGGCCTTAGCAGTGTGTTCGGGGTTACCCTGGCTGATCACATATTGAATACCGCCGTAAATAATATACCCCACCGCCACCAGGCCGGCTATACGTAATAGGTCATCGACAACCGCTACCAAGACTAGCGGGAAATCACTAGCTTTATTTGGGGATAATACGGTAAAACCCTTGATTTGGCAGGTGTTGGGGTCGACATCTTTCAGGTAAGCATACCAAGGTACCAGGCCTAAAAAGTTTCCGCCGCAATTGGCGGCGAAAAGCGTTAGTAAACTTAACATTACTTTATGCCTCCCGGTACTATAAACTGCAAGAAAGCGTACAAGAATATAAAGGCCACTAGCGCAAAAACGGTCTTTAGGATGCGGGCCTTGGCCTTGGCAGTCTTTTGAGGATCACCGCCCGAACTGGCATATTGGATGCCACCGACAATGATAGATATGACAACCACGACACCAACTATAACTGATAAGAGTTTAATAAACGGGTTTAGGTACTTTTCGATCAAGCCACACTGGTTAGCAGTTGTCGCGGTGCTGCCTTTAACCCCACAGCTTTGAGCGGAGGGGTCACTAGTTTGAGGCACGCTTGATTTAATGACAGCCGTACCCTGTGAGAAAACAGTCGTGGAGCAGGATATAGGTTGCCAGCCCGCGGCAGCATCCGACCTTATATAGCATTTGCTGGCCGAAAGCGGATTGCCACTGGCATCTTTATCTTTAATATTGCAGTTAGTAATTGTACCTCCCAGCTGGTCATAGCATAGGCCAGTTTGCGGGGCGGCAGGATCGGCATAGCCAGGCCGTGCGAAGAACGGCAATGCTAGAAGCAGCAGCATCAACAAGGGCGCCAGAAATTTTAGAACTTTATGTTTTATAGCAACCATTTTAGTAAACTATACCGCCAAAACCAGCTGCTAGCAAGTCAGCAAGCTTTATTTAGCTCTAAGCCTACTCAATTGTTTCCGGAGGTAAGCCAACCTTAGTGGCCAAATCGGCTAAGCTGGCTTCAAGCGTTGCAAGCGCTGAGGCTTGAGCGTCCAAGGCAGCTCCAGGGTACAAAGCTACCAGAATATTGTCGTTGTGCTTGCTTCTACTTTCTTCGACTTTAGCTTTTTCGGTCTTTAGGCCGGAAGCCGTTTGTTTTTCTGTTTCTTTAAGGTCAGTTCCTTCTTCCGCGCCATCGTAAAACACTACGCCGAAGTTTACGACCTCGTCGTTTGGCTTAAAGCGCGTCTGGGTACGCCGCCACATGCTTGTAAACCTGCCAGGTGGCCTGTACTCGGGGGCTTCTTTTTTAAAAACGCCGAAGTCGTTTACGGTTGCCGGTACTTGAGTATGGTCGTAACCAACATACACCTTGGCGTAGACCTTAGAGCGGCCTTCTGCGTCCGGCGACTCCATGTCTCTTACGAGAATCGGCCGGCTCCAAGCTGTCCGAAAACCATACTTGTCTGGGCCAACAACTGGCGCTGGTACCTGGCTAAGTATGAGTTCTGCAAGTTCGCCAGCCCGGCGCTTACCACTTATAAGCTCGTTGACCGCTGTAAGCCTGGCTGTCTTCCAGGCTAAGGCTTCGGCCTCAGTGAGAGGTGGGGCAGGTGTAGTTTGGCCGGGAGTTTGTTGCTCTCTAAAGAACTCTTCTGGAAGCCTTGGGACATATCTGTGAGGTACCAGTAAGCCGCCCTCTAACCTATCAAATTCTTCAGGAGGTACGGGTGGATTGGCCCCGATATTTTCGTGCGTCATTTCTCTATCATAACATTATATAGATAGTTTGTAAATACTTTCAGGTTTTTTAGCTGTTTTTGGGTCGAAAAATTCCTAAAATCGGTTTCTCCTATTATAATCGTAACTATATGCGCAAAAAGCTTTTGCAAATCGGTGGTTTGCTTTTGATTGCTCTGCTTATAGTAATGGCTGTTTCCAGCTTCTTAAATGCCCGCCATTCTGCCTCTAGTGTCTGCAGCAACTTATTAAAAGCTATCCAGCAAGACGATGCTACCAAGTCCTATAGTTTATTTTCAAAAAACCTGGCCGGGCAGGAATCCGCATCTGACTGGAAAGCCCAGGTTACCAACCTCAACAAAGTCTATGGTAAATCGTCATCTTTCAAACAAACTGCCGAAATTAAATCCCTCAATCCAAGCACAGATAACCCTGAAACTGAACTTCACTACGAGCTTACTAGTTCTCCTAATAAATATGCTATTACTTGCCGAGCCGTTAAATCCGGCAACCGCTATTTAGTGGATAGCTTTGTAAGCCATTTAGCGGATTGATCTTAAAAGGTTATAATTCAAAGAGTCATGTCGTTCAAACATAAAAAGAATTTCCTGCTAACCGGCTTTTTAGGCCTGCTTTTTTGCTTCAACCTGGTAGCAACTATTCTGGCAACGGCGATAACCACCCCGCCTCCTAGCGCCGGTGATAGTCCTACAACCTTCAATCTGATAGTCCAGGGGGGTTCTGTGAGTCAAGCGGGGCCTAATGACCCTAAGAAATTAGCCATGGTTAGTTGCCAGGCTAACTTTAAGGCAAGGCAAGAAGATAGTAATCTACTGAAATTTGAGGGCCTAGGCACTAGCCTTAGCTCCCTACAGGAAATGGTTGACCGTTCCGATCCAGCCTCTATAGCCTCAAGTCCCTTTGAAACCCTGATCGGAGTTTTCCCTCAAACTCTTACTAAAGAAAACCTCAAGTATATTATTAGTAACTTCGGCAAAACTATACCCGTTATAACCTTTAGCCCGGGCACAGGAACGCCTATAAATGGTGACCTTTTGACTAACAAGGCCGAAACCGAGTGCGCCAAATTTGTTATGATCCCGGTCAGCCCTACAGAGTGGCGCGGCTTCCAGCTTTACAACGATAGTAATACGACAGGACGGCACGGTTATTATCTTCAATTTAACATAAACCCTGGTGCCAGCTCCTCGGTTTCATCTGTCGGCTTACTTAGTTATTATGAACGAACTGACCAGCCAGCGTTCAGCCAACGGCAAGATAGTATAGCGGTAGCCGGTAGCCCAACGATTGACCCTGGTAATGATGTAGCCGTAGGGACTATCAATGCCGTTTGGCGCGACGCTTCGCAAATAGTGATTGGCGGCGGCCAATACGACAGCGAGATCTATAAAAAGGTCACCTGGGATAACCAGAATTACTACTTCTTAACTGATGTTTCCAAAAGCAGTCCTTCCAACCAAAGCGCCCGCGGCAATATGGTAGTTGGCGGTGGCAATAAATACTGTGCCACGCCACTAGATACTCAAAACCAAGATAAATGTAACCTTTCACTGAACTGCGTGCCTTTTTTCTATGTATCTAACAATAACTTCAGTTTTCGGGCAGAATATACAAAAGATAATGCCGATCTTGGGCAGCTTCAGTCCGCGATCGATAAGCTAGGTAACGCGCGCGTTACCTATTACAACTACAATTCTAACGGCTGCGGCGCCCAGAACACTTCAGGCATCCCAGCTAGTATGGCCTCGACCAATGATGCCACTAACTGGTTTTATTACAGCAAAAAAAATGACGCCTTTATATCAGTTTTCAGAGATGGAGCAAGTAATGAAAAGTTATATATCGGCGAATATACCAAAAAGGCTAACGGTATTTACGTAGGCGGCCTGAATGGCTGTAGTGGCCAAATCCAAGCCGTACCAGAACAATTCGCCTTTAAGGTGCAGTGGTCATTTTTCGACAAAACCTGTCAGATCAAATATGGCACGGTAACTGTCTGGGCCATAGCCAATGAAGACGCTTTTAGCGGCATTCTACAAGACCAAGAGGCAGCCGCGGCAGTCATTAATGAAAACGCTGCTTCGCCTAAACTGAAGTGCGCCACTTCCATCATAAACCCCTTGAGTTGGTTCATCTGCCCGTTGGTAGCCGGCGCCCAGGCCATGATCGGCGCGCTGGATGACGACATCAACAGTCTTTTGACGGTTGATACTTTAAGGATTTTCTGTACGACTGCTTCTAGCACCTGTAGCTCTGATCAAGTTAGGACTGGTAAGGCTTACTTCACCGCCTGGAACACCTTCCGTATTTTCGGCTTGGCCCTGATAGTCATTGCCGGGTTAGTGACCATAATCGCCCAAGCCGCCGGTTTTGAGTTTCTGGACGCCTACACTATCCGCAAGGTCTTACCCCGCTTGATAATTGCCGTCATCGGCATTTCGCTGTCTTGGTACATTCTGGAATTCCTGGTCAACTTCGCCAATGACACTGGGAATGCTATGCGCTCGCTCATCTACGCCCCGTTTCATTCGTTTGGCGCGGTCAAATTGGGTGGTGGCAGTGTCTTTTCGCTAGGTTTAGTGGGCGGCGCGGCGGCACTGGCACTGGGTATCTTCGGCCTGCTGAGCTTAGCCGTTACCGGCGCCTTGGCCGTACTAATCGGCTTTGCCGTACTGATTATTCGCCAGTTGGTTGTAATCTTCCTGCTAGTACTCGCCCCGTTCGCCATAGCCTGCGCCATTTTGCCCAACACCGCCAAAGCCTGGAAATTCTGGTCTGATACTCTATTGAAGGCCTTGTTGCTGTTCCCAATTATCGCTGGTTTCATAGCCGTAGGGCGGGTGTTCGCCGTCACTAGCGCCGCTACTAACAACACCGTTTACCAACTGGTGGCTTTCGTAGCCTATTTCGCGCCCTACTTTTTGATTACCTTCGCCTTCCGCCTGGCCGGTGGGGCCATAGCGACCATAGGCGGCATCGCCAACGACCGCAGCCGTGGTGCCTTCGACCGCCTGCGTAAGTACCGGGCCGCCAAAACCCAGCACAATATGCACGCTATGGCCATTGGCGACCGCTTTAAGAATGAGGGCATGCCCGTGCTGGGAGCCGCCGCCAAGGCCTTCAACGTTACAACTAGGGGCCTGGCTAATGTGCCTAGTGCCGGCCTGAATCCCCGAGAGATGAGGCGGCGCTTTAAGGCTGGTGGCGGTGAGCGTGACTTTAGTTTAGCCGAGGAAGCTATCGAGAAAAACAAAAGTTTTCAAGCGATGATGAATAACGATGATTACCATGATATGGTTGATGACACAGCCCGAGCCTTCGATGAAAGTACCGGGCAGTGGGTCACCGGCAGCCTGCATGATGAATCTAAACAGGCTGCTTTCTTAAGGGCACGTGGCTACGGTGCCGAAGACGCTCAAGCAGGAGTGGCTGTAGTCCGCAGAGCCAGACGGTCCATGTCCGAAAATGCCTTTAAAATGGCTAGTGTTATGGCCAACGGTACTACCGGCACCAGCTGGAAAGCCGAAAACGGCGGAGCCGCCGCTATGGGCCGCTCCATATTGTGGGCCAGTGGCGGAGACCAGAACACCACCGCCCGCATTTTGGCCCGGGTACGAAACGGGGCTACCCAGCAGCGCCGCTTTGACCTAGCCGGCGGCAGCTTTAACCAACAGTTAATCACGACCTTGCAACAAAGAAACAGAGGCGCCGACTTCGACACGGAAGTCAATGAGCAACTAAGCCGCAACGCCCTGGAAGGCCAGGGGGGTGGTGCCATAGCCGCCGGCCGTATCCAATCAGTTAGGGCGCTGGCGCCGCAAATCCGGACAAACTTGGAGGAAGCCTTTGCCGGCGGAGATGACGCCGCTATTCAAGAATTAGCCGTCCTGGCCGGACGCTATGATGTAATGGGTCAGGTAGCCCCTGAAAATGCCAAAATACTAAAGGATGAGGTGATGTCTAGAGAAGGTATCAGGATAGATTCTCTATCGCCTAAGTTACAAGAAAGATTTGCTTCTATAATTAGTTCTCCACGGACCGGTGGCAAAGTAGGCCCAAGGGGGGCAATAACGTATCAAGAAGCTATAGAAGCCATGCGTGGAGACTCAACATTCCAAGAATTGCGCCGTGAATACCAGAATGCTACTTACGCATCCGCAGCTCAGGCCCAACAAGCAGCCGCTGCCGCTGCGGCTCAAGCTGGAGGTTTTCAACCACCCGGTCCACAGATACCGGGACAAGGAGGCCAATTCTAGCTCCCTCTACTGTAAGGCTTTTATCTAAATTGTTCTAACGTGTCCAATCACCTGGAGTGTAGAAGGGGGGTTCCTCTGGACGAGATTCTCTTGGCCCTAGTGGCCCTTGATAAGGTGTTGGCTTAAATAGATCATCAAGGCGTGTGACCACTTGGTCTGGAGGCGTAATCTGGGATGTGGTTTGGCGGCCGGGCAGTTTGGCTCGTAAGGCGGCAGCTATACGTTCCAGTTTATCAATTTGGGGCGGAATTTCGTTTGGTTTTGCGCTACCTATACCGGTTAGCCTCTCTATGGCTCTATCACGCATAGTGGGGAAGTTGCCTACCCTGGAATCACCAACGCCGATTTTGCCGGTTTCTGGGTCTTCGTCGGCGGGAATCTGGTAACCTAACCATGAGCGACCGTCTACGGCAACTACTAAATCTCTATCTCTATATGACGAGGGCTGGCTGCGCCTGAGGGCAAGGGTGGGTTCTTCAGGTTTAAAATCTTTTATTATCCAGCCACGGGTTCTCTCGTCGATACGCGCCCGTCTTTTATTAATCGTTGGCGTTATGTTGCCGTGGTGCTCCTGGCCGTCAGCATAGGTGGCAGGCGTAACGCTGTCTCCTGCCACTTTATCCGCGCCGCGCGTTAATATGCTGCCAAGCCACCTAAAGGGGTGGATCTGGCTTGGCCAAAGCCTGGTTCTGGAGTGTTCTAAAGGATGGACTACGGCCAGCGGGATACCGCTAACACGGTCGGACTTAAGGACTTCTATGGTCCGCTCCGGCGGCACGCCTGCTTCTATTAGTTCTCGCCTGGCCCTATTTACATCTGCCAGGGCTTCCGCGTATCGCCGCTGAGGCTCGCGCAAAGCATCGTGCTCCACGCCTTCAGTTCGCTGTGCGGCGTAGCGTGGCCGGCCATATGGGTTAGCATCCTCAGGAGTAATAGGGAAGGTATTAGGAGGATCATTAGGGTTAGGAGGGGTGTTGCCTGTCATGTTCTATATTATAACTCATTTTATATAAATATGCAACATCAATCTTTAAGAGGTGGTTTGCTATACTGCATATAAGATATGGCCACCTACAAAGTAATTCAAGATATTGAAGCCGAAGACAAACTGCTCGGGCCCCTGACCTTACGGCGGCTAGTTAATTCGAATTTATTGACTTTTGACAATTATTTTATTAGACTTTGTCTATGTCTACTATCAGCATTTCTTTGGATGACAAGCTGAAGCGTGAGATTGAGCGCTTTTCGAAAGAAGACGGCGTGTCTAAAAGCGTGGTGATCCGGCGCTTGGTCGAGCGGGCAGCTTGGGAGCGTGAATGGTCACAGGCTCAGAAAACCGTCCAAGCCAAAGCCCGTGAACTTGGTGTTGACACCATGTCTATAGATGAACTCGAAGATTTCCTCGGTTAAACCGGACGGCTCCTTGCCGACCCTTAAATTAGTGCTAGATACCAATGTTTATATCCAGTCCTTGATGCGGCCAGGCAGCTTTCTGGACACCTTAATCCGCGACATCGCGGCCGGCAGGCTGGCCGAACTATACACCTCGCCGGAAATCTTGGTAGAACTGCGGCGCAAGGCCGAAGACAGGTTTCAATTAAACCCCGGGCAGTCCCGCGACTTATTATTAACTTGCCGTTCCATTTGCCAAGTGGTTGAGCCTGCCGAGAGAGTAAACGCCGTGCCTAACGACCCCGACGATAATAAAATACTGGAGTGCGCCCTCGAAGCGGCGGCCGATATAATCATTACCGCCGACAAAGATTTGCTCAAGCTGAAGGAGTTTAAAGACATTAAAATCATCCATCCTTCTATGCTGAAATACTTATTCCCCGGACCCCAAGTATAACTGCCTCAACCTAGATTTAAGGCATAGCCGCCTTTACTAGTTACTAATTCCTAGTTACTATTTACTAGATGGCCACTTACAAAGTAATCCAAGATATCGAAGCCGAGGACAAGCTGCTCGGGCCCCTGACTCTACGGCAGTTTATCTACGCTTTAGTAGCCGTCTTGTTTTTGTACTTCAGCTTTCTAGCCTTTACCAAACACGCTGCTTTTCTACTGGTTCTTTTCTTGCCGCCGGCCCTGTTTACCGGCTTTTTTGCTTTTCCGTTTGGCCAGGATCAACCCACCGAAGTTTGGGCATTGGCCAAAATCCGCTTTTTTTTGAAACCTCACCGGCGCATCTGGGACCAAAGCGGCATTAAAGAACTGGTGACTATAACCGTACCCAAGACGATTGAGCGAGTTTACACGGACAATCTAACCAAAACTGAGGTCACCAGCCGCCTGAAGGCTCTAGCCCAAACTATCGACACCCGCGGTTGGGCTATTAAGAATGTTAACGTTAACCTTCATTCTCAGCCATCGGCGTTTTCCGACCAAGCCTCTGACCGCTTGATCGACCCAAGCAGCATCCCCCAGGAAGTGCCCAATTACGACATTCAGGCTTCAGATGATATTCTCGATGAAGTCAGTAACCCGGTGGCCCAGCAATTTGACCAAATGATCCATACTTCCGAACGCACCCACCGGCAGCAGCTGATCCAGGAGCTTAACGCCGTCCGCGCTAGTGAAGCCCAAAAAGCCACCACTACACTAACGCCGCCGGCCGACTACTGGTTCTTAAACCAGCCCGTTGAACCTCCAAAGCCAAGCGGTCAAGATGGAACCGTTTTTACTAAAGCCCAAATGGTACGGCCCGGCGCTCAAGATGATTCTCAGACAAACGCACCGCAAGCCGCCGAACCGACAGAGGACGAAGAAGCCCTTATAAAAGAACGTACCCAGCAAAACCGGCAAGAGCAGGCAGTTTCTTATGGCCACATGCGAACTGTCCAGCCCCTATCAGCCAGCCAGGCTGGAGCCACTACTAACACTAGCGGCCAAGCTCAGGCGGCTAGCCCTCCAACCCCTAGCCCTGCTATACTAAATTTGGCGAATAACAACGATCTAAACGTATCCACGCTGGCTCGTGAGGCCCGCAAAACCAACCATCCCGATGAGCCAGAAGATGAAGTTGTTATTTCATTACGCTAAGTCAAAAAATTTGTCTAATCCCTGGTTATAGGGTTATTAAGGTGGCATAGTAGAAAATATGGATCCCGTTAAAACTGAAAATACCGTTACAATAGACCAGTGTCTTGAAGCTATTTCTGGCCTTCACGCTAACCCTAAATCCCAAAGTGGAAGTGAGTTTTAACGGCATGGATCCGCGAATACCAAATCAAACCACGGCTCCCACTGGAGGAGCTAATAATGCTTATTCTCAGCAGCCTCTGCCAACCCCTACGGCCGCGCCAATTCCTCCTGCCCAAGCTTTTAACCCCCCTCAACCACTGGCGCCGCCTACCCCACTAAACATACCTATCCCGGCGCAACCAGTTAGTATCTCAGGGGCAGCTCCGGCTCCCGCTGTTACAGCCCAAGCCGTTGCTGGCAAAACCAACCCTAATAGCACTCAGAACGCTTTACAGATTGCCGAGATCCGCGACGGTATCGTCATCATGAACGATGGTTCGTTCCGCTGCGTGGTAATGGTTAAAAGCATTAATTTTGACCTGATGAGCGGCCAGGAACAAGAAGCCGTTGAGTACAGTTACCAAGGATTTTTGAATTCCTTGTATTTCCCAATCCAGATCTTTATCCGCTCGCAAAAGGTCGACCTGCAGCCTTACATTGAAAAATTAGATAAAATCCGTACCGAACACGACAATATGCTACTCGCCCTACTGATGGAAGATTACATCGGTTACATTGGGGCCTTGAGCCAGCAAACTAACATCATGGACAAAAAGTTTTACGTCGTAATCCCATTTTTCCCAGTTGTCGATGTCCAAAAGGCTCTGACTCAAAGCAAAAATTTCTTTAGCGGCCTTAAAACCTTGTTCAACAATAAAGACCAGCTAGTTACTATTAACGAGGCAGATCTAGAGAGCGCCAAAACAGAACTCCGTAACCGCGTCCAAGCAGTACTGGCCGGATTATTGCAGAGCGGCATCCAGGGGTTGCCGCTTGATACTCAGGAGTTAATCGAGCTTTACTATGACACTTATAATCCAGATACAGCCACCCGCCAAGAGCTCAAAAACTTTAATGATTTAAGCGCTGACGTTATTACTAAAGGCCAAGGCTCGGCTCCTCAGGCCCATCTGCAAAGGGAACTAGAATGAGAGAACAATTGGCGATTGGCGATTGGCGATTGGCGATAGATTACCGATTAACAATTATCTATGGCTTGCTTAGAAAGCGAGTTGAAAATTGCAAATTGTTAATTGCAAATTCATTGGTCATTGCTAATTGGTCATTGCTAATTGAAGCGGCGGGAGGCCGCGCCTGATGGCTTTTGGCAGAAAAAAGCAGCAGCCTCTGGACCCAGTAGCTATTGCCCAATCCCAGCGGGCCAGGGAAGAGCAAGAGGTCAGTGCCGCTTTCCAAAAGGGTATTACCGCGCTGCGCGATTTCATTGCCCCTAGCTCCATTGAATTTTCCAGCACCAATTTCCAACTTGGTACCCGCTACGCCCGGACTTACTACGTTTATGGCTATCCGCGGCAGCTTTATACTGGTTGGCTTTCCAGCCTAGTTAATGTTGACGAAGTGTTGGACCTGGCAATGTACATTTATCCTGTAGAGAGTCAGGTGGTGCTGGAAAACCTGCGTAAAAAAGTTACCCAGCTGGAAGCCGGCATCCAGATCGACAGCGAAAAGGGCCGAGTGCGCGACCCCGGCAAACAAGCCGCCATTATCGACGCCGAGGAAATGCGCGATAAGCTTCAGGTCGGCGAGGAACGCTTCTTCCGCTTTGGACTTTACTTTACGATTTACGCCTTTTCACAGGAGGAACTGGAGTTTGTCAGCCACAAGGTAGAGTCCATGCTGGGCCAACAATTGGTTTATTCCAAGCCGGCCACTTCCCAGCAAGAGCAAGGTCTGAATAGCACCGTTCCGCAGTTCACCGACCAGTTGCAAATCCGCCGCAACATGAGCACTGGCGCGCTGAGCACCAGCTTCCCATTCACTTCGGCCGACTTAACCCAAGACAATGGCATTCTTTACGGCATCAATATGCATAATTCCGGCCTGGTCATCTTCGACCGCTTTTCCTTGGAAAATGGTAACTCGGTAGTCTTCGCTAAGTCCGGTGCCGGTAAAAGTTTCGCCGTCAAGCTGGAGGCTTTGCGCAGCATGATGTTCGGTACCGAGATTTTCATCATCGACCCGGAGAATGAATACCAAAGAATGTGCGAAGCTGTCGGCGGCGCCTACATCCGCCTGAGCCTGAATTCGGCTACCCGCATCAACCCGTTTGATCTGCCAAAAGTAGTTGATACCGAAGAGGCCGATAATGCCCTGAGGTCTAACCTCATCACGCTGCACGGCTTGCTACGTTTAATGATGGGTGGCGCCCAGGCCCAGATGGTTGGCGGCAATGCTACACTCATGCCAGCTCTAACCCCAGCCGAAGAGGCCGACCTGGACGCTGCACTAATCGAAACTTACGCCAAAGCCGGCATCACCAAC
>DATIJT010000015.1:0-5659 GCA_035478435.1 Saccharimonadales bacterium (SeqCode) | reverse complement strand
AGCCTTAAAGAACTCGTTGGTTTGGGTGGTTATCTTGCCGCCTACGCTAGGGTTTTTGCCAAGAATTTTCTGGGGGTGCAAGCCGGGGGTCCGTACCAACAGGTCAAAACGGTCCAGGTTGGCTAAGTAACTTTCACCCAGTACTGCCACCGCGCCATCCGGCACGGCAAGGTCGCGGTTTTGGTCGCAAATGGTTACTTCATGCCCCTGAGCCACGAAATAATCATACGAAACACGCCCTTCGGTGTCATGACCCAAAATCGCAACTTTCATACTTCTAGAATAACCGATAAAACTATGTGAAAGGACTGTCCTCTCACATTTAGTGCTTTTGCTTGATAAAAACGGCTGTGCTACCGTATGTGAAAGGACTGTCCTCTCACATGCCAAGCCGTAATTCACTTAAAGAATATATCCCAGAGGCCCATTACCATGTTTACAACCGTGGGGTAGAGAAGCGTGTCATTTTTCTGGATGACCAGGATTACATTGTTTTTTTGGGACTACTTAAAAAATATCTTACCGGAGAGAATGGCAATAAGGGTAATCGGCACAAGTTCGACAATCTAGGCAATGAATTAGAGTTATTGGCATATTGCTTAATGCCAAACCACTTTCACCTATTATTTTATCAAGTTAGTGAGGATGCAATTACGAAGCTGATGAGAAGGGTGATTACTGGTTATGCAATGTACTTTAATAGTAGATATGGTCGCGTAGGTGGCTTATTTCAAGGGCGCTATAAGGCATCGCAAATCACCGCGGACGCCTACTTGCACCATATTTCACGCTACATTCACTTGAACCCCGCCGACTATAAAAAATGGCCATACTCAAGCTACTCAAGCTACACTGGAAGTAAAAGTACACAATGGCTTAAACCCGGGCGCATCCTAGATATTTTTAATAATAACAGAGATGAATATATTTCTTTTCTCGACGAGTATGTCGATACCAAACACGAGTTAGACGTTTTAAAGTACCAGCTTGCCAATGACATTGATGAATTGTGAGAGGACAGTCCTCTCACATTAGGTGGAGAGTTGTTTTTTGACTAGGTCGGCTACCTGGCGGGGGGTCATGTCGGCCTTTAGAATAACCGCGCTCACACCGAGCTCTTTTACTCCCTGGGGGATTTCCTGCTCGCCCATGTTGGTGAGGATTATAACCTTAACGTTCTTGCCCCAGGGCTTTTTGCGCAATTCAGCTAGCATTTGGTCGCCGGTCATTTGGGGCATCATGAGGTCGAGCAGAATGATGTCCGGCTTCATAGCCTCGGCCAGCTGTAACCCCATTACGCCGTTATCGGCCGTTTCCACAGTGTAACCTTCCGCTTCGAACTTGAAACGGTACATCTGTGAAATGGTCTGGTCGTCTTCGATGATGGCTATTTTGGTCATAACAGGCTTTCTGGGGACATTATAGCGCAGTCGTTGCTGATGCCAACCTGCTTAAGCTTGAGCTGGTTTAACGGCTGCCGCTGATCTTGTTAGCCAGTCGCTGTAGCCGGGTTTGAGTAGCGGAACCAGCAAAGCTTTTCCAGCTCGTTGATTCAAACGTGGCGATCACCAAAGCACAAACCGGCTTGTCTTCGCACTTCACGCCGGTAACAGCCATGTGGATTGGGCCAAAATCTGCCCCACGGTTAGCAGCCAGCCCCTGCAGGCTATTTTCTATATCGGCACGGATTTCGGATTCGCTGTGACCGTAGTGTTCAACCAGAAGGCCACGCTTGGTCTTAGGGTCTTGTATCCAGCCTATCCCGGCCCAGACTTCTTGGTTCGGCCGGCTGGTGCGTTCCTGCGCCATGACTACGTATAGCCTGTCGCCCCACTCACCGACGGGCGCAGCCTTGCCTTCGCAGACTTCTATATCGCTGTCGGGCGGCAAGACAGAACTGAGGTATATGAGGTTATAGTTAGCCACCCCGGTGTTCACCAACGCTTGGTCAAAAGCCGCAAGCTCAGTCGGCCCGCTACCATTACCTTTTGCTATTTGTATTTTCATGTAACAAAAACTATTTTAACATAAACATTTTTCCGGGCACAAAAATAAGCTATGCTGTTGTTAACCATGAGCTGGTTTTATTTAGCTTTACTAGCACCATTGCTGTACGCAATCGTAAACCTACTTGATGACAATTTACTAAGGTATGTATACAAAAGCCCGTATTTTGCAACCGTTTCCGCCGGGTTATACGGCAGTTTGCCGCTGCTCAGTCGGCTTTTCATCCATGCACCAAACATATCGCCAGGGTTGGCCACTCTATCTGTCAGCGCAGGTTTCCTTACCTTAGCCTACTACTTTTTCTACTTCAAGGGCCTGGAGTCTGACACGCCCTCGATAGTGGTTGCTTTATTCGGTTTGGCGCCCGCTACAATCCCTTTCTTTGCCCATTTTGTAGTCCATGAACGTTTGCCGGCTTTGGCAGTTGCCGGGTTCTTGGTTGTCCTGGTTGCTTCGTTAGGCTTGGCAGTAGCAGACCTAAAGCAGTTAAAATTTTCGAAGGCACTATTGCCAGTCGTGGTCGCAGTCGTCTTTATGGACGTAGTGGCCATTATGACCAAGTACGTTTACCAGCAGGCTGATTTTTACCCAGCATACCTGTATTTTTCGGCTGGGATGGGCTTGAGCGGAGTTTTCTTTTTCTTTGCCAAGTTTACTCAAAACAAACAGACATTTATCGAAGTAAAAAAAGTCTTAAAGAGGCTATTGCCCGTTTTTATAGCTGCAGAACTGACAGGCCTCGCTGCCGAGTTTACGCTAAACTTAGCGATTAGCCGCGGGCCGGTCTCGCTGGTAAAGGTTATAGAGGGAATACAACCGATGTTTGTCTTGCTTATAGCCTTGGCGCTATACCCGTTTTCGCCAAAATACTTTCGGGAAGCAGAGGAAGGTAAGCCAGTCAGGAAGTTCATCCTTATGGCAGTAGTCGTGAGCGGCCTGGCTATAATCGCTATTGCGACAAAGGCTTAGTTAGCCAGCGAAACGGTATACTTTTTGAGGAAATGAACGGGGTGGGAGCCCATTTTGGCGTGCCGGAGGCCCTCAACGCCCAAATCCTGTTCGATATTCATATATTTTATGCCGCGGGCATGCAAATTGAGCGCCACAGAATGCTTTATATACTGGAACAGGCCTTCTATATTCGGATCGGCTTTTTCGAAGTGGCCGATAAAATAATCAGAACCTAGCGGCTCACCGATAAAAAAGGCGGCCATCTTGCCGTCGAGAGTTATTGTAAACAGTTCGGCATCAAGTTCTTTGGCGGCAAGTAAGCGGTGAAGGGCACGGGATTCGTTATGTGTCTCGCGGATGTCTAGTCCACGCTCAACCTTGACTTTGGCCCAGGTGTCGAAAACTTCAGCTATTTCGTCGGTAAGACTATGGCCACTAAGCTTACCTAGGGCAACGTCTTGTATGTCCATGCCACTGGCAAGCAACTTCTTTATACGTCTTTTCTTGGGATGGTTTTTTTCGCCACTTAAACTAGTCTGGCTTTCGATGGAGACTATGTAATCGAACTGGTCCCTATCTTCCAGTACCACGAGCTTGTCGGAGTCTAGCTCTTTGGCAACGGTTTCTGGTATGAGCTGGAGAGTAGTTTCCAAGCCTTCTTCCTGGGCTTTGGCCAGCAATATTTCGGCAGTGGTATTCACTTTGTTGCTGCCCAGGAACGAATAAAATGCCTTGTTGGTGATGTAGTCATTGAATTTGACTACCAAATTGTCAAATAAATTACATATCTCAGTTGTCCCAAAGATATCCCAGGCATACAAACTGGTGAAATTGTAATCCGAATAGGGCCTAAAGCCGGCTACAAAGTCTTCGATAATCGATTTGTCGGAAATTTCCAGCTTTTTTGTTTCGGGGAAAGCGGGTAGATGCAGCATTCCAAAATACTATAGCATCGAGGCTTATTGACACCAATCTTAATACCTATTAATCTTAAGGTTAATGGTTAAGCTTTTAAAAAATAAAACCTCTTTAATTGTAATTCTAGGATTTATCGGCTTCAGTACCTGGTGGGTAATCCTACAGGCAGCCTACAAAAATACTACCAATGACCTGCTCGCATTCGCCGGCGTTTACGGGGTTATGGCGCTGTTTGGAGGTATTTTAGGCCTTGCCGCATCAAAGAAGTGGGGTGGTTCGAAAAGCTTGGTGGGCCGGGCACTGCTAGTCATCGCTTTTGGCTTACTGGCCCAGGAGTTTGGCCAACTAGTATATGCATATATGACGGATATCCAGCATATAACCATACCGTACCCATCCGTCGGGGACATTGGTTACTTTGGTAGCACGCTACTTTACATTTACGGCATCTTTGTCATTTCAAAAGCGGTTGGCTCCAAGTACTCCTTAAAATCAGGGGCGAATAAGCTGCTGGCTTTCGTAGTGCCTGCCATTCTGCTCGGCACTTCTTACTATTTATTCCTGCGTGGTTACCAGTTCGATTGGCACCATCCTTTGACTATTTTCCTGGACTTTGGCTATCCGCTAGGCGAAGCGACATATATATCCATAGCTATAATGGCATTCTTGCTTTCCAGAAAATACCTAGGGGGTATTATGAAAAACAGGATACTTCTTTTACTGGGCGCTTTTGTTGTGCAGTATGCCGCGGACTTTAACTTCTTGTATCAGAATTCCCATGGAACATGGGTTAACGGTGGCTATGGTGACTACCTGTACTTTGTTTCCTACACTGTCATGACGGCCAGCCTTATATATTTCATAAGTGCATTTAAGAACCTTCAGAATACGAGCACGGCGGCTGTGCCTACGGCTACTGATGAGGCGGTACAGTAATGGACGTATACGAGCAGATTGTAGTCAAGATAATTGAGAGCCAGGAGGCCATAATCGGTCCGGTGGCTGTGGAGCAGGCCCAGCGGGTGGCTGGGCTGAAGGTTGGCGACTGGAAAAAGCACGAAATATCGCTGAGCGGTGATGAATCTGACGTGATAGACAAACTGGTAGAGGTGTACAAACAGCTGTTCGGCCAGATATCGGTGGAAGTTAGCAAGGAAGCAGCCGCCTCGTTGATTGGCCAATTACCGGCTAACGATTTGCCAGAGGCCCTTAAGTAACCTGCTAAGACACTATGGCTAATACCGAAACGGACAAAACAGTTCCGGACAAGCTAGCGTCACGGCCGCTACTAGGCCGCCGGAGGCAGCTGGAGCACGACCTGGAGCACATAACGCAGGAAATGTACCTGCGCAACCACGAGCTGGTAGAGACCAACAAAACGCTATCGCTCCTGCGGACTATAGATGGCGTGGTATTACAGTCACAGGCGCCCATAAAGGGCGTGTGCGAGCAGATAGCCCGGGCTATCACCGATGTCACAGGGCACCCGTTCGTAGGTATCTTGACCCGTTCGCCGCATTTTGAGCATCAGTTAGAGCTGTTTGGCTGGAGCGCGGTTGGCGGGCACGGCCTGAATGGCATCGCCGGTTTGGCGCACGTGCCCCGGTTCGACATCCACAGCCCCTGGTTAGCAGAGCTGGGTGCCAGCCGTTTGATAACGCTTGATTCACTTAGCCACGCCCAGATTGCTGCCTCGCTTGGTTCAACCGAAAAAGAAATAGATGTCATTATGGACCACTTGCCCCTAAAGTCGCTATACCTCATAAAGTTGGTTGCCAGGCAC
>DATIJT010000014.1:0-8189 GCA_035478435.1 Saccharimonadales bacterium (SeqCode) | reverse complement strand
CTAATCCAAATTACTCTTAACGTAAGTACTGCCACCCTCTAAGGTAGCTGTTAACGTATACTCCGCACAAGTAGTGTCATCCGCCTCACAGCTAGTACCACTGGAGTTAGTCACGGCGTAAGAGTAAACCTTAGCCGCTGGTGCTGCCGCTAGAGTTGACACAGTGCCTTGAGGATCTTTCAAAGCCCCTACGTCTAGACTCTTCATATTAGCTGTTAACCAAGCCGCAGTGTTCAAGTCAGTCCGAGACGGATAATTGCCATTCTGAGCAAAGTACGCCTCCAACTGCGTCTGCAACGAGTTAACATCCGTTTGCCGCTCGCTATTGCGGGCTTTGGCTTGGATACCCGTATAAGTAGTTATGACGAGTGCGGCCAGAATACCGATAATCACAATCACAATTAACAGTTCGACAATGGTGAAGCCTTGTTGTTTAGGTTTTCGCATGATTTCCCACCTTAACTTTTAAAGAATATAAACGGATTATAATAGCCTAAGAGATTCAAAGCAATAGGGCTTATGCTTAAGAACCCATCCATAATCTTATCTCTATTCTACGGCTGTATTTCAGGGCAATCTGCTTGCTCTTTGTTTCGCAGCGTAGCTATGGCTACTCTTTGTCACAAAAAACAAGCAGCTCACACCTGAAATACAACCTCGAAACCAAAGAAAGATTATGGATGGGTTCTAAGAGCGCGATAGTGTATAATCTTGGCTAGTTTCAATAGAAACAAAAATCCAAAAACAAAAAACCATGAAAAAGCGTCGTTCATCTAAACGGCCAGCCCACAAACTTTTAGTCCATAAAGCCCAGACTGGAAAGCTGGTACCGGCGGGCCATACTTCTTACCCCTTGTTGGCCTTTGTATTGCTTTTCTTAGGCATTGTACTAATGAACCTGACGCTCCAAGTGCGGGCAGCCGATGTGGTGGTGAATGGCCGGGTACCTGGCAACCCGCCGAGCCAGCCAGCCATTATTACCAGTCCGGCGGACGGCACGCACTTTACCGGCATTCCGATTACGGTACAGGGGACTTGCCCGGCAGGCAATATTGTAAAGCTGTACCGTAACGACACCTTTAGCGGCGCGGTCATGTGTGATTCAACTGGCCACTTCTCTTTGCAGACCGATCTTTTTCCAGGCGCGAATGTCCTCAGAGCCAGGATTTTTAATTTAGGCGATACCGAAGGGCCGCAGTCCGCGCCCATAACTGTTTACTATGATATCCCTGGCCCAAGCGGCCCGACTCCGCCGGAAAACGGTGGTACAACCCCAAAAACTTTGTTACTCGAGACTAATATTTTCTTTAGAGGTTACTATGTAGGCGATACTGTCCACTGGAAATTGAGTATCGAGGGCGGCACGCCGCCATACGCCATAGCCGTTGACTGGGGAGACGGTAACAGTTCGGTGATCAGCCGGAGTCATGCCGGTTTGTTTGAAATCGGCCATGTTTACAAAAAGCCCGGCGGCTGGCGCGGCAGCTACCCCATAAAACTCAAAGCTTCCGATTCCGTAGGCCAGCAAGCTTCGTTGCAGCTGGTGGTGATTGTCAATAACCCTAAAGCTGTCAATAGCATTGTGCCTAGTGGCTTGCCGCCGGCCTTCTTGTCAATTTTGCATATGCTACGCCCGGTGTGGTCGTTTTACGCCGTAGCTTTGCTGATGACAACCAGCTTTTGGCTAGGCGAAAAACGGGGCTTCGCTATCTTCAACCGTCGGCTCAAATCGAATAATAGAAGACCACGGCCTGCTTGATTGTATAGGTTATAACATTTGCAGTTTAAAGCTAACCTACGCTAAAGTGTTTATAGATGCATAAGAGGTTTGCCAAGGCTCTGGGGGCTCATCGAAAACTGCTATTACTTTTTACTGTAGGGCTAATACTAGTAAGCTTGGTGATTGGTTGGTACCGCTTTAACCAAGCGCCAGCGGAGGGAATAATCAAGCCCTCGACTGACCTGGAAGCCAAGCAAACGTCCGCCAAACCGGCCGCTCCTCAACATTTCCAAGGCCTGGCAGTGGCCTTTAACTACCCAGCTGGCTATCGGCTGCTGGAGGCTAACCCAGTGGTCACACCAGTGGTTGAAGCCCATAGTTTCAGCTTTCGTGATGGGCTGCAGGAAAGCCGGCGGCTTAGTATAACTGTCAAGAAGCCTCAAGAAGTTGTCAATATAACTGAAGATTCAGCCTATGCTTTTCGTAAACTAAAAACTGATACCTATGAAGCCAGTGAGGCAGTTATATCTGGCCATAATGTCAAAAAAATGACCAAAAAAGACGGCACCGAAATTACATATTTCATCCCTCATGGCCAGGCCTATGCCATCCTAACCGGGACCACCACCAATCCTGTCGACTCTAAATTGCCTGATGATATTTTGCTAGTGGTTTCCACCCTAACCTGGCTATAATAGACCTCTTTCCAAACCCCTCTCTAGCAAATACACCCAGTAACCGCAGCCTGAGCATGTTTTTTCGTCAGCATATCCTAAAGATATGCCTCCTCCAAAGAACATGCACATGCTACAATTCCTGAATGGATTTGCCTACGATATGGATTTGGAAAGAGGTCTAATAAGAAACAATGGGGTTCACGAAATATTCATTACTGCTAGCCGGAGGTTTACTCAGTTTATTCGCGGCAGCGCCTACCAGCACCACTTATCACTTGCAGTCTTATGGCGTCGGTTCCGGCGGTACGGCTGGTAGTAGCTCAACCAACTATAGCCTATCTGGAATTAGCGGTGAGCAGGGCAGTAGTCAAAGCACTAGCACTACCTACAAAGCCGGCACCGGCCTGAATGCCACCCAGCAGGCCAATGTACCGCTGGCGCCAACTGTTACCAACCCGGCAAGTTACTACAATAAACTGCACATAGTCATAGATAATGGTAGCAATCCCACCGATGCCAAGTTCGCCATTGCCATTAGTACCGACGCCTTCGCCAGCAATATCAATTATATCCAAAATGACAACACCGTTGGTCCAGTCCTTGGACCTGAAGATTATCAAACTTACGCGTCTTGGGGGAGTGGCACGGGGTTTGATGTCATTGGGCTTGCACCAAGCACTGTTTATACCGTTAAAGTCAAAGCTACCCAGGGCAAATTTACTGAATCGGCTTACAGCGCTACTGGCAGCGCCAGCACAGTGTCGCCCAGCCTGACCTTTGATATTGATGTGTCCGCGACCGACAGCGAAACAGCGCCGCCCTATACAACTAATTTCGGCAATCTCTTACCGGCCACCGTTACCAACAGCCCCCAGAAAGTCTGGGTAGACTTTGACACCAATGGCGCTAACGGCGGCACCGTTTTTATCACTTCCAAAAACGGCGGGCTGAAAAGCACGGCTACTACTTATACTATTACCTCCGCCACAGCTGACCTGGCGGTGGTCAGCGAAGGCTTTGGGGGCCAGAACTCTTCGGCTACCCAGAGTAGCGGCGGGCCTTTGACTGCCCAGTCACCTTATACCGGCAGTTCCCAAAACGTAGGCATTATTGATACTACGCTCAGGCAGCTTTATACTTCGGCTAACCCGATTGTAGCCGGCCGCGGCTCCATACAGCTAAAAGCCAAAGCCGCCTCTACTACCCCGGCCGCAAACGATTACACCGAAACATTAACTCTAATCGCGGCCGCTAGTTTTTAACTTCTTTTAAATTCTATTGACAAGCGGCTAGGATAACCTTAAGCTTTTATTAAGATCTAAAGTTAGTTACAATAACAAAACCTATGCGAATTCAAAAAGCCCAATCAAAATTTGTCAACCTTAGCTTGGCTGTACTGTTGGCATTGGCCACTTTAATAAGTGTCTTTAACGTGTCTGTTAACGCCGCTTCGCTTACCAATACTTATATCCGGCTTAACCGCATGAAGACCGGCACCGGCACTTCGTTTCGCTTAGTCTTTAGAACGGTCGGGGCTGGAGCTACCAGCGTAGCCATTAACTTCAACGGCGCTGACTCCACTACTTGGACGGGTTCCAGCGGTGTTGTTAACACTACCCAGACTGTTTCATCGGCCTCTTGTGCTGCGGAGACCGGCGCAACGGCATTGCCAGGCTCTATAACGGCTGCCGGCTCGGGTTCGACTGTTACTATAAGCAGCGTCACGGCCCTATCCGCGACCACTACTTACTGTGTCGATTTGACTTCGGCCACGGCCGTCACTAACCCGACTTCCAGCGAATACCACCCTACTGTAACTGTAGGCAGTGATTCCACTACCGTAGCCTTAAGGGTCATTGCAGATGACCAGGTAGTAGTTTCAGCTACTGTGCCGCCGACTTTCAACTTTGTCCTCGACGCCAACACCACTAGCTTTACGGCCAACCTAGATACCGCGGCTGTCCGGCAAACCACCGGTCGCACAGTAACCGTTACCACTAACGCTACCAACGGCTGGATTGCCTGGGCTAAGGACCTAAACACTGGCCTGACTTCAGCCGCCGCGGCTAAAACCATTGCTTCGACTACGCCAGGTACAGCTGCTACTTTGAGTGCTGGCACCGAAGGCTACGTAATTAGTGCTGAAGTCACTACCGATGCCGGTGGTGGCGGCACAGTCAGCATCCCAGCAGCCTATCAGGGTACAGCCGGTAACAACAACGGCAGTGGCCTAGACACCACTTATCGTCAGATAGCTAGTTCTAACGGCACAGCCAACGGCGATGTTATTACTATTCGGGGTAAGGCCGCGATCAGTGGTAGTACTCCGGCTGCTACAGACTATACGGATACCTGGACAATCATCGGCGCCGGCACCTTCTAACTATTGCTCATGCACCGCACGTTAAATATAACGGGCAAAGCCCGCCATCTTTAACGTGCTTTTGGCACTCAGCCAGATTTTTCACGCCTGTACTCTTTCATCGTACTTTTGTACGATTCAGTCCGTTCCTCGTGAATAAATCAGCCTGGGCACTCAAATGCAAAGGTCTGGGAGGAGCCCAGCCTCTGTAATTAAATAATCATTAATTAGCCTGATATACTAGTAGCAACTTTATGAAGAGGGGTTTTCTAGCATTGGCAGTGGGAATGGCTGTAGTATTTGCCAGCTTTTGGCCGGCAACTGTTCGAGCGGCCGACCCTGGCGCGCTGCAGCTGACAACCTCGCCGCTGCCGATCAGCTTGGTAGCCAAACCGGGCGAAACCGTCAGCACTGAGCTAAGAATTAGGAATAGCGGCAACGAAACTGAACTGCTGAAGGTTGGCCTTATGAAATTCTCGGCCTACGGCGAAGAAGGGAAGCCCCAACTTCAAGACCGGGAACCCGGCGATGATTATTTCGATTGGGTACAGTTTTCGGAAACGCAGTTTAAGGCTATCCCGGGCGAATGGCAAACGGTCAAAATGACCATTAAAATACCTAAGACAGCAGCTCTGGGATACTATTACGCCGTTACCTTTTCTAGGGCGAATCCCGGATTGGCCACCGGCCCGCGTCAGCAAACAGTCCGCGGCGGCACGGCTACCCTGGTACTTTTAGAGGCCTTCAGTCCGAATGCCAAACGGGAATTGAAGCTAAGTGAATTTCGAGTTGAAAAAAGGTCATACGAATTTTTACCGGCCAGATTCACTGTCAAATTGCGAAACACCGGCAACATCCACACCGCCCCCAGCGGCACGATTTTCATCAGCCGCGGCGGCAAGCAAATAGGCGCTATAGATATCAATGCCACCAGGGGCAATATTTTGCCCCAATCTAACCGTATCTTTACCTCTCAGTGGGACGATGGATTTCCAGTCTATAAGACCAAAGAAGCAGGAGGGGCAATAGTACTCAAAAACGGCCAACCGGTTTATAGCCTTAAATGGGACGCCTCTAAGTTCAACCGCCTGCGCTTTGGTAAATACACTGCCCATTTGGTGGCGGTATACGACAACGGCAAACAAGACGTGCCACTGGAAGCCAGTGCCAGTTTTTGGGTGATTCCTTGGCGGCTGATTTTACTTATTATCGCTATACCGGTGGTGCCGGCGACCCTAGTCTACTTAATAATGCGCTGGCGTTTCAAACGCCGCCGTAACCGAGGAGGCCGGCGTGTTTAAAAGATTGCTAATTTTAACGTCTGTATTGGCCTTCATAGCCTTGACTTTGCTGCCAAAACATTCTGTTGCGGCCGATCCTGGCGCCCTGCAACTGACCACTTCGCCGCTGCCGATTAGCCTGGTGGCCAAACCCGGCGAGACTATCAAGTCGGAACTGCGCATCCGTAACAGCGGTACCCAAAATGAAACTCTGAAAGTCGGACTAATGAAATTCTCGGCCTATGGCGACGAAGGCAAACCGGAACTCAAAGACCGCGAGCCCGGCGATGATTACTTCGATTGGGTGCATTTTTCCGAAACCCAATTCACGGCCATTCCAGGTGAGTGGCATAGTGTGATCATGACTATCAAAATCCCGAAGACGGCGGCCCTGGGCTACTATTACGCCGTCACTTTCTCCCGGGCCAACCCTGGTACAGCCAGCGGCCCGCGCCAGCAAACCGTCCGTGGTGGCACGGCCACGCTAGTGCTGTTAGAAGCTTTGTCGCCTAACGCCAAGCGCCAGCTTAAGCTGGTTGGTTTTCAGGTAGAGAAGCGGACTTACGAATTTCTGCCGGCCCGTTTTGCCGCCCGCTTGCAAAACACCGGTAATATCCACACTGCCCCCAGCGGCACGATTTTCATTAGCCGAGGCAGTAAGCAGGTGGCCACCGTCGGCATCAATACCACCAAAGGCAACATCTTGCCCAAGTCCAATCGGAACTTCGCCGCCGAATGGAACGATGGCTTCCCAGTTTATAAAGCCAAAGAGTCGGGCGGCAACATCGTCTTAAAAAACGGCAAACCGGATTATGGGCTTACCTGGGACTTGGCTAAGCTAACCCACCTGCGGTTTGGGCGCTACACCGCCCATTTGGTGATGGTCTACGATAACGGCAAACAAGATGTGCCTTTGGAAGCTAGTGTCAGCTTTTGGGTGGTGCCGTGGCGCATTATCATCGGCGGGCTAGTCGTAGCCATTTTTGTGACCATTGGCTTATGGTCGACTGTCAAAAAAATTATAGCGCGGCTGCGGAGACACAAAAAATGAAGCGGATAGTTATATTAGTCATCAGTGCCTTAGCTCTAGTGTTACCAGCAATAGCCCAGGCAACTACTCCTGCGCCAGTCAAGCGAAGCGGAGTTACGGTTAGTCCTGCTTTCCAGGAACTGACCATTCAGGCCGTGGATTATGTAAAACCGAGCAACTTTACCGTTACTAATAATGACAGTAGCACTGCTTCTTTTACTCTGTCAGCTATAGACATGGGCGCGCTTGATGATACCGGCGGTTTAATTTTTTCTGGTTTGCCGGCAGATTACCAGAAAAAATATGGCTTGGCAAAGTGGGTTCAATTGGAGCAAACAGATATAACTATCGCTGGTCACAGTACCTTTACGGTTCAGTTTAGGATTAGCAATGACGATAGCCTAGCTCCCGGGGGACATTATGGGGCTATTGTTATGACGCCAAAGGCAAAAGGCGCGAGTAACAAAAATCAGATCGCGCTTTCGCCGCAACCGACCAGCTTACTATTCGTCAAAAAGATTGGCGGTGAACTTTATAAACTTACGCTTCAAGACATAAAAACCAGTAATGGTTTTTGGCATTTGCCAAATGAAGTGAAGCTAAATTTTAAAAATACCGGTAATGTCCATGTTGTACCCAGAGGATTATTAGTGGTTAAAGACCCGTTCGGCAAAGAGACTGCCCGAGGTATCGTTAACGAAGCTTCCAGCCTGGTTCTGCCTGAGCGATCCCGCAACTTTATCGTATCAATAAAAGATATGAATCGACCCCTTTGGCCAGGTCGTTATAGACTGCTTGTTGGTTTCCGCTACGATGGGCAGGCCAAAACGCGCGAAGTTAGCTTATATTTTACCTGGCTTAATCTACCGTTGTTATTCGGCCTGGTTGTTCTAATGAGTATGGCGGGTTATGGCGGCTATCGGCTGAGGCCTATCCTAAATCGCAAACGGCACAAAAAGCCTTAGAACCCATTTCAAATCTCCCCTTCAGCCTCAAGCCCTAATGGCGGGCTGCAACTGTTAGACCGCTCCGCAGCGTACCTTAAGGTACGCTTTGTTCGCCTGCTAACAGTTTCGCTACCGCCATTAGGGCTTTCGCTTAACGAACTGGAGATGTGAGA
>DATIJT010000013.1:0-30138 GCA_035478435.1 Saccharimonadales bacterium (SeqCode) | reverse complement strand
GATTAGTGTCCTCTTTGATTCGTTGCTTAATCTCCATGAGTTGAGCCTGTATGGTCTGTTCTTCCTCTTGGTTGGCAGTACTGACCCGTGCGTAAAGTGCTGCTCGTTTCATTTTGAGTCTCGCTTGGTGGAGCGCTGACGTAAGAAAGAGGCCAGTGCCTCAGTGCTAATGCGGTATCCTCGGCCAATCTTAATGGCCTCTAGGTCGCCACGCTTTATATAATTGAGAACGCTTTGCCAATGGACTTGCAGCAGGGAAGCTACTTGCTCGACAGTGTGGTATTGTTTTTGCTCGGTATTCATAATTTATAAATCCTTATAAGTAAAATATAGTTTCACCTCTGTAAAAGAGCAAGATTACTTTTTATCTTTGAGCAGTTTCTCAAACAAGAAATCGAACACGCTATCAAGCGCCTGAGTAGATTCGGGCTGAACCTGCTCGTAGCCAACTTTCGGCGTGAACGACTTCTTGGGCATGACGACTGCTACGCTTCCTTAGCCTTTTTTGGTGTTCTGTTTCTAGTGATGAAACCTTTCACCGCCATATTTATGAGGTGCTGCTCATAGTCCTCGACATTCATATTGGTAAAACGAAATGTAACGCCATGAGCGCTGAAGGAGTGCTGCCAATAGTAGAAGCCCTCTAAGGTACGTGAAATGCGATTTGGCTCGGTGGCGAGCAAATGCTTTATTTCTGGATTATCCATGCAGAAGTCGTGAGCCTCTTGTAGCTCCGAATTACTAAATGGATCAGTCGCTGAACCTAAATCCTCAAACCATGCAACGATCTCATGATTTGAGTTTGCTGCTGCCTTGTTTAATTGGTATTTTTGCGTCTCATACGCCTTATCATCTTGTTGCTGTACAGCACTCGCAACACGACAGTAGGCAATTACTTTTGTGTGTTTATCACTCATTTCTATACTCCTCGTAGGCACTAGGGAACTTACAGTCATGCCGTAACAGATGACCAGTGCCGATTATTAAAATTAGATTAACTCTGCGTTGCAGCGACTAAGGCGGCGCTCTGTCGCTAGCGCTGACAGTTCCGCAGTTCCGTAGCTCTATATGTATAGGGCAATTCTGCGAATCTAAATTACTCATCTGGCAACTCTGCTATAAGCGAGTAGTAGCTTTTGCCATGATCGGCTTTTCGGTGGTGCAAAATGGTCTTCGACAAGGCTTTTAGACGTTCGGCGATTTTCTTCTGCCCACCAATACCCTCAACAACTTTTAACGCTTCAAATATCTGCCCTTGGTATAATTCACCGTCAGCAGCCAGCAGCTCAATAATTGCTTCATCTGTGCGTTGCGGTACGCCCACTTGCTTAGGTGCTTCGCCAACATACTCAAACCACGTTCGGTCTGTTTCTCGGTGTACGGCTATCGTGAACTCTGGTAGTTTTTCAGCGTCCCGATTCTTAAGTTGCGTTACCAAAATAGTGTTTACATCACTACCAAGGTGTCGCATAGAAATGTGGACATCACACTTTGCAGCTATATCGCCAGCACCACGCGCACTGGCGTTCTGGGGGTTGTTTCTACTGTTCTTTGGTTCGTGAACAATGATAATCACAGAAATACCCGCCTGTGATATTCGCAAGAAATGTTCAAAAACGGCTGCCATTTGTGAGTTGCTGTTCTCCTCGGCACTATGGAACGAGGACAATGAATCGAACACCACAACACCAATGTCGTTAGCCTTGCAGTATTTGATAATATGCTCCGCAACACCTGGCCTATCTATTTTGATGTGCTGCTCGGCCACTATCGCGACATCAAGGGCTTCATCAGACAAGAAATCCAAGCGCATTTTTGACCGACCAACACGGTTTTCCTCGTCCACAATAAGCGCCTTGCAGCGCTCCGTAGGGAACTTGCCAAGAAATGGTACCCCGAGCGTTGTAGCCCTCACTATTTCTAGAGTAATAAACGATTTATGGCTCTCAGGTAGCCCTGATATTAAGTTAATGCCGCCTTTGCTGATGAGCTGATCTACGGCCCAGCTCGGCTCCTCAATGGCCATTACCCGAAGTTCACCGTGCCATATCGGAATAATGCCAGGCAACAGCTCAGCCTTGGCCTTCTGCTCCTTGAGTTCTGTAATAGTCTCCGCAACCGCAGGGCTAGGCATGTGAGTTGCTTCTATTTGTGCCATTTTCTTTTTTAACGCTGGGTTATCGTAGTACTTCACGCTTTGCCCCCAGCCAGCTCAGTTACCGCCGTCTTAAAATCGCAGCCGTTAATAGCCATGTACAGCCCAATACTGTCGCCACCGTCATTACAAACAAAACACCAAGCTCTGTTCTGCTCCGCGTACACCCGCATACTAGGGTCATGGTCTTCATGTAAAGGGCAGACGCATAAATAATCTTTGCCGCTACGGCGCACAGGTTCACCGACAATATCTGTAATGGGTACCGCACGGGCAACTTCAATCAAGTCATTAGGCAACATACCCTTTGGGGCGGGCTTACCGTCAATCATGTTTTGCAAACGGTGCAGCCTGGCTAACTCACGGTCTACTTCTTGAAGCTCCTCACCCTCGTTCAGCGATAGCCACAACTTCCAAAAGTACCTATATGTCTGGTCATCACTCTCGGCGTTGATGAGGGCTATAGAGTCGCCGATGAATTGAACCAGTACCTTACGTCTCGCGGCCATTTCTTTTATAAGTGCGGGTACAATCTTTTTGGCCTCGTCATGGAATGTGGCCAGCGCTTGTGTGTCCGTTTGCTTCGGGTGTATGTAGTCATTCGGGGTATTTTTGTTCATACCCCTATTACACCCCCTAACTATCCGCTAAAAGCGGGGGATAATTCGAGCAGGGTTACTTTGTCTTAAATGTGTAGCCTAGCATGCGGTCATTGAAGAAAAACTTGTGTTCGGGTTTTTGTGTGGCGTTTTGGAAGATTGCTCTTAGCTCGCTGACAATCTTGTTAATCCTGACCGAGCCACTAAGCGTTTGTAAAGCTTCGAGTCCTATCCATTGACTGCTCGTTATCGAAGCCGACATAAGAGCTATCGCTATTATTGCTTGACCACCCTCAAGTTTAATAGGTTTGCCCCTGTAACTTATAGTTCTGTTCGTATGTATGATGAAGTCATTGTCTACACGCTGCTTAACAGGCGGCAAGGGGAACTGGTTAATTGGTAACTGCTCAACGACCTTTTCGCCATTGAACTGTAATGATTCATTTTGCAGTAGTGCAAAAAATCTATCGCGGTTTACGGCAGTAATGCGAACTTGCCAAGGGAATGGCTTGTTGTCTTTGTTGTGGGCAGCGATAAAGTCTATAGCGCCGACAGACTTAATATATTCGAGCGCTGCAAAATTGCCAGCTATATGTTTGGCGATTCTCTCCAAAGCGTCATCAGTACCGTAGTATGCGTCTATCCTTTGATCGAACAGCGTACCATGCTCATCTGCTACCCAATCATTCAGCATGAAAGGGTCGAGCAGCTTATTCGTTATTTCTATAAGGTTGCTGCGTGGCGGGGAAGCTGTTGAAGTCATAGGTATATCTTATTATAAGGTGTTGCGTATTTATTTAGTTTGGCAGTTTGGCGCTACCCTTAGAGCTGGCAAAACTGCGAAACTGTAAAACTAGCGCATTAACCCTATGAATGTAGTCTTAGGGTAGTTACGCTTGCCATGCTTCTTAGCTATCTCTTGCTGCTGCTTATTTATTCGGTTGATGATAGGTTCGGCCAACGCCTCAGCTACTTTTCGGGTTATCCTGCCCCTAATATAGAGACTTTTGATTTGGGCGATTGCTTCACGATTAGCTACCGCATTATCTAGTGGCGTAGTGCGCTTGCTCTGCATACTCGTAAATGTAGTGCCTTTGAGTCAGAAAAGCGACATCTTTTAGAAGTCTGTCAAGTTTTATCGTTTACACCTTAGAGGAGTGCAATAACCCGATATTCCACCCCAACTTCACCCCAACTTTACCCCAAAGCTGGTGTATTAAAAGTCGGTTAAGTCGGACACCTTTATTTTGAGGGCTTTGGCTAGCTTAGAGATGTTTTTAATAGAGGGGTTTCTAGTGCCACGCTCAACGCCAGAGATGTATGACCTGTCCAGCCCAGTTAGTTCTTCCAGCTTTTCTTGCGTAATGCCAAGCTCGGTGCGATAGTGCTTTACTTGCTTGCCTAGTTTTTGTTGTGCGCTTGTTCGTGCCATTACCCTCTAACATGCGATAATGTTACTTATAAGAACAGTACTAATAAGTAACAAAAACATTGCTTTTAAACTGTTATTGCAGTAATAATTAGTTTTAAGTAATTTGAGGAGTGATAACGTGGAGCGTAAGCAGCAAAATTGGCTAAAAAAACACAAAGTGGCAACCTTTGCCAGTATTGCACTGATCGTTATCATAAGTCTCGCTGTGGGCGTTGCTTTGCTAGCGTCATCAAGACATTCCTCAGTCAGCAAGAAGCAGGTAGCTTCGCAGGCGACTACCACTCAGTACAAGTTAGCTGCTTGCAAGTCTGGTGCTACCGAAACCGTAGCAAACGCCAGCTATCTCGTAGGCACTGATATTGCTTCTGGCAGCTACAAGATTGTGTCGCAACCAGCAGGTATAGATTGGACAAACATCAACATCTATAGCTCTAAGGCTGACTACATCAAGCAAGGAAGCCCTAGTGCGGAGCAGGGTAACCCAAGCACATCACTATCGCCACAAAATAATGTGCCTACATATACCAAACTGAGTAACGGTGAGTTTATGCAGGTGGACGCTGATCCTGCGATATTTAGCTGTGAGTAGCTCTGTAGTTCACAGTGCAATAAGAACTACTGATTATAGCTAAAGTCGCAGCAGACCCAGCCGTATGCTGTCATAGGGCTAGTAATAGTGGGCATTATTCGGCAATAACATCTTAAAATAACGGTTTAAGGTGTAAAATGAAGACTAAACCTAGAAACAATTTATACATACATGCAAATTACACTCAGCGAAATTGAAAAAAACGTTAAGCCAATCGGCGGCAGGCTTAATTATGACCAAGAGTTTATTTATGAGCTGCTAGCAGCTTATGGCAGGTCGCAGGGCAATATCACACGACTGCGAAACGGGCAGCTCAATGTAGCAGACAACAAGGCAGAAGAAGTGGCGCAAAAAGGCATAGTCTACCTGAAATATGCTGACGTTAGCGACGACGACCTGTACGCAGTAGTAGATGACCTTAAGTCTAGCCCGACAGTAGTTCGCTACAGCACAAGATTTGTGATTGCTACCAACTATCACAAGCTACTTGCTGTTGATATAAAGACTGGCGAGCCTCTGGACATAAACATTCAAGATATTGGCAAGCACTTCACTTACTTTTTGCCTTGGGCTGGCATGGAGAAAGCGCAGTACATCTCGGAGAATCACGCAGATGTAAAAGCTGCTGAAAAAATGGCGAAGCTGTTTGACCTGCTAGTTGCACACAATGGTTATACAAGCGCGAATGATTGGCATGGGCTAACAACATTCTTCACTCGCTTACTATTTTGCTTTTTCGCAGAAGACACAGAGATCTTCAAAAAGAACCAGTTTGTTAATGCGGTGGCCTCATACACCCAAGAAGATGGCTCAGACCTTAGAGACTTTTTGAGCGTACTCTTTGCTTCGTTAGATGACGAAGATAAACAAGGCTACCCTGAATACCTTGCGGCGTTTCCTTATGTAAATGGAAAGCTTTTTACCAAGTTCACAGATATTCCGAAGTTTAACAAAGAGGCAAGAAAAATGTTAATTGAGGCTTCAAGCAAATTGGATTGGAGCGATATTAACCCCGATATTTTCGGTAGCATGTTTCAGGCAGTCGTTAGACCAGGTACGAGAACAGACCTAGGGCAACACTATACGAGTGTTCCAAATATCATGAAAACTATTGAGCCATTGTTCCTTAACGAGCTAAAGGACGAGTTTGATTTAGCATATAATGACAGCAATAAACTAGGTAAATTACTGGGAAGAATTGAGTCAATTAAAATCTTTGACCCCGCATGTGGGTCAGGGAACTTTCTAATTATTGCCTATAAGGAGCTTAGGAAACTTGAACATGCTATTTACGAACGACAAAGTGAGCTAGGGTCTCTAAATACCCAAATGCTCTCAAGGGTTCACATAGATAGTTTCTACGGCATTGAGATTGACGACTTTGCTCATGAGATTGCAATCTTATCGTTATGGCTAGCAAAGCACCAAATGAATGCAGAGTTTGCATTAAAGTTCGGTGCAGAAATACCGTTAATTCCTCTTAAAGAAGCGGGGAATATCAAATATGGCAATGCCGCCAGAATGAATTGGAGCGAAGTTTGCCCTAACAATGATAAAGACGAGATTTATATCATTAGCAACCCACCATTTGGCGGCGCTCGTAAGCAAAATAAGAGTCAAAAAGAAGATATGAGACGAGCGCTTGATTTTATCAAAGGATTCGGCAACTTGGACTATGTTAGCATTTGGTTCTACAAAGCCACAGAGTACATAGGCTCGAATCAGAACTGTAAATATGCAATGGTTTCAACCAACTCAATCGCACAAGGTACGCAAGTTGAACTTCTGTGGTCTCATATTCTGAACGAGCATGAAATTAGCTTCGCGTACCAGTCTTTCAAGTGGTCTAATAATGCTAAAAATAAAGCTGGCGTAACGTGTGTAATTATCTCCGTGAGGTTAATTCAAAAAGGCAAGAAGCACCTATTTGTTAATAATGTCTGGTCGGAAGTACACAACATAAACGCATATCTAGCTGCTGCCGATGACATCTTTATTAAAGCTAGAAGAAAGCCAATATCTAAGCTTCCCATATTAGATTACGGCAGCTTTGCGCTTGATGACGGTAACTTTACGATAAGTGAACAGGAGTATTCAACGATAATCAGTGAAAACCCAGAGGCAAAGCAGTTCCTGAAACCCTTTATTGGTGCTTATGAGTTTTTGCGTAGTATTAAGCGATATGCTGTTTGGATAGATGATTCAAACTATAACGATGCAATCAGGATTCCTGTGTTGCGAGAAAAAGTAAGGCGTGTAGAAAAATGGCGTAGTGGCAGCGATAGGGTAAATACAAAAAAGTTGGCAGCATACCCCTACAAGTTTGCCGAGATACGCTACAAAGAGAAAAATTGTATCATTATGCCAATAATTACTTCGGAAAAGCGTGAGTATATCCCGTTAGGGTATCTTACTGGACAAACAATTATTTCTAATCAAGCGTTTGCTATTTATGACGCTGACCCATACATATTCGGCTTACTCTCATCAAAGCTACACATGACTTGGGTTAAGGCTATTGCGGGGCAACTTGAAACTCGTATTCGTTATTCGGCGGCTATTGTGTACAACAACTTCCCAGTACCTGCGTTAAGAGAAAATGAGATTCAGTCTATTCAAACCAAAGCACTAGAAGTGCTAGATGTACGAGAGAATCACGCTCATCTTACGTTGGCGAAACTTTACGACCCCGATAAAATGCCAGCAGACCTTAGAAAAGCGCACGAAGAATTAGACGAAGTCGTTGATAGGATATATCGTAAAACCATGTTTAACAGTGATGAAGAACGCCTGGCTTGTTTGTTTGACCTATATGAAATTATGTTGAAAGGGGAGATTCTAGTATGAGTTCGGAGAAAAAACCTATCAACATAGTTGAGGTTGATTACGACCAGACAGGCGAAAGCATACGAACGAATACAATGGGTATGCGTGAAATGCAGCAGAGGGTTTACGAAAAGCGCAACTCGCAGCACTTACTAGTGAAAGCACCCCCCGCTTCTGGTAAATCAAGGGCTTTAATGTTTGTTGGTCTAGACAAACTGTTTAATCAAAACAGGAAGAAGATTATTGTTTCTGTGCCTGAAAGATCTATTGGTTCGTCGTTTGAAACAACAAACTTAAAAGAGCATGGCTTCTTCACAGACTGGGAAGTGGACGATAAATACAATCTTTGTACACCTGGTGCTGAAAAGAGCAAAGTGGACGCTTTTGTATCGTTCATGAGTAGTAATGCACCTATTCTGATTTGTACTCACGCAACACTGCGCTTTGCCTTTGAAGCGTTGTCGCCAGACGCATTTAATGACTGTGTGCTTGCTATAGATGAGTTCCACCATGTTTCGTCAGACGTAGGCTCAAGTAGGCTAGGCAGTTTGCTTAGGGACGTAATGCATGGCAGTGATGTGCATGTAATCGCTATGACAGGTTCTTACTTCAGAGGAGACGCTGTACCGATTCTGCTACCAGAAGATGAAGCAAAGTTTACGCCAGTTACTTTTAACTACTACGACCAGTTGAATGGCTACGAGTATTTGGAATCGCTGGGCATTGGTTACCACTTTTATCAGGGTAAATATACGTCAGCCATTCACGAGATTTTAGACACTGATAAAAAGACAATTCTGCATATACCGAATGTAAACAGTGGTGAATCGACTAAAGATAAAATCGAAGAAGTAGGCCAGATACTTGATTCTATAGGAACAGTTATCGACCAAGATGAGCAGACTGGAATTATTCATGTTAAACGACATGAGGACGGTAAAGTCATCAAGGTAGCTGACTTGGTAGACGACACCGATCAAGTAAAAAGGGCTAGGACACTTACATATTTGAGCCAGACCGCCAAAAAGGACATTGACGCAATAGACTTAATTATCGCTCTAGGAATGGCAAAAGAGGGCTTTGACTGGCCTTATTGCGAGCACGCCTTAACTGTCGGCTATCGCGCCTCACTAACAGAGATAATACAGATTATTGGTCGTTGCACAAGGGATAGTTCTAACAAAACACACGCTCAATTTACGAACCTTATTGCAGAGCCAGAAGCTACTACAGACGAAGTAAAAGTGTCAGTAAACAATATGCTAAAAGCGATAACTGGCTCGTTACTTATGGAGCAAGTTCTCGCGCCCAACTTCAAGTTCAAGGCTAAAAATGCTGGTGATGATGACCCGAATCCACCCAAAAACGTTATAAGCATTCGGGGGTTCAAGCAGCCAAGCAGCGACAGGGTAAAGCAGATCATCGAAACTGACTTAAATGACTTAAAAGCAAACATCTTGCAAGATGAAACCATTATCAAAGCCTCGGCTGGTAATCTGGACGCAGAAGTTACTAATAAAGTGCTAATTCCCAAAATTATTAGGGAGCGTTACCCCGACTTAGACGAACAGCAAGTCGAAGAATTGAGGCAGCAAGTAGTCGTAGATTCAGTTATTAAAAATGGCGAGTCCAAAGACGTTGGCGACAGACGTTTTATCAAAATGGCCGACAAGTTCGTAAACATAGATGAAATCAGCATTGACCTTATTGACTCTGTAAACCCATTCCAAAAAGCCTTTGAAATACTGTCTAAGGCAGTAACTACAAGCGTTCTTGCTGTTATTCAAGAAGCGATAGCTGCGACACGAATTGACGTTAGCGAGGAAGAAGCAGAGTTTCTGTGGCCGAAGATTAACTTGTTTTACGAACTACATGGTCGCAAGCCGTCAATAAATGCGTCAAACGAACAAGAAAAGCGCATGGCGGAAGTACTGGCATACCTGCAGCGTAAGAAGCGCGAAGAATTGAGCCGAGGTGTAGCCGATGTCTGATAAGCTCAAAAAGATTTTTAATAACGATGAGCATGATTTACTAAAGGTAAATCCTCACTCAAAAGCAGCTACGCCAGATGACTTGTTGGTTGAAGCGTTTAATGAAATCAACGACTTTTATGCTGACAATGGCCGTATCCCGTCAGTTGATACTACCGACTTAAACGAACGCAAGCTAGGTGTTCGATTGCGCTCACTGATACTGGACGAGAATAAATCTCAGGCGTTGGCGGCTGTAGATTCGCATAGTCTGCTTACGACAGCACCACCACCAGAAAATCTAGATGAGATATTTACTGGCGATAAGTTTGGGTTACTTGATGACCCGACTGGCGTACTGACGATTAAAAACATTCCTACTAATATCAAAAAGGCTGAAAACATTGCTCGCGCCCACAAAAGCAAGGACTTCCATAAGTACGAGCAAGGCTTCAAAGACGTTCATGCTGGCTTAAGCGCAGGGAAGTTTATCAGGGCTAGTATTAGTAGTGAGTACCAAATTATGCCAGGCAGATACTTTGTTTTTAACGGTGTTGTTGCGCTGGTTGAGGATAGGGACGATAACTTCAAATCTAATGCAAAAGTGAATGCTCGGCTACATGTTATTTATGAAAATGGTACTGAATCAAACATCTTGCTGCGCTCGTTCGCTCGTACTCTTTATCGCACAAAAGAGGGGGCTAGAATTGTCCCCGCAGGCTATCAGACAAACCCTGAGTGGAGAGACGGCACCGAAGATGACGAGGTTACTGGCAGGATATACATACTGAAGTCTCTAAGCCAAGATACGGCGATACAAGACATACAAAACTTGTACAAGATTGGTTTTACGAGGGGTGAAGTTGAGACTCGTATTCGTAACGCTGAAACAGACCCAACGTTCTTAAATGCTCCTGTCCAGATTGTTGCCAGCTATAAGTGCTTAAATATGAACACCCCAAAGCTTGAAAACTTGCTGCATAGGTTTTTCGGTGAAGTTAAACTTGATCTCTCGGTAAAAAGTAGCGAGGGCAACAGCCATGAGCCAAGCGAGTGGTATGTTGTGCCGCTTGAAGTACTTGATAGGGTAATAATGCTGTTTATCAACGGTGAGATTACGAATTATCACTATGACTCTGGGCTTAAAGACATCGTTGAAAATGCCAGATAACAGATAGAACTAGACTTTCTCCACCTACGGCTACACAATTACTACGAGACCGGCTACAATAAGCATGAGGTTTATGTAATGAAAAAAACTAAGAAGAGGACTGCAATAGATTTGTTCTGTGGTGCTGGCGGCCTTACGCAAGGTCTTCGGCAAGCAGGGTTTAACGTTATTGGTGCTGTTGAAAATCAGCCAGTTTATGCAGAGAGCTTCAAACTGAATCACCCGAGTACAAACTTAAAACTGAGCGATATTACAAAGATTGACCCTTTTGAGTACGCCAAGGAGCTTGGCCTTGAAGTGGGCGAACTTGATTTGCTGGCTGGCTGCCCACCTTGTCAGGGCTACTCCACGATCGGTACTAGAAATAGGGGTAGACGAGACGACCCTCGAAACGAACTGATATACGAGGTCTTGAGGTTTGCGATTGCTCTCAAACCGAAGACTATCATGATGGAGAATGTACCTGCACTCAATAGTGATGAGCGTTTGAAAACTCTTGTTGCTGAACTTGAACAGCTTGGGTATAGCGTAGATCACAAAGTTTTAAAGATGTCGCACTACAACGTGCCGCAGGGCAGGCGACGTATGATAATGCTTGCTTCAAGATTTGATGACATTGAAGTAATTAAGCAAGAGCTAGACGAAGATAAAATGAAAACGGTCAGAGATGCGATTGGCTTCCTGCCACCAGACGGCAGTGCAGATGACCCTTTGCATGACACTAGCGAGAAAAATAGAAGCGATAAGGTTAAAAAGCTTATAAAACTCATACCCAAGGACGGTGGTAGTAGGACTGACTTAGGAGAAGAGTATCAACTTGAATGCCATAAACGTACAAATGGCTTTAAAGATGTGTATGGACGTATGGCATGGGACAAGCCGTCTCCAACCATAACAGGAGGCTGCAATAACCCCTCAAAAGGAAGATTCCTACACCCTCAACAAGATAGGGTTATCACTTTACGTGAGGCAGCACTGCTTCAAACGTTCCCGATTGACTATAAGTTCTCATTTAAATCTGGGAAAAAGGGCGTTTCCATGATGATTGGCAATGCCTTACCCCCAACATTTATTGAGTTCCACGCTAAAAACTTGATTAGACATCTGCAATTAGTCGAAGCCTAAAGTAGAGAGCATAACTATTGTGTGCGGCTCTTCTGCGCCCTTGCTTGAGCTAAAAGTGCTTTCTGCTGCTGTTCTTTTGCCAACCGCTCGGCGAAAGTAGGGGAGTAGCCCTTTTTACCGAGGTCAGTCTTTGGCATTTGTACTTTGATTTCGAATGGTATGTTTATTTTGTAGCAGTTGCTATGCTTAACATCTAAACCAACTCCTTTATCCGTAGGGCTGTTCTTATGTTGTTTTGTTTTGCAACTATGCCAATCGAAAGACTCATAATAGAATTATAACAGATAATAACTATTGCCAAAAAAGCAAATCTATGCTATTATTTAGAAGTATATCTAAAATAAAAATATGTCTGAAACACCCAAGCCGCCCGAAGTTGTGCAAGCGCAAATAGCCGCTTTTGCTGCTGAGGGGGTTGAGCACTATAAAGATAAGGGGCATATCCTCGACAATCTTGGTAATTTGGCAGTTGAACGAGCAAAAGATGTCACGAGAGTGACTGACTCCGATGAATACCATAAGGCTGAAAATGGTGAAAGAACTCCTGTGCCTGCGGGCACGGAAAGAACAGCCGCTACAGCCAGTGATTACATAAACTTTTTGCGCTCAGTGGGCGGATCAAAATATGAAGGTATACAGGGCAGAGCGGAAATGCTTAGACGATACGGTGCTTTTGCTCCAACAGTGGAGCGTTTGAGACAAGAATCGGCTGATCCGGCAACTCGCAAGGAACATCCAGCTTATCTAGGCACTGGCTTAAACTCAAATGTCTTTAAAATCTTGGATGGCGAAAAAACATATGCAGTCAGAATTCCCAAAAGCAAAGAAGTTAACGCCAGTGTGGTCGATAGCCATCTGGCTGGCGCGGTCCTGGGTAAAGGCGTGCCACACCTGGAGCAAATAGTCGCAGCCTCTTATGAGGACGGAGCTACTGTTGCTGAAATGATGCCGGGCAAAGAGGTGGAGGATCTAACGATAGATGAGATTAAGCGGATTACCGATAATCAACTTGGAGAGCTGGTAGATACGCTTATTGCCGTAAGTCAGCGTGGCATTGAAATAGACCCCAGACCATCAAACGTTCTTTACGACACTGAGGCAGGATTTGGCATAGTTGACTATCTATCATCAAAGGTGGCTGGCAAAAGCACTGCCGACCAAAAACTTAATATTATCGTTGGCTGGATGGCCAAGAACATTAATATTGCTGGTTTTAATCACAAAGGTAACTTTGCCCAAGACATGGATTTCGATAAGGCACGCTTAGATGTCTTAAAAAGATACCGCAATGTCGTAGAAGTTAAACTGAAGGGCGATGAACAACAAAAGGCCTTGGACAAGATTGACTCGGAGATAAAGTCCACTCAGGAAATAATTGATAACTCTTCTAACGCACAGTGGGTGGCTCAACGGAGGGCAGAGGACGAGAGCTGGAAGCGCCGCCGCCATTAAACATTCATGCAGTATATTATTTTAGACTTTTCTGCGATATTGATGGGAGTTATACTTTTATGAATAATTATTATGACTAATCAATCTCGAAATAATGGTGCTGGTATATCGCCAGAATTTTATGCCACCCTAGGACTCGAATTAGATACGCAACAAGGATTAGCATACTCACTAGTAAAAGATATAGTAGAAAAGTACGGGGTAGGCGAGAAAGCTCTAGATTATGGTTGTGGAGCTGGTCGGTCTACACGGCTTCTAAGACAAATTGGATTTGAACAAGTAGTCGGGGTGGATGTCAATCAAGAAATGCTCGATATGGCAACAGAAAAAGAAATCCCAGGCATATCTTACGAGCGCATAGAAAGTGGCGTCCTGCCGTTTAAAGACAATACATTTAATTTAGCTTTCTCGGGCTTAGTAATTTTGGAAATTTCTTCTGCTCCCGAGGTACATAAAGTTTTAGGAGAGCTTCATAGAGTAGTTGCGCCCGGAGGAGCCGTTATCATTCTGACATGCACGAGAGAAGGGCACCTAAATGGTTCAGACTCTTTTGAGCCAGTATTGACGGTTGAGCAGCAAGCTAATCTCAAAAGCGGTGATGCCGTACCAACTCGCGTAAAAGAAACGGGCCAAGTGTTCACAGATTATTACTGGAGTGAAGAGTTCTTGAGAACCGCACTCCAAGAGGCCGGCTTAAAAGTGTTAGAGGTAAGGCTATCTAAGGCGGTGACGCCTCAATCAAACGAGCCTTTAGCGCCAAAGCCTAAGTCTCCTTACGTAATTTATATAGCCCAAAAATAGACAATTAAGCCGATATCGGTTTGGTATCGCTATAGTAAGACTGCTACTGCTCTCTAGAGGCGACTAGCACTAACGCGCAGTAATGTTCATGCTTGCAAAAGAGGGCTAAGCATTTAAACTGATGGGTATGGCTATTGGTTCTGAAAACCGGATTGGGGTTTTGGCTTCCGGCAGCGGCACGACCTTTGAAGCCGCCCGCTTAGCTGACTTGAGCGGAGCCATGGACGCCACTATAGCCTTTGTGGTATGTAATAATCCTGGCGCAGGAATATGGGAACGGGCCGATAAGCTTGGTTTAGGCAAACACATCTATTTGATTAATAACAATGATCCTTTTAAGGATGAAGTAGAACCTCCAAAAGGTGTAATTACGGTTGCTGCTTCGACAGAAATATTACGCCTAGCCATGGAAGTTTATGATGTAAAGATGTTATTTGCTTTAGGCTATATGAAACGTGTAGTTAAACCGGCTCTTGGGGGGTTAGTAATAGCTAACTGGCATCCAGGACCTTTACCGGCCACCGCAAATACTATTGGCGAAGATGCTTCTAAGAAAGCTTTGGAACTTGGCTTGAGCCATGGTGGTCCGACTGCCCATTTTATGGATCCTGAAGAGAGTGAAGATGGTTTGCCGCCTTATGATGGTGGAATGATTATTGGGCACGCGCCCGTTGAAATTACTGATGCCCACCGACACGAATACGAAACAACAGGCAGAGCAACTCTTCTTTTCGCGGATGTCCAGGTCGCTGAAAAAGCACATACTCCGGAGTGGATAGACCAGGCCGTGCGACAGATTTAGCTAAGAATCATAAAAAAGCGAGATTCAAAGTGTGAAGGAGGAATCTCGCTCGGTAGGTTAGGACAAAACTGGCGTTGTAAAAGACTTAACTCTTCTGTTATTATCAAGCTAAAGCTTAAAAAGTACGGGAAAATGAGCCAAAGTAAACCCACGAAAGTTACTAAAGAAGCCTCCAACGACATGGTCATGGGCAGCGTCCCAAGGTTTAGTTTTAGGCCAGGCAAGTTAGTGAAGCCGTTAGCTGTGTTGGTAGCCGTGGCTTTAGTAGCCGCGGGCTTTTGGCTGTACGCCCATAACCGGCAGCAGAACCGCGCGGTTAGTAATAATGCTTGTTCCAGCAAGGCCGCGGGTGACCTTTTGCGGCAGGCTTTCGACGCGGTAGACTCCAGCAAAGTCGCCGAGCTTACAGCAATAGCCCAAAAAGTGCAGAAATTACCGGACTATCAGCACGACCCCAAATGCCTTTTCGTGCTAGTCAATTACTACATCAACACCGGTGATTACCCTAATGCCAAATCGTACCTGGATCGTTTGAATAAAGCCTACGCCGCCGACCCAACGCTGGCTAACTATTCGCTGGGTGGCAAAAAGATTAAAGATTTGCGCCAAGATGTCGATTTTATGGCACAGCAAGCCGAACAAGCTCACAAAAACGTAAGGACATTTAGCGCCCCATGAAAAACGGCCTCCGGATTTGGCACATTTTGCCCGAAAACTTGCGCTTCGATGCTCACCGTAGCAATAGTACGCCTGCGCTTCGATGTTCGGTTTTCAGCCAAACTGCACTCAAATCCGAAGGCTGTAAATTACCTAGCGCTGTGCCTTATAAATTTATTTACGTTCTATTGCTTACGTTATTAATTAGTTTAGGTTTAAGTGGCGGCCGGGCGCGTGCTATTACACCAACCCAGATCCCTAGCACCTATAAAACCCAGATATCGGCTTACGATAAAACTACCACAGCCAACCTATACTGGGTGACTGACTGGATATCCCAGGCCGGCTTTCCAGCGAATGACTCAGTGATCACTGTGCCTTATGGCACGACATCCGTAGCCTTACAGGTACAAGGGATGATATTTTTGCATCATAATTTGGTCAATGTTGATTCGCGGACATATGCCGGGTTGCCAAACGATGGCAAGCCCAACTCGACCGCCCAAAACGGCGACCTAGTGAACCGTTCCTATATTAACAGCATAACCGCTACCGGTGGAACTATTTCTGGAGGGGCAGGCCAAACGCTGACTAAGGGCTACACTTCGACTACCCGCTACTGGTTCACATCGGCGCTCGGTATTACCTATAACAGTGGTACACCTTTGACTGCCTCAAAGACCATAGATATAACTATGAACTACACGCAGATCAATAACTACCACGGGAACCCAAGTGACAGCTATTGCGTCGCCGATAATGGTCTCAAAGCGACGTCCCAATACCCTCCAGCTAATTGTTCATCTACGCCTGTAACCTTCCATATCACGATCAACGTGACGCCGCCGCCTAGCTTGGACGGCGTCAAGATAGACAATAGCGGGCTGGGCACCTACGGCGGCAATTGCGCCAACGTTACCTTGGCTGGGTCTTGCACTGGCACCCTGGCGAACTATCCCTTTAGCGATGACAAGATTTCCGCCACTTATTATTCAAACGGCGCCGCCGCAGGCAGCGTTACGACCAACCCGTTTTATTTCTCAACCAGCCATGGCAACCAACTATCGGCTACAAGTTACAGGTTGAGTTTGACGGCCGCGGGCACGGCCGATACCGGCTGGACTTTGATCGGCTATTCATTCTGTGACAGTACGTCGCCGCCGGTCGGCGGTTGTACCACGGCTTATCTGGTGGCCCCCGCCAATATGCACGCGATTGCTTACGGCCAAACTACCGGCTCTATCATATTGCAGAATGCGCATAGCTACCATTTTCGCTGGATTTTTAAGCAGTCGGTTACCGCTTCGTGCGGCGTTATGACTCCCACGAACCTCACTTCCCCTGGATCACCAATCCAGCCAGGCGATAGCTACTCAATCACTGTTAATATTTACAATTCGCCGGCTTTTAGCGGCGGTACGTTTAAGTTGAGCGACAATTTTGGCAACGGCTATGCCGCCAACTTCACAATTCCAGAGACCCCTAGTTCACAAACAGGTCCAACCATAACTTCCGGTTCAAGCCCTACGGGTACGGCCGGGGCGGCCGCTGATTACAGTGTGTTTTGGAGCTTTTATAACAGTGCCAACGTGGCCATAGTGACTAATTGCCCAGGCACGCTCTCGGTGGTGGATTTGCCATATATGCGGGTTTACGGCAGCAGTGTGAGCAGCGGCGGGGACTTTGACTGCGCTACGGGCGACCTAAGCCATGCCGGCATACTCGGTGGCTGGTACAACAATGGTGCCCCGCTGGCCGGCGCCAGCAGCCAATTCTCGGCCACCGCGCTTGGCCAAATAGCTGGCTTTGCCAGCAGCGAAAACAGCCAGCCGACCCCGCCGCTAGGATTGACTTTCGCTAACGATATCGCCGCGCCCCCGGCCGACGCCGATTACAGCGCGGCCCTGGGCGGCAATTTCGGTGGCCAACACTGTTTATTCAACCCAGAGTCGCCCGACAGCGCCAACGCGGTCAGTGCCAGCGGTTCGCCGTTCACGGTTGATAGCGGTGCTTTGGGCGACGGCGCCCACGAGTTAGATGCCGGCAGTATTCAATTAGCCGGGGGTAGTATTACCCCAACGCACAACGTATCGGTCTTCGTGCCCGGCGACGTTTACATCGGCGGCAACATTACCTTTAACGCTTCTTTGCCTTGGAATTTGACCGACAAGAAAGTACCGTCTTTCGTGCTGGTAGCCACGGGCAATATCTATATAAGCCCCGGCGTGACCCGGCTGGACGGTATTTACGTGGCCAATGGCGGCAAGATTTATACCTGCGGCAACTCTACTTTTACGCCGGTGGACGCGGCTAGTTTGTACGCTACTTGCAACAAACAGCTGGTTATAAGCGGCGCTTTCATAGCCAACCAAGTTAACTTTATGCGCACGCTGGGAACGTTGCGGGAGGCCACTGCCGGTGAAACCACTAGTTCCGCCACCCGGGCTTGCACTAACAACGGTGGCGTGAATTACGCCGTTTGTGCCGGCGAAGTCTTCGATTTCAGCCCCGAACTCTACCTAGGCAACCCGGCTATCCAGCTGCCCAGTCAAGGCGCTGTGCAGTACGATGCTATATCGGCTTTGCCGCCAGTTCTCTAGAAAATTGTTTATAGTTTGTAGGTTTTAAGGTATATTGGAATAAAGATCAGGATCGGGTGGGAAATGACAAACAGCAAGCATAAACACAAATTTGGCCGCCAAAGCTTTTTAGCTAATGGCAGACGATTTACTGATCATGCTTATGGTATAGTGGGGTTATTATGAGTTTGCTAAGTAGTAGTGGATCTGACTTCTTTGGCCTGGACATTGGCACGACAGCTATCCGTTTAGTGCAGCTTAGCGGCCGCGACAGGGTTAAGGCTTTGCAACGCTACGCTTACGTACCGATTGACCCAAAACTGGCTCTCAGTGATTCTAAAGCTGACCAGGAAACTGTCGCTCAGACAGTTAAGTCTCTAATCGAAAAGGCAGGAGTTAGCACTAGAAATGTAGCTGCCGGTTTGCCTAGCCAGCGGGTTTTTACAACAGTAGTAGATATCGAGCGCCTCAATGATGAAGAGCTTGGCAAAACTATCCAATACCAAGCCGATTCACTCATCCCAACGCCACTTAATGAATCAAAGATTGACTGGCAAATGTTGGGCGATTCGCCGGCCGATAAAACCAAAGTCGAAGTTTTACTTAGTAGCGTGTCGAACGAGTACGTTGAAAATCGGCTGGATATGCTGGAGTCGATCGGCCTGAATGTGGTAGCTTTTGAGCCGGATAGCATGGCGCTGACCCGGGCGGTAGTGCCAGCCGATTCCGTCTTGCCGCAGATGGTCCTGGATATAGGCAGTTTGTCGACCGACTTAATAGTGGTGGTAAATGGAGCTCCGCGTTTGACACGGGCTATTCCTACTGGTTTTGAAGCTATCATCAAAGCCGCCCAGCAGAACCTCAATATAGATGAAAACCAAGCCCGTCAATTCGTGGCAAAATTTGGCCTGAACCAACAAAAGTTAGAAGGCCAGATCTACCATGCTATTAGTGGTACAGTCGACCTTTTGATGGTCGAAATCGAAAAATCTATCAAATTTTTCAGCACCCGATACACCGAACAAAAGCTAGATCGCATAATCGTCACTGGCGGTGCCGCTACCTTACCTGAATTCCCGGTTTACATTGCGAATAAATTTAATATCAGTGTTGAAATTGGCAATGCCTGGCGCAACGTATCTTTCCCGCAAGCTAAACAGAATGAACTGCTAACTGTCTCCAACCAGTTTGGGGTCGCGGCAGGACTCGCGGAGCGAATGCCATGATTCAATTTAACCTATTGCCAGACGTAAAGCTCAAATATTTAAAAGCTGAACAAACGCGCCGCGTGGTAGTAGTGGCTTCAGCCTTATTGGCTTTAGTGTCTTTGGCGGTTTTACTGTTATTATTCAGCCTGATTGGTTTGCAAAAAAAGCACCTCGGTGACCTTAACCGTGATATTTCCAGCGATAGCCGGAAGCTGACTAGCCAGACTGACCTCAATAAAATCCTGACTGTCCAAAATCAGCTTTCCAGCCTAACTAAACTGCACGAGGACAAACCGGCTAGTGACCGCTTGTTCGGTTATATGACGCAAATCGTTCCCGCCCAAGTTAACATTAGTAACCTGTCGGTTGATTTTACCGCCCACACTATAACTATTACTGGGACGGCCGATTCAATTGGCACCGTGAACAAATTTGTAGACACGCTTAAATTTACTTCCTATAAAGTCGTGGGTGAAAACGCCACGCAACCAGCTTTCACGAATATCGTGTTATCTAGTTTTGGCCTGGGCAAAAACCAAACTACCTATTCTATAAGCTTGGGTTACGACCAAACCATCTTTGATAACACTAAAAATATCAGTTTAGCGGTTCCTAGCCTCATAACTACCAGGTCGGAAGTGGACAAACCAGGTGACCTATTTATAAAGGCGGCAAATTGATGAACCTATCTCATACCTACAATTCAGCCTCAAACTTTTCTGGCGGGCTGCAACTGTCAGACCGCTCCGCAACGTACCTAAAGGTACGCTTTGTTCGCCTGCTGCCAGTTTCGCTACCACCAGAAAAGCTTTCGCTTAACAAAATTGGAGGTATGAAATAGGTCCTATGAAAAAACCAACCCTTTCTACTAAGCGCGTAGCTATCGACAAAGCCCAAACCCAGATGGTCATAGCCGTTGGTATAGCGGCCTTTATCTCAGTCTTTGCCTTGGTAGCAGCCCACGCTCTCTGGGGCCAAAAGGGTTATTTGGGCCGGGTGACTGCCGAAAAAGAAAAGGCTCATAAGCAGTTGCAAGCCAACGTCAAAGCCGTAGATAGTTTAGTCACTGCTTATAAAGCTTTCGTCAGTACCTCGACTAACGCTATAGGCGGCAATTCCGGCGGCAATGGCGACAACGACGGCGACAACGCTAAAATCATATTAGACGCGCTGCCTCCACAATACGACTTCCCAGGGCTGGCTTCTTCGTTAGAGAAAGTTCTGGGCGACCGCGGGTTTAGCGTTGGTGGCATTGGCGGGACTGATGACCAGTTAACTCAACAGACAAACACCAGCAGCCCTTCGCCCCAAGCAGTTATTATGCCCTTTACATTCTCGGTCATTAACGCGAATTATGGTTCTGTCCAGAATTTGATATCCGTATTACAAAAGTCCATCCGGCCGATCCAGATAGATAAGCTGGAATTGTCTGGTGCCACCAACAGCATGCAGCTAGTCGTCACCGCCCACACTTATTACCAGCCGGCTAAAAACCTTAAGATCACCACGAAGGAAGTCAAGTAATGAGCAATGACCAAAGAACAATCAGCAGGGAAAGGCGATTCGAAAGCAAAATTGCTCATTACTCATTGTTTATTGTTTATTGCACCGGAGGTGCGTCATGAAGCAAAAAGATATCGCCCTGATTATCATCATTGTGTTCATTAGCGCCGTCTTATCATTGTTTTTGAGCAAGATGTTGTTCGCTTCGCCAAAAAACCGGCAGCAAAAAGTCGAAGTGGTAGAGCCCATCTCGGCTGATTTCCCGACCCCCGACAGCCGCTACTTTAATACCCAGGCTTTTGACCCCACCAAACTCATCAAAATCGGTGACAATACCAACCCGACTCCTTTTAATACCAAGCAATAGGAGGCAGTGGTGAGCGTCCTGTCTGCCACGACCGAACAGCAGGTTGAAGACCAGCTAGTCAAGGCTGGTTTATTAAGCCGTGAAGAGCTGCGTAAATTCCAAGAAGAGGCTAAAGCCAAAGGCCAGCCCCTTTTTAGCTATTTAGTAAGTAGCGGCCAGATTAACGACGAAGACCTTACTAAGGCTACGGCAAGTGTTACTAAAGTGCCTTATGTGAATTTATCGGCCACTAAAATTAACCCGGAAATACTTAGCCTTTTGCCGCAGGATGTAGCCGAACGCTATATGGCCGTGCCTTTAGGCGAGATGCAGCACCGCCTAGTAGTGGCTATGCTTGATGCCGACAACGTCCAAGCTGTTGACTTTTTGAGCAATAAAATCGGCCGGCCGCTTAAAGTCTATACGGCCAGCGAAGCCGGCATTAAACAGGTACTTGAACAATATGGTAGCCGGTTGGACGCCCGGATGGGAAACGCACTCGATGCCCACCTGGAAGAAGAAAAGGTTGCCCAAGCCGAGCAATCGCCGGATCGGCAAAATATCACCGCCTTAGTCCAGGATTCACCAATTTCTAAAGCCCTAACTGCTATTTTAGAGTTTGCCGCTCGTAACCGGGCTAGTGATGTCCATGTTGAACCGCTCGAGAAAGAGCTGAAAATCCGTTGCCGAATTGACGGCATCTTGCGGGAGATTATGCGCTTGCCCAAGAGTGCTGAACCAGCCTTAGTCAGCCGTATAAAAATCTTGAGTAACCTAAAAATAGACGAACACCGGGTACCGCAAGATGGCGGCTTCCCGATAGTAGTTGATGGCCGGCAGATTGACCTGCGTATCGCCATAGCCCCGATTGTGTGGGGTGAGCAAGTGGTGATCCGCTTGCTAGATAAGTCCGGTACCAGTCTGCACTTAGAGGATATGGGTTACGCCGGTCGGGCGCTCCGGGCTATCCGTAAAGGCCTGCAGCAGCCCAACGGCATGATCCTAACCTCTGGTCCGACCGGATCCGGTAAATCAACCTCGCTTTACGCCTTGCTTCAGGAAATCAAAAACGACGCCATCAACATCGTGACCCTGGAAGACCCTGTAGAGTACAAAATGGAAGGCATTAACCAAATCCAAGTTAATGCCGACGTTGGGCTGACTTTCGCCACTGGGCTGAGGTCTATCTTGCGCCAGGACCCAGACGTGGTCATGGTAGGGGAAATCCGCGACAAAGAAACCGCTACCCTGGCTGTCCAGGCGGCTTTGACTGGCCACTTGGTGTTCAGTACGCTGCACACCAATTCGGCGGCCGGAATCTTGCCGCGGCTACTGGATATGGGCATTGAGCCCTTTTTGATTGCCTCGACTGTCCACACCGTGATTGGCCAGCGCTTAGTCCGCCGCATACCAGAGAGCGGCCGCGAAAGCTACCAGTCGTCTGAGACTGAAACCACCGCCATTAAGTCAACCCTCGGCAATTTATTGCCCAAAACCGACTCAGATGTGGCCAAGGCTAGCGAGGATTTAGGTTATAAAAGCTTGCCTCTTGCGGACCAAAACGCTTATACTTTATTCAAGGGCAAGGATACCTCGGATTCTCCCGGTGGGTATAAGGGCCGTATGGGACTCTACGAAGTCTTTGAGGTGACAGAGGAAATTCAGGCGTTGATTATGAAACAATCCACTAGTACACAAATCCAAAACCAAGCCCAAAAGCAAGGTATGGTAACTATGCGCCAAGATGGTTACCTAAAGGCGCTGGATGGCAGAACGACATTAGCTGAAGTTAACCGGGTAGCTGCTGAGGACAGCGCATGAAAACAGTAACTAGAAAATAGGAATTAGAAAGTAGGGGAGTGGGCACATGAAAATGAAAAAAGACCAGCAATTACTCAGCAGACGGCTAGTTTCTAGTTCCTACTTCCTAGTTCCTAAAGCGACCGAAGGGAGCGAGTGATGCAGGGACAACCGCGAATCGAAGTACTACTAGAAGAAGTCATTAAGAAAAAGGCCTCTGACTTGCACATCCAAGTCGGTTTACCGCCGATGCTTAGGGTGGATGGTTCGCTAATCGCCGTTCAAGGAGCCGATGCCCTCAATGAAGAGGGCGTAGAAACACTAGTGTTCGCCATCCTGGACGAAGACCAAAAGCAAATTTTACTTAAAGATAAAGAATTCGATTTTAGCTTTGCTTTTGGCGATCTGGGCCGCTTCCGGGTCAACGCTTTCCATGAACGGGGCAACTTGGCAGCTGCTTTGCGTCTGATACCTAACGAGATTTTGAGCGTCGAACAACTTGGCCTGCCGCCAATCGTCAGCAAATTCGCCGACTATCCGCGGGGCCTAGTGCTCATAACTGGCCCGACTGGCTCCGGCAAGTCAACTACTTTGGCCTCACTGGTACACAGGATAAACCAGGAAAAACCGGTACACATCGTTACCATCGAAGACCCGATCGAATACACCCATAAATCGCAAAAAGCCGTCATTGTGCAGCGCGAAGTCCACTACGATACTTACTCTTTCAGTGCCGCCCTACGGAGCGCCCTCCGTGAAGACCCGGACGTGGTATTGATAGGTGAAATGCGCGACCTGGAAACCATCGCCAGCGCCATTACCATTGCCGAAACCGGCCACTTGGTATTCGCCACGTTACACACTAACTCCGCTGCCCAAAGCATCGACCGTATGATCGATGTTTTCCCGCCGCACCAGCAGCCGCAAATCCGCTCGCAGCTGGCCAACATCCTAATGGCCATCGCTTCACAGCGCCTAATCCCGGCCATCGGCGGCGGCCGCATTGCCGCCGCCGAAATTTTGGTAGCCACGCCGGCAGTCCGCAACATCATCCGCGAAGGCAAAAGCCACCAGCTGGAAGCGGTTATCCAAACCGGCGCCGAATTTGGCATGCAGTCCATGGACAAAACCCTGGTTGGCCTAGTGCATGGCGGCACCATTAGTTACGATGAAGCCCGCAACTTCGCAGTTGACTTGGATGAGCTAGACAGGCTGATGAGAGGCTAGGCCGCGATGGGATCGCTTGATTTACCATTTACCATTTACCATTTACCATTGAAGCCCAGCTTCGCTGAGATTTTAATTTCAAAAGCCACAGGCTTTTGTCCATCATTGCTAATTGCTAATTGTAAATTGTTAATTGCCTCCAAAGGAGGCGTGCTGTGCTGACTTTCAAGTATGAAGCCCGTAACCCCAGTACCGGCGAGATAGTTAAATCAGAGGTGCAGGCCGATAGCGAACAGGCGGCCGCTAAACTCATTCGCGAACAAGGCTTGGCACCTGTATCTATCATCCCCGAAAAAAGCGCCAAAACCGGCCGCTTCCACCGGGTGCGCACCAAAGACCGGGTGCTGTTCAGCCGCCAGTTGTCAACCTTGATCAACGCTGGGCTGCCTTTAGTACAATCTTTACGTAATGTGGCCGAGCAAACTACTTCCAAGCCGCTGAAGGCCATTGTTAACCAAGTAGTAACTGACGTGGAAGGCGGGACGGCGTTCGCCGCGGCGCTGGAAAAGCATCCAGATGCCTTTAACCGGGTGTATGTTAGCCTGGTGGCGGCCGGTGAAGCTTCAGGTACGCTCGATAAAGCTCTGGAGCGTTTGGCCGTCCAACAAGAAAAGGACGCTGACATTATTTCTAAAGTACGCGGCGCTATGATTTATCCGTTGATTGTCCTGTTGGTCATGGCCGCCGTAGTTACTTTTATGTTGGTAAAGGTCTTGCCCCAGGTCCAAAGCATCTACGCTGGTTTGCCGGGGGTAAATTTGCCGCTAGTGACCAGGATCCTACTAGCTATTTCGCACTTCATTACCCATTTTTGGTGGGTAGTACTGATCTTGCTCATTTTGGCGGGCTTTTTTGGCACCCGCTGGGCCCGGACCTTAGGGGGCAAAAGCCTGATAGATAAGCTGAAGATGAAGTCTTGGCCCATCGGCCACTTGTTCATGAAGATGTATATGGCCCGCTTCGCCCGTACCGGCACCACCCTGATTGGCAGTGGCGTGCCGCTGATCCAGATGCTGCAAATTACCGGCGATGCCGTCAACAACGTCCACATTGAAAGGTCAATAACCGCTGCCACCGAAAAGGTCAAAGTGGGCAAAGCCTTATCCGAAGCCCTGGATAAAGACCCCAATTTCCTACAGTTGGTGCCCAATATGTTGAAGATCGGTGAACAATCCGGTGCCCTGGAATCGATGCTGGAAAAGGTAGCCGATTATTACGAAAAAGAAGTCGACCAGGAGATCAAAAATATCCAGACCATCATCGAACCGGTGTTGATGGTGGTTATGGGTGTGGTGGCCCTAGTGATCGTCGCAGCCATTTTGCTGCCGATTTACGACCTAGTTAACCAAGCTGGCTTTACGAATATAGGTACTGGCTCGCCAACGAGCAAAGTAGCCAAGTAATCTTCAAAAAGTCTAGAGGGGGGCTTGCCCTGTAGTGAGCTTTCGTGAATTTCTCGGCCAAGAGGCCGGGAAATATGGTCCACCCTAACAGGTGGATCGCACGAAAGTCTACTACAGGGCTTGCTTTTTAACAGGAGTGCTAGTAATATCCTAAGCATAAGCATCAAATAATAAGTCTAGGGAGGGCATGTAGCATGCTGAGTAAACTCAAAAAATCTAACCGTGGCTTCACTATCATCGAAGTCCTAATCGTCTTGGCCATAGCCGGCTTGATCTTACTGATCGTCTTCTTGGCCGTACCGGCTTTGCAACGTAACGCCAGGAACACCACTAAGCGCAGTGACGCCAGCAAAGCGCTAGGGGCAGTTGGGGAATACGTTTCGAACCACAACGGTGTAGTCCCGGTAACCTTGAACTTAGCAGAGCTCAGGGCCTCAGCCAACTTAAGTAACGGTACTACACTTAACGTTAACGGCGGTGTTGACCTCATACCTACCTCTGTAGCCACCGTTTACGCGCCAGCTGTTAGTGAAATCGAAGTAGTTACCGGTGTCACTTGTAGCGGCACAATCCAAAGCGGCGCCGCTTCCTACACGGCCGCCCAATGGGGAGCTACCGTTACCAACGGCAATGCCCGTTCGTACGTCGCCATCTTCTCTGTTGAAGCTGCTGGTGGCAACCAAACCACCCAGTGTGTCGGTTCTTAGGCGAATCGCCAAAGCGACTATTTAAACAAACTAAGCGCGAGAGGTGAGTTGGTTTGAAGGCGAAAAACCTATCTTGGAGTGGACACGGCTTCAGCCCGTTAGAGACAAAACCCCAGGTGGGGGTGCTGAAAGCCGCGGCGGGCTTCACCATCATCGAAGTCCTGATCGTACTGGCCATAGCCGGCTTGATCTTACTGATCGTCTTCTTGGCCGTACCGGCTTTGCAGCGTAATGGCCGCAATACTACTAAGCGCAGTGATGCCAGCAAAGCTTTAGGCGCTGTCGGCGAGTTTATGGCGGCCACTGGTAAGGTGGCGGCCACCGCTGACCTGGCGGCCATTACTAGCGCGGCTAACCTGAGCAACGGTACGACGCTGACGGCCACCATCCCGACAACGGTAGCCACTATAACCGTAGCCACCACCAACCAAATAGAAATCGTTACCGGTGTGATCTGTACCGGTACGCACACTACCGCCGCCGCGCCGACGGCTGCTAACTTCCAAGCCGAAGTCCAAGCTGCTAGTCCGCGTTCTTATGTCGCGCTATTCACGGTAGATGCCGCCGGCGGCAACCAAACAACACAGTGCGTGGGCGCCTAAAGCAATCCAGGTTACTGGCCGCGGCTTTGAACTCTAAACAATCGTGGTAAGATACAGCTAATGGTTATTCTGATTTTATTGGTTCTAGGGCTGTGCTTTGGTAGTTTTGTGAACGCGCTAGTCTGGCGTTTACGCGAAGGCCGGGATTGGGTGCGAGGGCGCTCCGAATGCACCCACTGCCACCACGCTCTTGCCGCCAAGGATCTTATACCAGTTCTAAGCTGGTTAACGCTTGGCGGCAAATGCCGCTACTGCCATCAACCCATAGACGACACGCCGCTCGTGGAAGCCGGCCTGGCGCTACTATTCGTGTTGTCCTACATTTATTGGCCGGCTAACTTGCACGGGCTGGAAGTAACCGTGTTTAGCCTGTGGCTAGTCTTGCTGATAGGGCTAATGGCCTTAGCGGTTTACGATTTACGCTGGATGCTACTGCCTAACAAGATCATCTTTCCGCTCATAGCTGTAGCTATTGCCCAAGCCTTGCTTAAAGTCTGGGGTGCCAACCAACCTGGCCAAACCTTAATCCAGCTGGCTTTGGCTTCACTAATCGGCGGCGGCATATTTTACCTGGTTTTCCAATTTTCGGGCGGCAGATGGATCGGCGGCGGCGACGTTAAGCTTGGGTTTTTGCTTGGTTTGATAGTCGCTAGCCCAGTCCGTAGCCTGCTGCTGATCTTTTTGGCGTCGGTGTTCGGCAGCCTTGTTTCGTTGCCACTTGTTTTGAATAAACGCCTGAAAACTTCCAGTCAGATCCCTTTTGGGCCGTTCCTGATTATCGCGGCTATTGTTGTCCAGCTTTTTGGCGCCAGCCTGGTGGCCTGGTACCAGCAGAAACTCCTATTAAGCTTATAAGTTAAAACGCTTATGTTGTATACTAAGGGCATAATGACAGGTGTTGGAAACAAAAAAGCCGTTGGCTATACCATTGTCGAGGTCATGATATTTTTGGCTATTTCCGGCGTGATGTTCCTGATCGCCGCCCTTTTCATAAACGGCAAGCAAGCCTCTACCCAATTCACCCAGGGCGTTAATGACCTGGCTTCACAATTGCAAGCCACCATTCAGGAAGTAAGCAACGGCCGCTTCCCAGCCCTCAGTAGCTTAAGTTGTACCGTCAGCAGCGGCATACTTACCATAAAGTCTACCACTGGCCTGGGCCAGGGGACTAACAGCGACTGCGTCTTTTTGGGTAAGGTTATGCACTTTTCCCTGGCGGGTAACGCTAAAAAGTATGAGGTCATCCCCGTGGCCGGCCAGCGCCTGGACGCCTCAGGTAATCCGGTGACCAGCCTAGCCAATGCCGCCCCGACCGCCATGTACGACCCCCTAGATCCCGGCCTGAACTCCCTGACTGTCCAGTCAAGCATCAGCCAGAACTTGTCGGTAAGTGGCATGAAGGTTGTCGACGCTGCCGGCACGCCCCATACCGGCTCGTTCGCCTTCGCCTTCTTTACCAATCCCAGCACCGACGCTGCCGCCAGTAGTCTGCAAAATGGCGCCCAGACAACCAACCTCTATTACGTGTCGGGCATAGATGGCAATAAGACAGAAACCAACGTTGCCAATTCCATCAAAACAGCAGGTATGTTACTGCCGGCCTCGGGAGTGGCTATTTGTTTTAATGAAGGCACTAACCGCCAAGCGGCCATCATCATCGGTAAAAACGACATTACCAGCGCCAACAGCAGCCAACTCAGCGTCGAAATTGACCGGTCACACGGAGTAACCCCATGCAATTAATTAAGAACACGGCTGGTGACACCATCGTTGAAGTATTAGTGGTGCTAGCGGTAGTGGGCATGGCCTTGGGCATTTCTTACGCCACGGCCAACCGTAGCCTGGCCGGCGCCCGCCAGGCCCAAGAACACAGCGAGGCCTTAGAATACATCCAGTCTCAGATTGAAGATTTGCGCGTGTTGGCGCCGAACGCTACCGCCGACCCCAACAAAAACATTTTCGGCCAGACTGAGCCCTTCTGCATCAGCGACCCATCTGTGGCTACCCCGATCGTACCGCTAACAGACATTGTCTTGACGGATTACACGAATTATCCCGCCAGTTGTGTCTTAGGGTCTTTTTATCACCTGGCCATTACCTACAATAGCAGCGACGACAGCTTTACGGTTTCGGCCATTTGGGACGATGTGCGGGGCACGGGACAAGACCAAGTAAGTTTAGTTTATAGGCTGCACCCATGATTAAACGCTACAACCCTCATGCTTGGCACACTTCGGGCGAAACCTTCCGCTCCGCGCCCCGCCTGTCTTTCCGACAGGACGGACAGGTCACCGTATGTCAAATACGGCTCGTTTACGGTGCTCGGGCTTCATCCTCTTCGAGCCTGAGCGACGAGGCCGCTCAGGCCTCAGAGTCGAATGGCCGAACTGCACTCAAGCATGAGGGTTGTGATAGCTCGAAGGGTTATCTACAAAAGGGCTTTACGATTGTAGAATTGATGATAGCCACGACCGTGCTCTCGGTAATTTTGCTGATGGCCACGGTCATCATAACCGGCATCGGCAACCTCTATTACAAAGGTGTCAACCAGTCTAAAATCCAGGACGCTGCCCGCAACATTGCCGACGAGGTAGCCCAAAACCTAGAGTTGGGCAAAGGCTACACTACGGCCTCTGGCGCTCCGGGTACCCACGGCGAAAAAAGTTACTGTATGAGCACCGCCCGCTACACTTACGTGCTCGGTAAACAAATCGGTACCAACGGGCTGAACCACATATTATGGCGCGATACCGTGCCAAGCACTGGTTGCGCCACCCTGGACTTGTCGCTGGCTCAGCCTAGTGCTGGCGGGGTAGAGATGATTGGCAGCGGTTCGCGGTTGTCTAACTTTAATATCCTGCCGGCCACCAGCCCCTACACCATAACGGTTTTTGTAGCTTATGGCGATGATGTTTTGCTGCAAAATCCCAGCGGTACCAGCCCGACTTGCTTAGGCAATAAAAGTGATTCGTTCTGCGCCACTGCGGCCCTAACAACTACAGTAGTACAAAGGGTCCATCAGTAGTAAAATGGTAATGACTATGAACCCATCTCACATCTCCAGTTCGTTAAGCGAAAGCCCTAATGGCGGTAGCGAAACTGTTAGCAGGCGAACAAAGCGTACCTTAAGGTACGCTGCGGAGCGGTCTAACAGTTGCAGCCCGCCATTAGGGCTTGAGGCTGA
>DATIJT010000012.1:0-41057 GCA_035478435.1 Saccharimonadales bacterium (SeqCode) | reverse complement strand
CACCAACGACCCGCTGACCCACACTGGCACGCCGCCGACCATCAGCGACCTTTACGACACGCTCTTGCACATGGGCGGCACCGGACCGCAATTGGGCCAACGCTTGCGCAAATATACGGCCGGCACGTTTGCCGGCATCTTTTCGCAGCAATCCAATATCGATATCAATAACCCGATGGTGGTGTTTAACATCCGCGACCTCGAGGATGAACTGCGGCCGGTAGCCATGTACATCGTCCTGAATTACATCTGGAACAAGACCAAGACCGACCAGAAAAAGCGGATCTTGATAGTCGACGAGGCCTGGCAACTCATGAAATACGAGGACTCGGCGAACTTCATGTTCAGCCTGGCCAAACGGGCCCGCAAGTACAATTTGGGTATCACTACTATTACCCAAGACGTGGAAGATTTTATGGGCTCACGCATGGGCCGGGCTATCGTGGCCAACGCCAGCATGCAGTTTTTGCTGAAGCAGTCGCCAAGTGCCGTAGACATATTGACCGATGTCTTCAAGCTGACGAGTGAAGAACGGAAACGACTTAGCCAATTCCCGGTGGGGCAGGGCCTGTTTTTTGCCGGCCAGAATCACGTCCATATCCAGGTAGTGGCCAGCCCCACCGAAGCCGGTTTAATTACTACTAGTCCCGCGGAAATGCAGCAAATTAACGCCGCTGCCGCCAGCCAAGCCGGCGAATTCAACCAGCCGCAAGGCACTATCGACCTATCAAACCGTCTCTACCCAGGCAGTGCCTAGAACCCATCTCAAAATAATTTCTGAAGCCAAAATTGTCCGATTGTTGAGCGAAAAGTCTGAAGCGTGAGGAAGCGTAACCGTAGTTACGGTGACGAGCGATGAGGGCTTTGCAGCCAAAAACTCGGCGGTTTTGGGCCAGAAACTTTATTTTGAGATGGGTTCTAGGATTGCTGCTATCATATAAGGGAGAGGTTAGGGAATAGCCCAAGGTAAAACTAATATGCCCCAAAATAGCGTTTACGATCCCGAGTCCGACGAGCGGCCGGTGCCACATCGTTCGCCAAGCAACGATGAGCTGCGTGATATCACCGGCATTAACCCCGAAGAAGAAGCCGGCATGGACCGTAGAGCCCTGCAAGACGCCGAAGAGGGCGGCGGATTATACAATCCTGGCGGCGATGAGAGTAGAAAATCGGCTGAACCCGAAGCTTTAAAATCCGCCGAGGAAAGCCCCGACCCGAAAGGCTTGTTTAACCGTTATAAAGACCAGAAAGCTGCCGTTGGGCGGCGCGTCCAGAGCAAGTTAGGCAAATTCGCTAAGAGTAAGTGGTTCGTGGGCGTCGGCTTGAGCCTTAGCGGTGTCATTATTTTTATAGCTTTCCTGTTCTTCTTTTTAGGGGCGCTGAAAATCCCGCATTTTATGGAACACATCACTTCCTACCAATTTGCCCGCACCACCAGACAAATGAGCCAGGACGCCACTAACATTACCGAAGAAAAAATAGCCATCGACGCTGCCAGCCCGACGCTACGGGCCCGCATCAAAGCCCGCTTCAACGACCTGCCAGGCGTCCAAAAAACCAAGGAAACCTGGGCCAGGCTGGACAAATACCGGCCCAATAAAATCATCAGCAACTACGACACGGATGGTACTTTCCATATAAATTATGATAGTTCGGGCAGGGTAGTTGGAGTAACCCTTACGGACCGGACGGTCCTGGTGGATGAGCCGACCGGCCTAACGCGCTTCATACCAAGCGTCAAATTTAAATCGGACGTCGAGTTCGCCAAAGATGTGGCGCCGGCCCTCAAGACTGCGCTGAAAGCCGACGATATCGGCCCGATTATCCGCGGCCAAGTCTCCAAAAAAATCCGGGACGAACTGGGGATCAGCTGGGTGGCCTGGAAGTACGGCGAATACGCCGGCAAATCGCCGACCGAAGCCGAGCTGCAGCAAGCCCGCGACATGGTCAAAGCCATCAACGACGAAGGCGTCCAGGCTAGCAAAACCAAAGCGGTAGATGACGCCACCAAAGAAGCCAAAAACCAATTGGAAGAAGACATCAAAAACGACGCCAAGTTAAAGCAAATCGTCGATGACGGTGGTATTGACAAGACGGCCGGGGCCATTATCGACAAAGCCGCTAGTACCGGTGGCTTGCTCAAGGGAGTCGCCAGCTTCCTGTCGCCAGTTTATAGCATCGCCATGCCGATTTGCATTATTTATGACGGCTCGTCTATTAAGCAGCACGGTTCGACTATAAACCATCAGGCCGACGCCCAAATTAAAACTGGTAGCTATTTGGCCAGTGCCGCCGATGAGATCAGGCATGGCTACAATGTTCCGGCCGAAGGCGACGGTTCTCTAAGTAACCGTTTGGGCGATATTCCGCAAACCCCTTCCGAGCTGCGTGCCAGCGGCATCCAGGTTGACACTTCAAGATATTCGAGTGTCCAGAGCACGCCCAGCGGCAGCTTCAGCTACACCGCTTTCGACGCCATTTTCGGCGGCGGCGTCGCCGCCACTTTCGCCAATAGCTTGGCCGACAACGTCTGTCCCATCGCCACTAATGTCTATCTGGCCGTTGGCGCCGGCGTTGTCAATATATTAGCCTGCTTTAACCCTTTCGGCGGCACCGAGTCTTGCGTTGGTGAAGAAGCCGCCGCCGAAGGCGCCCAAACTTTCTTGGGCAGGCTTGGCTCGCAAATTGCCAGTCGGCTAATTAGCGAAGAGGCCGGGTCTACCGCTTCGGCGGTGGGCGGTTATTTACAGCATGGTTTAACTGATCTAGTAAAAACCGGGGCCAAGCTGGCCGGGGCCACTTTTCTCACCAGGGGAATTGTTTTAAGCCGGATGAACGCCGCGCATAACGGCCTGCAGAGCAACGTTGACCTGGCGGTCGACGCCGATAGCGGCCTGAACTTGCTTGGCGGCCGCATTTGCCAGCAACAGCTTGCTTGCCGTCCACTCACCAACGCCGAATCCGCCCAGAGTCATATAGCCGACCAGCAGTTTTTAGGCGAAAAGGCCGCTTCCCTGGGGGCTTTTCAACGCTACGCCAGCCTGAATAACCCCGACTCCTTGCTGTCGCGCTTTGGCATGTCGGTTATGGGCCGTTTCCAATTATCATCGGTTGCTTCCATCATGCGTTTTGGCAGCGCTTTGCTCGAACCGCTTAAAAGCCTGGCCAGCCTGTTCATGGGCCTAAACAGCCACTTGGCTTTGGCGGCCAGCACCTCGGCTAACACCGACTACGGCAACGTCCAGTGGGGTTATTCGGCCGCTGAGACCAAACTATTAAAAACCGACCCTAGCTATCGGCCACTGGAGAACCAGGAAATCCTGGACCAAAGCGGTAAAGAGGACGCCATAAGCGGCAAATACCTCAAATGTTTCGACGGTAGCAAGCAAGTCGGCGACATGCTGGCCGAAGGTTTGATACAGCGCGACGATACCGGCGATGTTATAGGCGGCCTGTGCTCGCCTAAAAATTTGAGTGAGGCCAACGATGAATTCGGCCCCCAGATGGTTTTCCGCTGGCGGGTAGCCCAAAATTACAATAATTCCATGAACCAATTAACCAGCGAACAGGATGTTACCCAGTAATGAAAATAGCCTCGTTTGCTACTAGAACCAGCCTTTGCCTGGTAGCACTGCTAATGCTTTTAACCTCGCCCCTAAAAGTATTAGCCATTAGCCAAGACGACCTCGACAGCATCAAAAACGGCACGCCATTTTACGACCCCAATGCTTCGCCTGGGGGCTGCCAGCCGTCAGGCACGACCGTAAGCTCAAACCTGCCGGCTAGTGTCCCCGAGCCGCACAAGACTTTATTTACCAACGCCGCCAACGCTTTTGGCACCAACCCACAGTTTGTAACCGCCCTGTTTTTAACCGAAAACGGCAATGCCTTGAAACCATTTGACAGCCAGTGGGGAACTTCTGGCCAGCCGCCTGATGCAAAATGGGCGGACGGCAAGGTTGGCGCCCGTGGCCCATTCCAATTCGAGCCTGGCACATGGGATGGCAATAAAACTGACGGTAACAATGATGGGGTAATGGACCCTGACAATATTTATGACGCTGCCTTTTCGGCCGCTAAATTACTTTCCAGCTACGGCGCTAAAGCCAATACACCGCTGGGTGATATCAACAAGCCTTTTGTGCCTGGCAAATTCTTGTACTACGCGGCCGCCTACAACTGGGGTGGAGGCAATTTACAAAAAAATACGACCGCCAGCTCTCCATTAAGCGTAGCCCCCAAGCAAACCCAAAATTACCTAAATAATATTTACGGCCTAATCACTTCCGGCTTTACAATAAGTGGCTATGGCAACCCCGCTGTGCCCGCCGCCGGCACCAATACTTCCGCGGCGCCAAGCGCTGGTTCGGGCTGCTCGGGCAGCGTGGTGGCCGGCAGCATTGTCCAAACCGCCCTTAACCTGGCCTGGAACACACGTGGACATGGGCCGGATGAAAAAGATGCCAAGCCCAGTTACCAAACCGCTATGCCGCAGTACAACGGCAGCACAGGAGACCAACCATTTAGTGACTGCGGCGTTTTCGTAGCCACCGTTATGCGTGCCACTGGCGCCGACCCGAATTATCCCAAACGTAATACTGGCGTCCAGCTAGGTTATCTCCGCCAACACCCCGAAAAGTACACCTTACTAGATAACATAAATTCTACTTCCGGCCTGCAGCCAGGCGATATACTAATCTACGCCGATTTGCCTACAGGCCACACCTACATTTACGTTGGCAACCAATCTGGAGGCTACAATTCGGTCAGCGCTTCATTGCACGACCATGTGCCAGAGGCTTCTAACGCTTACTTCGTTAGCGACAACGGTAATCATTTTACGGTAGCGAGGTTGAAAAAATGAAACGTAGGCAATTGGCTTTAATAATATTCCTAATTCTTTGCCTGGCTGGCTTGGCAATGCTCTTATTTGCGCCTTCAAAAATCAAAACCGGTGTCCAACTTGATATTGTCCCGAGTGACGCAGAAGTACTCATCGATAGTAAAATACATTCTAAGCTTGGCGCTACCAAGTTAACGGCCGGCATCCATAACCTGAAAGTCTCCCGGCGCGGTTTTGCCAGCGCTGAAGTACGTTTTAGCGTCAGCGACGGTAAAATTACCGGACTCAACCTGGCCCTTAAGCCTAGTTCCTCAGTAGGTGAAAAATGGCTAAAAGACCATCCTGAGGAAACTTTAAAGGCCGAAGGCTTTTCTGGCGCGGCCTTTGACCAACAGGTAAATACTATTCGCCAAACCACTCCCTTGATAGCTTCTTTGCCTTTCACCGACCAGCTTTTCCGGGTGGATTATGGTGCCTCAAAACTTTATCCGCAAGATAGTACCGCCGTGGCCATCTATATTACTTACTATTCCGAAGACGGCAAGCAGCAGGCACTGGATTGGATCCGCTTCAAAGGTTATGATCCGGCTAAACTGGAAATCATTTACGAATCAAAAATCGGTTCGTGATTTAATTATTTTTGTACCGGAATGATCTGACACTGATCCGTAAAATGGTGCAGGATCACATCGGCGTCGGTGGTGGTGATAAAAGTCTGGTAAGGCCGCAAGTGGGCGGTTAGGGCCCGCCGCCGTTTGCCGTCCAGCTCGCTGAAGACATCGTCGAGCAAGAGCAGGGGAGTAGCCTCACGGGCAGCTTTAATGATTTCTAGCTCTAGGATCTTCAGTCCTAGCACTAAGGTGCGGACTTCGCCACGCGAAGCCGTCTCGCTGGCCGGATGGCCGTCGAACAATACCGCCAAGTCCTCACGGTGTGGCCCTACTGACGTAAAGCCTCGTAAAGCATCGACTTCGGCATTGGACGACAGTTTCTTTAATAAATTAGTTTCATAGGCATCACTTGGCCAGCGGGCTTCATATATTAGATGAATTTTGGTCTTGGCCTGCGACAGGTCTTTGTATAAGCCACCAATTTTACGGTCCAGAGCCGTGGCCAGTTCGCAGCGCCGGCGGACTATCTGGCCGCCAAGCTCGCTTAAGCGCAGGTCCCAAGGGAAAAGTTGGGCAGCGCTGACCTGGCCTTTTTTAAGTAAGGCGTTGCGCTGGGCCAGGGTACGGCGGTAACGCCTTCTTAAGCTGCCGTAGCCGGCGACCGTTTGTTCGAGCAAATCGTCCAGGTAAGTTCGTCTGAAGTCTGGGGCGCCATTTAGTAGGCTTAGGTGGGTTGGCTCAAATAAAACTACGCCTAAAGAATTGTTAAGACCTAGGCGGCTATAAACCTTACCGCCAATTTCATAAGTCTTGCTGGGGTTAGCAGCGATCTCGATTTTTACCGTTCGCTGATTGCCGCCCAACTGGTGGGCATCGAGCCGCGCCCAGGGCTGGCCGAATTTTATCAGCTCGTTATCCCGTGCCCGATAAGAACTGCCTTTAGCTAAAACCAAGAGGGCTTCAAGCAAATTAGTCTTACCGCTAGCATTCGGCCCGACAATGATATTAACGCTCTCGCCAAACTCGAAAGAGTCATCTTTATAAGACCTGAAGTTTTGGAGTCGAAGGTCAGTTATCATAGGTTAAGCAACTAGAAAATAGGAATTAGGAACTAGCATTTTTGTTGGTTGAACGTATTAATCCATGGAGAAGGCGAAGCGAATCAACAGATAGCTTAGCTAGGCTATTGAATTTTGTAGCTGACAGCCGCTTCGTATCGCGGGCTACTAACAGTTGGTTTTGTAGCTCAAACGCGGAGCCTCTGGCTATAATATAAAAATGTTTCTTGTCTGCGATAGATTGCCGGCCAAATCCTTCGCTAATATTAGAGGTGATCGAGAGTGCGGACCTCTCTATCTGGTTGCGGAGCACGTCGTTTCTAGGTAGTTTTTCACATACTTCAAATACTGCCAAGACTAATTTATGGCTGGTTTGCCAAGCGATAAGTTTCGTGAAAGAGGTAAGATCTTCTCCCGACATAAGGCCAGTATACTAGTTTCTATTTTCTAGTTCCTAGTTTCTGCCTCAAAAGCCTTCAGCTTTTGAGGGGCATGATGACATGTTTATAATCGTTGATTGAGGCATCGGTAAGTAAGGTAGGCTCAAGCTTGCCGTTAAAGCCAAAAGTTACCTCCTCGCCGCCTAAAGCGTTAAGCCCGTCTAACAAATAGCGCGAATTAAGGGTAATGCTGCCGCTGCCGGTCACTTTGCCGTTAGCCGTCGCAGTGTTTTCCCCCAGTTGTGAAGCCACCGAACGGATGCTCAAGCTCTGAGTCTTTTCGTCAACTTCTATCGTGACGCTGCCGGCGGTTTCCCGGGCGAAAAGGCTAGAAACTTTAGTAATGCTGACCAGCTCTGAACGCTTAAGAGTCGCTTCGGTGGTAAATTTGCTAGGAATTAGCTTGCGGTAATCCGGATAATTACCTTCTACCAGACGAGCCGTCAACTCCACGTCGCCAACCTGGAACAGCACTTGTTGCTCATCATTAGTCACCTGGACTTCACCTTCGTAATCGGCCATAACTCTAAGCAAGTCTTGCATGGCCGTAGCCGGTACTAAGAGCTTAGTGGTTTCTTTGTTCGAGCCCAAGGTCTTTTCGGCCAGCCGGTAACTATCGGTCGCTGCCAAATACAATTTGCCTTCATGGGTGTGTATCAACACGCCGGTTAAAACTGGCCGTGATTCATCGGCCGAAGCTGCGAACACCACTTGCTGTAAACCCTTCTTGAGGTCCGGTGCCGGCACTGACCAGGTCTGGCCTTTAGTGATCGCCGGCATAACAGGGAAGTCGTCGGCCACAATGCCATTTACCACCGACTGGTATTGGTCGGTGGTAACTTTTAATTTGGCGTCGTTTAGTTCCAGGTTAATTACTCCTGTCGGCAAACTACTAACAAAATCTTGCATTAAGCGGGCGGGCACGGTGATTGATCCCTTATCAGCCACTTTAGCGCCAATGTAGTGGGTGATGGCTATATCCAGATTAGTGGCTGAAAGGCTAAGGCGGTTACTGGCAGTTCGGATAAGTACGTTAGCTAAGATTGGCAAAGTGCCGCGGCTGTTAGCCACGCGGGCGACTGAGCCTAAAGCCCGGTTAAGGTTTTCCTGGGTAACTTGAAGTTTCATATTTTCATACTCCTAAACAATAATTAGTAAATTTATATTCAGTAGTTGTTTTTATTAGGGCTGTGGAAAGTGGGGAAAAGAGTCTCAAAAACAGAGAAGGAATAGTTAAACTTGTAATGGGGAAAAGCAGGGGAAGTAAGTGGAAAAAGCGCCATTTTTGTACCCAAGCTATGCCCTGCCCTAAATTAATAAAATTTAAGCCTGAGTATAAGCCAAGCCTTTGTAAACATTCAGAACACATTTTTAGCACAGCTTTTACACAGCTATTTTCCAGTTCACGCATAAAGCCGCTCCTTGATTTCTGATATAGCTGTCCTTAGCGCCGAATCCAGGCGTGATTCTTGCTCGATTTTTTCAACCGAGTGGATGGCCGTGGTGTGGTCTTTACGGCCTAGTTCACGGGCGATTTTAGGGAAACTTAAATGCAGTTCACTTCTAAGTATATACATGGCGATTTGCCTGGGTACTACAATGTCTTTGTCTCGTTTGGGGCCCATGATATCTTCGATTGGGATCTGAAAGTGCCTGGCGGTGCGCTCAATAATTTGTTTGGCGCTAAGGTGTTTAGGACGGGTTTTGGAAACTCCCAGCAAGCTAGTCGCAATACTTAGCTCTGGCTCCAGGTTGCGCATTTCACAAAAGGCTAGCAATTGGTTCAAAGCCCCTTCTAGTTCCCGGATATTAGTTTGGACGTTGTTGGCCAAGTATTCGACAACATCAGTTTCTAGTTCCACGCCGTGGCTGTGGGATTTGGTCTGCAAAATAGCGCAACGTGTTTCAAAATCAGGCGTTTGCATGTCGATACTCATGCCCCAGGCAAACCGGCTTCGCAAGCGGTCTTCCAGCGTCGGTATCTCGCGCGGCGGTTTATCGGAGCTGATGATGATTTGCTTGTTGGCTTGGTGCAGGGCGTTAAAAGTATGGAAAAACTCCTCCTGCATCTTTTCTTTGCCGGCTATAAACTGCACATCATCGACAATCAGCATATCGGCTGTTCGGTAGAAAGTAGCAAAATCAGCTGTCTTACGGAACCGCAAGGCGTCGACAAATTCCTGGACAAACTGCTCGGTGGAGATGTACAGCACTTTGGCGTCCTGGTTTTTGGCTAGAAAAGCATTGCCCGCGGCTTGAATAAGGTGAGTTTTGCCAATACCAACGCCGCCATACAGAAAAAGCGGATTGTACTTAGTGCCAGGGTGCAAGGCAATGGCTTGGCAAGCCGCAAAAGCCAGCTCATTACCGGCGCCGACCACAAAGTTTTCAAAAGTGTAGCGCTCGTTAAGGCCTTGGCGGTATGAATGGGCCAGGCCACTACTTTTGGCTGGCGTAGCTGATTCGGTGACTTGAACCTGAGGAATTAGAACCGGTTCGTCATTCGCTTTAGGGCTGTTCGCCAAAACTGAGATTTTATATTCTATATTCACCGGTGAGACACCGTTTTTCTTTAGCGTCTCGGCTATTAGGTCGTTATATTTGCGTTCCAGTTGCTGTTTTATAAAAACATTGGGGACGCCAATCACTAGAGTTTCGTCATCTTGTTTGAGCAAACGCGTATTTTTAAACCAAGTCAAAAAGTTACCACGCGAAACCGATAATTCAATTTCACCTAAAACTGCTTGCCAAAGACCATTCTGTAACATTAATCCCCTCAATCCCTAAGTAATAAGTGTAACTAATCTAGCCAGACTTTTCCACACCCTAAAACACAATTCCAGTCCTGGTGACTAAAATCACCTAAAACGGAGGTCGACTTATACACACTCACGGACCCTATCTATAAAACTGTGGAAAATAGTTGATCCAAAGTGGAAAAGTTACTTAGAAAAGTGGTTAAATATTGTCAATTTGACCTTCGACCCAGGTTGCAGAGCTTTAGCCAAACAAGATGTTAACTATTTGACTAAAAGAGCCGGGCCTTGTAGAATGTTGACCTAATGCCAAAAAGAACTTACCAACCTAAAAAACGCCAACGTTCCCGCGAACATGGCTTTATGAAACGCATGGCCAGCCGCGCCGGCCAATCAGTCTTGCGCCGTCGACGGCTCAAAGGGCGCGCCAAACTCTCATCTTAAGCGAGTTTAGAGCTGCCAGAATCTAAGCATCAAGCTGTTCACCGCTGATTAGAACGGTTAAACTATAAATTATGTTGTCTCGTGCTCACCGGTTTCATGGGCTAGGTAGCCTGAACTTTGTTTACAGGCAGGGCCAAACAGTTCGCAGTGCCGGCCTTAGTTTGAAGTTTATTCGTAATCCAAAACGTCAGACTTATCGGGCGGCGGCAGTGATCAGCCGTAAGGTTCAAAAATCCGCTGTCCGGCGTAATCGCATACGTCGCCGGATTTATGAAATTGTAAGGACTCGCCAGGCAGATATCTCACAACCTTACGATCTGGTTTTTAGCGTTTTTAACGAACAGCTAGCTGAGATCGAAACTCTTAAACTGCAACGTATTGTCCAAGAACTACTGGAAAAAGCCGGCGTAATCGCGAGCCCTAAGCCGCCAGAGCGTGATATAGTAAAATCCGAAAGAGAGCGATCATAGTATGTTTACGACATTTATAGTCAAACCGATTTTTAACCTATTGGTTTTGATTTACGCCTTGCTGCCGGGCCATAATTTTGGCCTGAGCATCATTATCTTTACGGTCGTGATCCGTTTGCTGCTTTGGCCGCTTCTCAAAAAGCAGCTCCACCAAGCCAAAGTGATGCGCCAGTTGCAGCCGGAACTCAAACGCATTAAAAAGGAAGCTAAAGGTGACCGCCAAAAAGAATCGCTGATGCTGATGGAGCTGTACAAAGAGCGCGGCGTTAACCCATTTGGCCAAATCGGCATTTTATTTTTGCAATTGCCGATCTTGATAGGACTCTACAGCGGTTTGCGGCGGGTGGTAGCCGATCCCCACGCCCTTGTTAAGTTCGCCTACCCGTCCTTACAGCACTTACCCTGGATGGAAAAGCTGGCTCATAACATCCACTTGTTCGATAGCACCTTATTTGGCTTTGTGGACTTGACTCGGGCCGCTGCTGGCAAGGGCAGCACCTACTGGCCGGCCTTTCTGATCGTCATTGTTACGGCGGTGATGCAGTACTACCAGAGCAAACAGTTGATGCCTAACGACAAGAACTCACGAAAGCTCCGGCACATTTTGCGTGACGCCGGGTCTGGCAAACAAGCTGACCAAAGCGAAGTTAACGCCGCTGTTGGCCGCAGCACCCGTTGGCTGCTGCCGGCGTTCATTTTTCTAGCCATGATCAACTTGCCTTCGGCCATTGGTTTGTATTGGCTGGTCGGTGGCGCTGTGGCCTTAATCCAACAGGGGCGGGTACTGAGGCAAGATGAAACCGAAATGGAAACACTGGCTGATAAGCCCGGCAAAAACGTAGCCGCCATCCCGGAGGCCGAAGTCATTAAAGACTCTTCAAAACCCTCTTCTAAATCCAAAAAATCATCTAAAAAGAGGAAGAAAAGATGAATGATTCATTAGAAGAGGCAATTACTTATGCCAAAAAATATCTAGAAGACTTGCTGTCCTTTTTTGGTCTGAACACCGACATCCACGCCACCAGCGATGATGAAGTGATCCAGCTAAATGTGCCCAGCACCCATTTAAACGGCTTTTTGATTGGCATGCGCGGCGAAAATATGCGCTCCTTCCAATACCTGACCAGCAACGCGCTTAAGAATAACAATTACGCTAACACCAGGGTTAATGTTGACGTGGCTGACTACAAAAAGCAACGGGCAGACCATGTCCGTGAACAGGCTGGTGAGTGGATCAAACGAGTTAAGGAATCTAATGAAACCATGGAATTGAGGCCGATGAATGCTGCTGACCGTCGGGTAGTCCACCAACTAGCTTCCGAGCATGGCCTGACGACCGAATCGATCGGCGAAGGCTACGACCGCCACATCGTCCTAAAGCCAGCTGAAGACTAAAGTCTAATAAGATTTATCAGTGACAACAACTGGAAATCAAAAACTATCCGACAACCAAAAGGGCCTGGTCTTCGGTTTGTTAGCTTCTTTGGCTTTTGCCGGCTACGTTTTGATTAACCGTTACGTTTATATCAACTACAAAGTAGACGAGTTCAGATACGTGGTCACTTTTTTGGCAGCCGGAGGCGTATTTGCGACCTTTAGCCTGTTGGTTAGTTATTGGCGCAAAGAATTCAGCATCAAAAAGAAGAATAACCTCCTAGTTGTTTTAAACGGACTGCTGGCGGGAACGGGGATTGGTTTGTACGTCTTTGGGCAGGGCTTTACGACCGCGGTTAACGCCACGATCCTGGCCACCTTCACGGTTATTACAACCATTCTGTATTCAAAATTAATACTTAATCAGACACTCAGCCGAACACAACAACTCTGGATTCTAATAATGTTCGCCGGTTTGTATTTGGCGATTGTTGGCCACAAGGCGCTTCACCTCAACAAAGGTGACATCATTATTCTTATTTCTTCAGTTATCCTAGGCTTTACTAACGTACTCTCAAAAATACTGATGAAAGATCACTCCAGTAAATTTATCGCTGATGTCCGTTTACTAAGCGGCGGACTGTTGTTTCTGACTGCGGGGTTAATTATCAAAGGTAGCGGCGTACTTATTACTAGTGCCGGACTCTGGCCACTACTGGCCGGACTTTGCTTCTGGCTAACCATAAAGTTTTTCTATGCTGCCGTACATTATGTTAGCCCCAATAAAGCCATCGTGCTGGCCAACAGTCATCCTATATTTACGCCTATTGCCGCGGTCTTTATATTGGGCGAACCATACACCTGGAGTAAATTCATAGGTTCCGCCCTGATTCTTTTGAGCGTTTATTTTATCAACAGTAAAAATAGCAGACGCCGCATCGGCTTGAAATCTGCGACTAAATTTTTATAATACCGCGACCAATTTATGGGCATATTTAGCCCGTTCTTCTGGCTCAGCTAAATATTTTTGGGAAGGCAACATAGAGTTATAATTGTCAGATTTGTAGCGCGGGAAGATATGAAAATGAAAATGGAAGGCGTGCTGGTCGCCGGCCGGCTCGTTATTCTGCCGGGTGGTGATGCCATCACATTTATAAACTTGCTTCATAGCTAGGCTGATTCTCTGGGTAACGTCGAAAATACGGTGGCCGTATTTGGTCGGCAGGCTATAGATGTTTTCAAAATGCTCATTAGGGACAACTATGACGCTACCTGTATTATGTCCCATAAAAAATGAATTTATGAAAGCAGTCACTAAATCATCTTGGTAGACGATGTCCGTTGGTTTAATAAGGGTTTTGTCGCTGACTATTTTTTGTACGCCTAAACATATGGGACAGATGTAGTTACTAGGGGCGTTACTGACAAAATTCATCGAATTTCCCCTAAGGCTTTCTTGTAAATTTCTAAGGTTTGTTCGGCCATGCGCTGCCAAGAATAATTGCCAGCTTGTTGCCTGCCAGCTTCGACCAAACTTTGCCTTAGTTTTTCGTCACTTAAAACTTCATGAATCGCTCGGGCCATACTATTTACATCTATCGGGTCAAAATAATGAGCCGCTTGGCCGTAAACTTCCGGCAGACAGGTGGCATTGGACGAAACCACCGGCGCGCCGTGGATCATGGCCTCTAGGCCCGGTAAGCCAAAGCCCTCACTCAAAGACGGGAAAATGTAAGCCGCACAATTTTCATAGAGCCAGCGCAATTGACCCTCGCTGACAAAGTCTGTGAATATAATGTTTGAGAGTTGCCGCTGCCGGACACCAGCCTCGATCCGGCGGTAATTAACATCTTTTTTGCCGGCTAATACGAGCAGCAAATCCGGGTGTTGCCCAAGCAACTTCTGGTGAGTCTCTATTAATCTCCCTAAGTTCTTATGAGGGGTTGGGCGGCCTAAGTACATGATGAATTGTTTGCCACCTAAATTACCTATCGGTTCGGCCGCTAATTCAATCGCATCGGCCGCCTCATAAGTAACCGTAACTTTAGTCGGGTCGATGCCGCTAAATTGCACCAAGTCTTGTTTAACAAAACCGGAAGGTGTTAATAAAGCTATCGACTTATGGGCGACCCGTTTAATTAGCCAGCGGTAAACCCATTGCTTGACGGTGAAAACGATGGGATTTTTGGCCGGGTTGCGGAACCGGGCGGTCGTCAGGTCATGGACGGTAGTAATTGCCTTGCCGCCATATAAAACCGGTTGCTGGGTAATGGTAAAGTGGACCAGGTCGGCTTGGAGTTTATAAATCTGCCTAGCCAAACCAAGTTGCTCTGCCAAAGTGAATTCTTTGTGCGGGCAAGCCACTTTTTGAAACCGAGAGTTGGTAACTTGCCAAGTGTCAATATCCTTTGGGGTTAAAAGTATGACGTAATCATGGTCGTGGTCGATTTGTTGCAAATAGTGGAGCAACCGCTCGACATAGCGGCCGGTGCTGGTCCTGAGTTCCCTGGCATCAATGACTATTTTCATGGCCTTCCCCATAGCTTGCGCCACTTGGAGCGGAGGGATCGCAGCCGAACGGCCGTCGGCGGCAAATCATCCTCGATAATTGAGGCGATATAGCCAACTGGCACTACGCGCCGATGTTGGATCCGGTAGCGCTCGAACAATTTTTTGGGGAAAAACAGCATGGTCATCACCAAACCTTTGATGGCGAAACGCCCTTGTCTTCTTTGGAAAGCGCTTACAAAAAATAGACCATAGACTAACCAAAATCTAGGTAGCACCCGAAACAGTAACTTACCCGGCACGTTCTTAATAACCACGAAAGGCAAGTTTTTTAGGGTTTGGTAGGTAGCAAAACCCTTTATGCGACTACTGGAAGCACTAATGTGGTGATAAACCTCGGCAGCCGGCACAAAAGCCACCTTCCAGCCGGCCAACTGGGCCCGGAAGCTGAGGTCAATATCTTCGTAGTAGGCAAAAAAGTCTTTATCAAACAATCCGATTTGCTTTAGGGCGGCCAGCCGATAAATACTGGCACCACCGGAGGCTCCAAACACTTCCCGCTGGTTGTCGTAAGCGGCCAGGTCTTTTTCGCCCCGTCCGCGTGGGTAGTGGATGCCCCAAATGGTGTAGACTTCGCCAGTACCGTCTATGGTTTTGCCGCCCACGTCCAACAATTTCGGCGTGGCTATGGCGAATTCATCATGTTTTTCCATGAAATCGAGCAAATTTTTTAGCCAATCCGGGTGGGCCACGGCGTCATTATTGAGTAAGGCCACGTATTTATAGTTTGCCTGTATGGCTGCCCGGATACCGATATTAACGCCTTCGGCAAAGCCAAGATTACGGTCATTTATAATCAGCTTTACCTCTGGAAATTGCCGCTCAATGACCTGGACTGAACCATCGCGGGAGCCGTTATCTACCACGATTACATGGCGAGCAACAGTCTGGGCCCGCAATGAATTAAGGCAATCAACAATGTAGTCTTCACCGTTCCAATTGGGTATAACAACGCATACCGGCTTTTTTGACATCTCGTAATCTATTATAATGGTTAATCACTGAAGATGATTAAACAGATTTTTCCCCCGAAAAACCGGGCGCTACTGGCGGAGTTGGTCAGGACTGACTTTAAACTGCGCTACCAGGGCTCAATACTCGGCTATGCCTGGTCGCTACTGCGGCCACTGATGCTCTTCCTTATCCTTTACTTGGTATTCGCTAAGTTCATAAAACTGGGCACCGGCGTGCCACATTACCCAATTTACCTGCTGCTAGGCATAGTGCTCTGGAACTTCTTCAACGAAATGACTATGCAAAGTCTGGGCTCAATTGTTAACCGCGGCGACTTGATCCGTAAAATTCGTATCCCGCGCTGGATTATTGTGATTTCAACCAGCCTGGCAGCTTTGATTAACCTTGGGCTGAACCTGATCGTGGTAGCCATTTTTATGTACTTTAACCACGTCGATATTTTAAGGACCGGGCTGTTCCTGCCTTTTATAATTATTGAAATTTATATCTTGGCCTTGGGCGCTTCATTATTCTTAGCGGCGGCTTATGTCAAATACCGGGATGTAGTTTACATTTGGGAAGTCGGCATGCAGGCGGCTTTTTATGTCACGCCCATTATTTACCCGCTGTCACGCATTAAAAACCCAACGCTTTTAAAGGTCTTGTTGTCAAACCCGATGGCCCAAGCCATCCAAGATGCTCGCTACTCGCTGGTGACGCACCAAACAGCCATAATCGGCAATGTTATCCATGTGCCGTGGGCCCGAGCCATTCCTTATAGTATTGTAGTTATGGTCTTGGTAATCGGCGTCTTGTATTTCCGGCGTGAAGCCAAATACTTCGCGGAGAACATCTGATGGCCCAGCCCGCAGATACCGCGATTGTCGTCAAAGACGTTTACAAAAGCTTCCGCTTGCCGCATGAAAAACACGCTACCGTCAAAAGCGTGCTGATAAATGTCTTCCGCCCCAAGCGCTACGAAAAGCAACAAGTCCTCAAAGACATTAATTTTGAAATCAAAAAAGGCGATTTTTTTGGCATTATAGGCCGCAATGGCAGTGGCAAAAGCACGCTACTCAAATTACTGGCCGAAATCTACACGCCCGACCGCGGGGGCATAAACATTAACGGCAAACTAACGCCCTTTATCGAACTGGGCGTAGGCTTTAACCCTGAACTGACCGGCCGCGAGAACGTCTTTTTGAATGGTGCTTTACTGGGCTTTAACCGTAAACAAATGGAAAAGATGTACCAGGAAATCGTCGATTTCGCTGAACTCGAGCGCTTCATGGACCAAAAGCTCAAAAACTATTCCTCAGGCATGCAAGTCCGCCTGGCTTTTTCCATCGCCATCCGCGCCAGGAGCGACATTTTACTGCTGGACGAAGTCTTAGCCGTCGGCGACGCCGCCTTCCAACAAAAATGTTTCAACTATTTTGAGGAGTTAAAACGTGAACAAAAAACCGTGGTTTTCGTGTCTCATGACATGGGCGCTATAAGACGGTTCTGTACCAGCGCCGTCTATATTGAGAAGGGGCGTATTACCCATCGGGGCAACCCCTATGACATGGCCGATGTCTACGCAGAAGAAAATATGGAAGTCGCCCAAAAAGCCAAACCCGAAGCTGAGAATAAAGCCGAAAAAGCCCAGCCCGTAAGCCATAAAATCAGTGCCAAGGTCTCTGACGAAGCCGCCAACCAGGTGTTGTTAGAAGTGGCTTATAAATCGCAAGATAAAGAGCCAATGTATATCGGCATCGCTATCCTGAAAGATGGCATATCATTCGCGGAGATCACTACTTCACTACAGAAGCCGCTAATTAGTAATGGCGAAGTTGCCTATTCGCTCGACACCACCTTGCTTAACGGCGGGGTGTATGAAATAGGCGTGGGACTTTTCCGCCTAAAAAATAGGGAAATGCTGACTTTCATTAAGGATAAAAAAAGGTTCATAATAAAGGGCAGCGATAATACCAAAGGCGGCGCCGTAAAGCTGGCGGATACCTGGAAGTACGACTAAAACTCTAGGCTTTGACCTAGAAGCAAAGGTGTTTATGAAAAGAATTAATGTTACCAAGACCTTTCTGCCGCCCATCGAAGAATACGAGCAGTATTTGAAGGAAATCTGGCAGCGCGTCCACCTGACAAACCAAGGCCCACTACTATTGGAATTTGAAGAAAAAGCTAAGCAATACCTAGGAGTAGATGATTTCCATTTTGTTACCAATGGTACCCTCGCCTTGCAAGTGGCCATGAGCGCTCTAGATATCACCGGCGGCGAAGTCATCACCACGCCCTTTTCCTATGTGGCTACCGTATCTTCCATCTTATGGGAAAAGGCTACGCCGGTATTCGTAGATATCGAACCCGATACTTTTTGCCTGGACCCAAGCAAAATTGAAGCCGCTATAACCGCTGAAACCAAAGCTATTATGCCGGTGCATGTTTTTGGCAACCCCTGTGACGTCGAAAAGATTGGCGCAATCGCTAAAAGATACAAGCTGAAAGTAATTTACGATGCCGCCCATGCCTTTGGCGTGCAGTACAAGGGCAAATCGTTATTTAGTTACGGCGATATCTCCATCTGCAGTTTTCATTGCACCAAATTATTCCATACTATCGAGGGCGGTGCCGTCATAGCCCAAGATAAAGCGGTCAGCCAGAAAGTCGAGCTGATAAAAAGGTTTGGCCACAACGCCGACGACCATTATATGCTGGGCATTAACGCCAAAGCTTCCGAATTCCAGGCGGCGATGGGATTATGCAACTTAAAACATGTTGATGACATAATCGCGGCCAGAAAGGTCCGGCTTGAGCTTTATAATCAATTGCTTGGTAGTAAATTTCAAAAACTACACATCCGCGAAAATACTAAATATAACTACGGCTACTATCCGGTAGTGCTAAAGGACGAAGCCCATTTACTCAAGACCATCGAGGCGCTGAACGCCGAAGATATTTTCCCCAGAAGATACTTTTACCCTTCGTTAAATACTCTGCCTTACCTAAATAACTCCCAGAGCTGCCCAGTTTCGGAAAAGGTCGCTAGCAGCATTATTTGTTTGCCCCTACATTCCGAACTGGAAGAAGAGGACATCAAGAGAATTTGCGAAATAGTGAAAAGCCGTAATGCTACTTAGTCGGTTCAAGAAATCTACCAGCCATGACTTTGTAGTTATTGACCCAGTCTTCCCGCAGCAGGAGCCGCTGGCTTTTCGGAATTCAGAAATTAACGAGTATTTTAAGCTAATAAAAAATTTTGCCAGTTATACCATGCCGCCGATGCTGCCGGGCCCAGAAGCTTGGTTTAGCCACGGTTACGGCGTAGATTACGAAAAGTTTTTGGAAAACAAACAAGGCTATTCACGGCATTATCCTGAAAATGACAAAAGAATCCATTATTTAGATCCCCAAAAAGCCTATAACTTCAAGCTAGCCTATTCCTACTTTTTAGCGGAAACCTATACCTTACTACCCTATTTTGAAAAGCAAAAAATTCCTTTTGTATTTGTCCTATACCCCGGCGGCGCGTTCGGGATAAATAACCCAAAAATCGATGCCATGCTGCGAAAAATATTTCAGAGCCCCTATTTCCGACATGTCATTGTCACCCAGCAAATAACCCTGGACTACCTGCTTGATAAAAAACTTTGCCCTAAAGACAAAATCACTTACATCTACGGCGGCTTCGTCCAGTTTAAAAAATCAGAAGTCAAACCGAAGCAATATTATAAGCAAGATAAGACCACGTTTGATATTTGTTTCGTGGCGGCTAAATACTCCGAAAAAGGCGTTGATAAGGGCTACGATTTATTCATTGAAGTTGCCAAGAAGCTATGTAAAGTCACAGATGATGCTAGGTTCCATGTGGTTGGCGGTTTTGACGAAAGCGATATGGATGTTGGCGACATTGGTTCTAGGATAACTTTTTATGGTTACAAGAAACCGGATTTTCTGGTAGACTTCTATGCCAAAATGGATATATTTTTGGCGCCCAACCGGCCTTTCAAATTATATAAGGGCAATTTCGATGGTTTCCCCTTGGGCATTGACGCCGGTTACTGCGGCGTGGCTCTCTTTGTGGCCGATGAACTGCGTATGAACCATCAGTACGAACAAGATAAAGAGATCGTCATTATTCCGCTTGAACCTAAAAAAATAGCAGATACGATCCTAGCTTATTATAATGATCTAGCGAAGCTGTACGCTTTGACCAAAGCCGGGCAGGCCAGAACCCAAGAGCTGTTTGACATAGACCATCAAATAAGTGAAAGAATTAAAGTGTTCAGCAAGTATGTTGATTTAAAGACAAGGAGGCCGAACCAGTGAAGAAAAATGTTTTAGTCTTTCCCTGCGGTTCAGAGATCGGCCTGGAAATCCATAAATCATTGGGGCTTTCGACCCATTTTAACCTCATTGGCGGTTCTTCGGTTGACGACCATGGCAAGTTCGTCTACAAAAATTATCTGGGCGATTTGCCATTTTTTAACGACCCGGAGTTTGTAAAAAAGATTAACGAAACGGTCGACAAACACAAAATCGACTTTATTTTATCGGCTCACGACGGAGTTATACTGCAATTAGCCCAAGCCAAGGCCAGGGGCGAACTGGCCTGTGAACTAGTAACTTCGCCGCTTGAGACTTGCGAAATAGCCTGCTCCAAACTAAAGACTTACCAATTTTTTAATGGCGTTATCCCGACGCCACGAGTCTATCAAAATGTGGGTGAGCTAAAACCAGCTGATTTACCAGTTTTTTTGAAACCAGAGGTCGGCAATGGCTCGAGGGGAGTGCAGATAGCTAAGACTATTGAGGACGCTAGGTTTTATACCAAAAAAGATCCTTCACTGCTACTGCTCGAATATCTGCCAGGCAAAGAATATACCGTCGACTGCTTCACCAATAAAGACGGCAAGCTCTTGTTTTGCGAAGGCCGCGAGCGGAGCAGGATTATGAACGGCATCAGCGTGAATTCAGTGACCGTAAAGGATGAACGATTTAGTAAACTGGCCGATAAAATCAACCAGAAACTAAAGTTTAGGGGCGTGTGGTTTTTCCAGGTCAAAGAACGGGCTAATGGCGAATTAGTGCTGATGGAAATAGCGCCTAGGATTGCCGGTACTATGGGCCTGGTGCGCTGCAAAGGTGTCAATCTGGTGCTGCTTAGTCTATTTGATGCTTTGGGCTACGACGTTGCTGTTTTCGAAAACGATTACGAGATGGTCATTGACCGGGCTTTACAGAATAGCTACAAGCACGATATGACCTACAAACATGTTTATCTTGACTTCGATGACCTAGTTATCTTCGAAGGCAAAGTAAATCCCACTGTCATGGCTTTTGTTTATCAGTGCCTGAACAGGCAAATCAAAGTCCATTTGCTGACTCGCCACACTCAAGACCTGGAGCAATCATTAAAGAAGTACCGGCTTAGCAATGTTTTTGATGAACTTATCTGGATAAAAGACGACAGTGAAAAGCCGGGCTACATCGAAGAAAAAGATGCTATATTCATAGATGATTCTTTCGCCGAGAGAAAAAAGGTCCATGAGACCTGTGGTATACCAGTGTTCGATGCACATATGATAGAAAGTTTAATGGAGGAATTTTAAAAATGGCGCAGATTAAACCCGTCAACAAAGTTTCGGCTATGGACGAAGCCCACCTCAAGGCTATACGAAAAAATGTCAGCGATTTTATAGCCCGCTGCGGCCAAAAGTATGACAGACAAGGCATTACGGTGCTAGATATTGCGCCTCAGGACCACGAAGGAGCTAAGCCTTATTTCCCTAAAGGTGCAGTCGAAACCCTAGACATCGATGCCAAATCAGGCGCGACGTATATCGCCGACCTGTGCGCCAATAATGAAAAAATAATACCGTCTAACCATTTTGATTACGTCGTCTGCACCGAAGTTTTAGAGCATACGCTGCAGCCATTTGACGCCGTTGAGGAAATTGAAAGAATCCTAAAACCCGGCGGTTTGGTATTAGCGTCCTCACCCTTTAATTTTCGTATCCACGGTCCGCTACCAGATTGTTGGCGATTCACCGAACATGGCTGGCGAGCCTTGTTCAAGAACTTCGAGATTGTAGAATTAAAGGGCTTGGAAAAAGCGGACAGGTTTTTGATGCCCATACACTATACTTTGGTCGCCAAGAAGCTAGGCTGAACTTAGGCCAAGGGCCAAGAACCTTGTTATCGGATGGCTCGGCGTTCTGCTAATAAGAGCCCGGGCCAAAGCAATGCTGGCCATGGTATGCCCGGCACTGATCTTGCCATCGAGCATCATTTCCTCAACCTCGCCTATAGGGAACCAAGCCTGGTCGGTTATAACTTCGCTGGCCTCTACCTGATTTCTAACAACCGTAAGACCGGCTGCCACGAAAAGGTCTGAGCGTGAATTGCCACGCCCCACGTTTTCCAGTTGTCGCGGTAACTGATGCCAGAACTCGGCAACCAGGCCGCCTTCTTCGCGTAGTTCGCGTTGGGCTGCCTCAAGTTGCGATTCACCTGCTTCGGGCCTACCCGCCGGCACTTCCCACCCAACTGTTTGCGATGGATAGCGTTCTTGCCGTACAAGGAATACATTTAGCTCACCCCGTCGCTTATCTAAGGGAACTGTGGCCGCGGCGGCATAATCATCATCTATATATGTATAGCTACCCCTCGAGCCATCGGGAAATTCCACTTCATCTATACGATAACGCAAATGGTCATTGACGATAACTAACTCTGAGTTGCCTACTAGTTTAGTGCCAAGCCCAGCAGGATTAGTCATATAAGTCTTTCTATCAGGCCGCCCGGAGCGCGTTATAGGCCGCCGCCGCGCATTCAATTAAGAATCCATGGCCGACGATTAGGCCTCCTGCGGGTGGGTTCTGGGAAATGTTTGTGGCTTCGAAGAATTGTCCCACCGGCGGTTGTGGGCCCTCGGCAACCTCAACTTCCGTCCAAAGCATAACTGTACTTTCATGACCGCGTATGCCGGTTCGATAGCGGGCTATCAGGGGCCATAGCTTGTCAACGATCCTTATGCCATCTTGTAATTCACCTTTAACTATGCGGTCAATCGGAGTTCTGTATGTGGCGATGGGGTCGAATTTAGGATCATCAAAATCAATATCGTCATCATGGCTAACTTCGTCGGTCGGGGAAATCACTGTGCCCGGAACATGCCACTGGCCGGCCCACCAGGGGTCGTCAGCTGGACGTTGGGTTAGTAAGGCCTCCACGTTGCCTGTATTTGTGTTGGTGCGCAATGGTACAAGTTCTACGGTACTCAAAACCATCAAGCGGGCTACTTCAACGAATAGCTCCCGATGCAACTTGCTGGTCGTTTCAAGACCTTTAAGATAAGCCGCGGCCATGCGCGCCCGGTCGGCTGGTGAAAGTCGAGCGACTTCTTCATCAGTAGGAACTCTCAATTCGCCTGTTTTGGCCATTACATAAACCTCGATCTTTTCTATATTATAATAAATAACTGCAAAAAGTCAATATCTAAAATCACTTTGCCGGTCTTTAGTATATAATTGACGCCAGTAAAGGAAAGCAATGGCTAAAAACCCCAAAGTCAGTGTCGTAACTATAACTTACAACCACGAAAAATATATTCGTGAAGCGCTGGATAGTTTTGTGGCGCAGAAAACGAATTTTGACTTCGAAGTCATCGTGGCGGATGACTGCTCGACCGATAAAACACCGGAAATTATTAAGGAATACGAAAAAGCCTATCCGAATATTTTTAAGCCTGTCTTGAGGAAGAAAAATATCGGCGCGGTGGCGAATTTTATAGATGCTTTGCAGTTGGCCCAAGGCGAATACATCGCGCTCTGCGAGGGCGATGATTATTGGACGGACCCCGAAAAACTGCAGATCCAGGTCGACTTCCTACAGAAAAACCCCGATTACGCCTTTTGCTTCCATCCTGTGAATATCCTTTTTGAGGATGATAAACATACGGAAGTTACCAACTCCGACCTAAAGGATAAACAGCAGGTGACAGCCACTGACTTATTAAAAGGCAATTTCATCTACACCAACTCAGTTGTATATCGCAAACAAAACTATAGCCATATGCCCGGCGATGTAATGCCCCTGGACTGGTATTTACACCTCTACCACGCCCAATTCGGCAAGGTCGGCTTTATTGGCAGGGTTATGTCGGTCTATAGAAGGCATCCGGGAGGCATGTGGTGGGAATCTGACAAAAATCTGGATGGCTTACTCCAAAAACAAGGGCTGCGCATGATAGCCCTGTACATCGAACTTCTAAAGCTATATGGCCAGAATGCCGAGCAAGCCAAGATTATTTACTATCGCATGAATGATTTATTTTTTAAACTTTTCGCGATAGATAAAAAGTATGGAACTAACCTAGTAGAGCAAGCTTTAGCGGAATACCCAGAGATGGTGAAGCCCTTCCTGGCTTATGAAACCCAGGAATTACTAGAGAGAGAAAAGATTATACTTGAGCAAAAGGGCGCCATAGAGGATCTGGAACAAAAATTGCAGAAAGAAAGAGAGCAACTCAAAAAGATTAAGTCTTCCCGTTTCTGGAAAATGCGCAATCAGGCCGCTAAGATGCGCGGCAAAGAAGTTATCTAGAACACGCATTTCCCAGTTGCACATTTCGGGCGAAAACCTCCGCTTCGCACTCACCGTACCTTAAGTACGGCTCGCCTACGATGCTCGCTTTTCATCCCGAACTGCACTAACTGGGAAATGTGTGTAGAACTCGCGTTTAAGGTTATAATAGTTTAACAGCTTATGAAGAATGTTAAGAATGACGCCCAAGAAGATGATGAGCGGATGGTGCCTGAATTGCACAAGGGTCATAACATCTATGGCGAACACATTATTCGTTATGAAGCGGCTGTGTCGCTCATCAAAAACAAAATAGTCCTCGATATAGCGTCCGGTTCCGGTTATGGCACCAAGCTGATGGCCAAGTCGGCCAAGAAAGTGTACGGCGTCGATGTGTCCAAAGGCGCGGTTGACTACGCCAAGGCTAAGTTTTCGGCCGCCAATATAGAATATTTAGTGGGCGATGGAGAGAAGATCCCGCTGGGAGATCATATTATCGATGTGGTCGTGTGCTGTGAAACCATCGAACACATTAAAGACTACAAACAATTCTTGAACGAAGTCAAGCGGGTGCTAAAGCCCGGCGGCACATTGTTGCTATCAACCCCCAACGATATTGAATATATTGAAGGTAACCATTTTCACCTCCACGAATTTACCTACCAAGAATTGAAGGACCTAGTGAAAAAATATTTTAAATATCATAAAGATTACTTCCAGACCATCTGGCTGTACAACACTCTCTTCCCCAGAAAAATGCACACCAGCGAATGGAAAGAGAGCATCCAAACCATGGGCACCGTGCCGTTAAAAGAAGAACAGTGCCTGTACTTTTTTATGGTTTGCTCCGATTCGCCAATTACCCAAACTATTGAGCCGCTGGCGGCAATCGGCGAACATTACAGGCTCAGGAGCCTCCAGCAGCACAACAAAAACGTCGAGGATTTACATAGAAGCCACGACGAACTGGTGGAGCAGCGCAGCCAGTTATGGGCCGAAAAAGCGCAGTTGGAGAAAGACCGTGATAGCCTAAGCGTAGAGCTAGAGACCATTAAGAACTCTCGTTCGTGGAAGCTCGCCAGAAAGCTGGCCGGTGCTAAAAGCAAATTCGCTAAAAAGCCGAAAGATGAGGAATAGTATATCTAATCAATCAAACAACAAGGGCGAAAGAGCTAAGATACTTATCGTATCGCACAGTCCGGATCTGGGTGGCGCCGAGATGGCGATTATCAAACTGTTTTCTTATTTATCTAAAAACTACCCGATTACTCCGCATTTTGTAGTGCCCAGGCAGGGGGACATGAGCCAGGCCATCATAAAACAAGGGTGGCAGTACTCGGTTATTTCGTACGGGGTCTGGGCCTGGCCAGTAGTACCAGGCAAGGCCGAAGACATATTCCGCGAGCGTTTGCGCAATATGGAAGCCGTGCAGCAACTGGTCGGCTTGTTTAAGCGGGTCAAACCGGACATGGTGTTAACCAACACTGTAGTAATTCCCTGGGCTGCACTGGCTGCCGGGCTGCACGGGCTGCCTCATATTTGGTACGTCCACGAATACGGCGACCTTGACCATGGCCTGACCTACGAGATCGGCCGCAAAGCCGCGCTGGAAGACGTGGGCATGTTGTCGGATTTGGTAATTGCTAATTCGCACGCTATCCAGAATCATTTAGCCACTTACATTGACGACCAAAAGATCCAAACCCTCTACATTCCTTACGATATGGAGCACACCAGAGAGCTGGCCGCTCAAGCGGCTGACTCACCTTATTCCCCAGAGGCGGCAATTAAAATAGGCATGATCGGCCGGACTACCCCATCCAAAGGCCAGTACGACGCGGTTAAAGCGGTAGCCTTACTGAAGCAACAAAATATTCGGGCCGAGCTGGCAGTGATGGGCCATATAGAAGACGCCAGCTACTACGCCAAAATAGAAAACTTGATTGAGACAGAAGGCTTGGATGGCCAAGTTCACTTCATGAACTTTTTGGCCAACCCGATGCCTATAATCCGTGAGGCGGATGTTTGTATTATGAGCTCACGTTTGGAGGCCTACGGCCAGACGACCTTTGAATACTTAACTTTGGGTAAACCGGTAATCGGTACTGACAGCGGCGCGACGCCGGAAATGGTCGAAGAGGGCGTGAATGGCTTTCTGTACGATTATGGCGATGCCGAGGCGTTGGCGGGCCACATTAAACGCTACATTGAAGACAAAAGCCTAAGGGCCAAACACTCTAGAGCCGCCCACAAGCGGGCCGAAACTATGATGAACGGCCCTAACAGTAGCGCAGCCCTATTTGACCGTTTTGAGATTTTGCACAAGCAGCCCCATGTCCCCAAATTACCGAATTTCGTCGAACAGTTGGTAGATATGCCGCGGATCGCGATAAATTATACTAATAGCGTCAGTTTTTCTCACCGGATCGGTTGGACAACAAAGCGTTTAATTCGTAAAGCTTACGATATAAGCCCGCCAAACGTCCAGAAGGCCGCCCGCAAAGCTTTGGGCCGGGAAAGCTTGCCGGTAAAGGCTCGACTCTCCAGGGAAAACAACAGGGGTAGAGGTAAATAATATGCCAAAAGCTAAGTCTAAAGAAGCTACGCCTAAAGCGATTACCATCGTCGTGCCGGTTTACGGCGACTGGGAATCGCTGTCTACTTGTATTGATTCTCTGTTAGAACACGTCGATGTTAAGCAAACCGTCATATTGGTTAACGATTGCGGGCCCGATGTCGAAATGATGGAAAACAACATCCTAGCCAAAATTAAGGGCCGTGCTAACTACCACTACTACCGTAACCCCCAAAACCTCGGCTTTGTAAAAACCTGTAACCGGGCGGTTTATGAACTGGATAAGACCAGCAATGACATTTTGTTATTGAACAGCGATACTAAAGTTACCGCCGGCTTTCTAGAAGAAATGGTAAGTGTTTTATACGCTAACCCAACGCATGGTTGCGTTTGCCCTCGCAGTAATAACGCCACAATCGCCTCGGTCCCCCAAAGGTTGCGCGACAACCATCCGGAACGCGACCTGGACTATTCCTACGCTATTTATAAGAAGATAAAACCTGAATTACCGCGCTTTTTGGTCTGCCCCGTAGCAGTCGGTTTTTGCATGCTGATTAAGCGCGATTTGATTAAAGAATACGGCTTGTTCGATGAAATCTACGGTTTAGGCTACAGCGAAGAGAACGATTTTTGTTTGCGCATTAACCAAGACGGCTACCTATCAGTTATGGCCAACTGGGCGTACGTTTACCACCTGGAAAGCCGCAGTTTTACGTCTGAAAAACGCCAAGTGCTAGTAGCCCAAAATGAAGCCAAAATGCTGCAGCGCTACCCGTACTATTACGAGTTGGTGAGTGCCTATACCGACCGCTACATCGACCCGGTCGACCATTTCGCCGATGTTATCGCCGGCCCGCTTAAGCCCTATAAAGTATTAATCTACATCAGCGTTTTAGAAGGTAGCCGACAAGATTTATCTGGCGTCAAGCAATTGATTGGGCAGCTTCTAAAGAATAAGGACCTGGAAGTTACGCTTTTGGCCGAAGCCTCTACCGCCGCCAATCTGGATGTCACCATGCGAAGCCGAGTCAGGCACCTATTGCCCGGTACGCTCAACGAGTTGTTCCATGTGGTTTATCTGCCGACCCGTTTAGCCAGCTACGAAGACTTGCTAGCAATTAACCGCTATTGTCTACGGATAGTTACCGGATTAAATAATTTGTACCCGCTTGGCCTCAATGAAGCTCTAAGCGCCCAAAGTTCGGCCCGCTCCCTACTGCTTGATACCATCTGGTGTGCCGACAAAGTTATCCTCTCCCCAGAAATAGCCAAAGCCCTCCAGGGCTTCTTAGGCAAACCATACGACAACCTAGCGCCCAAACTAGATATAGATAGTGACCAAAATCTTACCCAGCTGGTAGATATATTAGTAACGCCAACCGACAAGCTGGATAACCTGCGGGACCGCTGGCTGTACTTTACCCGGCTCAAAGATTATCTACTGCCACTTAAGCAACCTACGGGAATGCTTTATAGAATGAGCCAAGAACTCAAAAAAGCCCCACGTCTGCACCGCGCCGCTAGGCGGATATACCGCAAAGTCAAACGCTCTTAAGGCCCGGTATAGAACCCCACACCCTCGTAGTTGTAACCCTGGTTCTGGGCGGCCGTCTTCTCGCTATCTGAAACGGTGTAGAAATGCGACCCCCGACTCGGGTTATACAAACGGAAAACCGGTATCGTGCCACCACTGGCCAAATAGAACCCCACACCCTCGTAGTTGTAACCGTTAATAAAGGTCGAGAAACGCTCCGAAGGTGAAGTCGTTAAGAAGTGAGTACCGCGCGTCGGTTGGTAAAACCGGAAGACTGGCTGATCGGTACTTCTACAGGTTTTGAAGAAGGCCACGAAACTATAACCCGAAGCGCCCTCGGCACTTGAACTAGTGGTGACCAACGTGTTGCCATCGGAACGGCGGAAAAGGTAGGTACCAACAGAACCGGCACCGTTAGCGATCATCCAACTGGGTGAGGCTCCACTATCACCGAAAATTAGCGGATCATTCAGGCTGCCAACCAGCCCGTTAGAGTTATTGACGCCGAGCGGTGAATCGGTAGTAGCCGTACATTGGTAGAACTTAACCCCCTCATCGTTAAAGCCGCTACTGGTTAAGGCGCTGATATCGGCGGGTGAACTGGCATAGGCGTGGTGGTTGGCGGAAGGGCTATACAACCGGTGAATCCCGCGTTCGTTTTGGTTGAGCCAATAAAGCGTTTGTTTAGAGTAAAAACCTAAGGGTGTATTGCCATAAATCGGGTCGCTGGAACTGACCGATGATACTTCCAAAGTTAGTGTGGCGTTATGCAAACTAGTGTCGCCACCTATGCCTTGGACGAACACCGAATGAACGCCCATTTTGTTGTAATCGTCAGGCGTGAAAAACAACGAACCATTGCGCACAATCGTGGCGCGCGAAGTGTCACTGACTTTGAAATTGACCTGTACGTTACTACTGGGCTGGCTGGTTAGAACGATTGGTATTTCGGCCAGGTCGCCGGTGTTATCGATGCTGATGTCATGCCAGCCGTACCAAACATCGCCAGCCACGATGGTCTTGCCAAACCAATCATTGTACATGCGCCAAAAGTTGCGGTTGCCGTAAGCGCTACAACCATCGCCGGTGCCATAAAGATTATTTAAAGCGGCCTGGTTCGGCTGATAGGGAGTGTAAGTGTACAGGGCGGCTGTGGCTTTGGTTTCAATGTAGACATCGCCGCTGCCGCAACCGCTAGATTGGGTATTCCATAAGACAGAGTTAACTTGGTAAGGTTTTTTATAGGGCCACCAGGCTTGCTGCATGTTATCTAGGTAGTAGCGGAACAAGTGGGCGCCTTCGTACATTTGGTCGGTAAAGCTGGCGTAGGCCGGGTCGCAATTGGCGCTATCCGGGCAATGGGCTCCCAGAGCATATTGCATTTGGCTCAGAAACGGCCAGTCGTCGGTAATTAGTGCTTTCTCTTTTTGGAGGGTAACTAGCAAAACTTTAGGGCTAAGGTTGTAGGCCTGGGCGGCATCCCAAATTATCAGGGCGGCGCTGTGGGCGCCACTGGGTATCGGCCGGCCACCATAGTTATTGGGCTTAGGGTTGGAGCCGGTGGTGGTTTCCCAATAATCCCTAAGGCAAGTAAAGTGCGTGTGGGTAGTATACCAGGGGTCGTCGGCGTCCGGTACGTTGCTGGGCTTCTCGGCCGTGGCCGCCGGGTTGCCGGCCCGGAAACTATACAGCGCCCGGCTGGTGGTCACCCACGGGTCGTTAGGGTTGCCAATTATTTTAGTCGAACTATTGTAATGGTAGCTAACCGTACCTTCGCCGTTAGTATCACAGTTAGGCATTTTACTATTTAAGAAATTTTGGATGTCGGTCGGGGTCATCGACACTTGGCTGGTAAATATGCTGTCGTCAATTATCCGGCCGGCTCGCCAGTCGCTGCCACTTAAGGCGCTTACAGGCTTTACAAACCCCAAGCTACTGGACACCAGCACTACCGTGGCGGCCAGAAAACTAAGTATTCGAAACCGAATAATTGAACGTTTCATCACTTATTAATTATAACGTCTTGTCCAGGGGCGGCGCTGTTAGAACCATCACTTTTAGTAACCTCCAGGACTAAATACCAGGTACCGCTACTGGAGAACTCGGATGCTTCTATCGAATAACCCAAGCAGGTGGAGAACTCCGGTTGGTAAAGCACATCAACCGTCTTGACGATTTTTTGTTGTCCTTGAGAAAGAGTTAATTTACAACTTTTCCAGCCGCTGCCATACAGCTTGGTCTGAACCACTAAAGGCTTACCGGGTCCATCCTGACTAGCTCGGCTTATCACTACGTCATTGTTAGAAGTGGTCGGTTGAGGCGCAGGCGATGAATCGTCCAAGCCTTTAGCGGGGTTTTGATTGCCAGCCTGCTTTTCCTCGTCAGTGGGTGGCCCATAGTTGACACCATTGCTAGCCCCCTGGTTAGTAGAAGAGTTAGCCGACTTGTGGAACCAATGAGTAGTATCGGTTAATTCCAGGACTGCCACTATGGCCGCCAGGGCTAGAATGGCGGCCAACGCCCACAGCAGGCGACGCTTAGACGAACCGTTGTATTTACGATTAGATTTTTTCATATCATTGCCTTGTTTTGATTTTGTAGATTTGTAAATATTAGTATAAAGCCAAAATGTGTAAAAGTCACCCAGTGCGCTTTAGCTACTCTTGGGCATAGCTGGCAATTGCTTTGTAAAATAAATCCTGGCCTTTTCGGGGGTTGTCCGGCGCCACCAAGAAGTTGCCGTAATTACCGCCTCGACCCAGTACGTCCCGTTGTTTGTCTTTTGGGTAAATGGTCATGAAGTAAGGCGAAACAAACTTAGCGCAATTATCGTGCTGAAATTTCAATGCTTCAAGGGCCCAATTTGGATTATTCGGCATCAGCGTATTAAATTCAGGCAGGGCGTACCTTTTGCCGCGGGTCTTTTTGAGTATCAAATCACTCTTGGTCAAGCCGCCATACAAATTTAAGCCGGCCTGATAGTGAGAAGAAGTAGAGAAGTTGCCATTAGTGCCAAATAGCGCGTCGTTCCAGGAGCCGTTCAATTCAGGGGCTATTTGGTGGGTGAACAGTTTCTGCCGGTCAAAGCCGGTGGCGACACTTTGGTCCCAAACAACATTTAGGAAATTTTCTACCTGGTACTCACGGAATCTCTGCCAGATGGCGGCGTAGGGATTGAAGTTTAAGTTCAGGTTGTTGGTGGGCCAATCCAAAGCCGCGGATACGGCAGGCAAAGCATCTTTACTGCTCGTGACGAATTGCTTTTTGAGCGGCGAGGTTTTTGAGTCGTTAACGTAAATGGTTCTTTTGCCGATCAAAGCCTGATTACCATTTTCATAAGTGGCTTTCACTTCAATGGTGTGGCTGCCCGCCGAGAGCTTGGAGTAGTCTAAGTTGTAACGATAACCGGTGTTGGGGCTCAGGACCGAGGGATTACTTTCGCTTACATCCAGCCTGCCGTAGCCTTGTTCCGCTTCACCCTGGTAGGCGCCGTCCAGGTAAACAGTAACCTTAAAGCTTTTCTGGGCGTCATACATCCATCCGAAAATTGGTAAGTTTCCCGAAGCGAAGGAGTCAAAGTGTTCCCAGCTCTCGCCCTTTTGGTCGTATAGGTTTTTACTAGGAGGCATAACAGACTCCCAGGTGGTGAAATGGGTGCCGGCTTGATTATTAAGCTCATCTAGCGAAGCAAAATTGTCATGTAACCATTGCCTGAAATCTTTGATGGAATGCTCGCTGTAATCTGTAAAGTACCTTTGGTTGAAATCCCCCGGGGCAGTCATGAGGTTGTTGAACATCTGGTGTATTTCGCCGGCCAAAGTTACGCCAACAATCTTGCTTGGATCTTTCTGATCGATTGCCTTTAGGCTTTCAAGTACCCGGGCCATGCCGATGGTGCGGTACTTATTGACAGGGATTGCTTCGTCCGCCGAAAGCGTGAAGGGCAATACTTCCGTTTGGAAATAAGTGCTTTGGGGGACGCTGGAATCATTCAAAAGCATCAGGTTGTTTTTGTCTTGCTGCAATTCGCTCGTCAGCGGCGACAGCGGGCTAAAGTGGTTGGCGTACAGAAAGACAACCACCGGCCGATCAGTATTTTTTATAATATCCAAATAAGGCTGGAATTTATTATTATCAAACTCCCATACGCCCTGGTTTTTGGTAAACAAAGAAAATATAGGAATATTCAGGGTGTAGCCTACCTGCACTTTGCCCTTGGCCCCGCCCGGTTCCACCTGGTTGAGCAAATTGGTGATTTGGCCGCTGACTTGGCTGCCATCTAAATTACCGTTTTTATCGACGTAATAACCTATGGCATCTAACATCGGGGTAATATAAAAAGGCGAAGCCACGCAACTCGTATCAACGCTCACCGTCTGGCCAGGCGACTTGGCGGGAGTTGACCACAATATAGTTATGCCAATAAAGGCAAGCATGCCAAAAACCGCCAGCAAAATTTTGGTTCTTTTATTTCCAAGAAAATAATTTTTATTTATCTCATACATATCAAGCCAGGCACTATGCTAGAGCAACCAAGACTTATTTCTAGCTTGCTCACCCAGTCATTAATTATAGCCTAATAGCCTATTTCGGAACTTTAAAACGGATGCCTTCATCGGTCCAAATACTTGGTGGATAGTTGGCGACTATGAAATCGTGCTCCGCCTGGCTGGCAGTGTAGAAGTGGTGGGTGTAAGTCGGACTCCAAAAACGGTAAACATTATTGTTGGAACTACCGCCGAAACTTGTAGGGTAGACGTAAAAAACCGTGCCTTCAAAGTGCCAAGTGTTATCGGGATAGTTGGCAATTATATAATCTTTTTCGGCGGAATCGACCGTGTAGAAGTGCGCGTGATATAGATTGCTATAAAACCGATATACGGGCGTGGAGCTAGTAACCTGTGTGTCAAAGGCATCGTAAGCTTCGAATTCATAGTGCCAGGTTGTGACTGAGTAGTTCGATAACACCAAGTTCTTTTCGGCCTGGGAGTGGGTGAAAAAGTGGCCGTTATATTCACTGCTCCAGAACCTATAAACCGGCGATTTAAAGTTAGTCTCCGTAGTGTATTCATAGGCGCCGATGTCAATCTCGCTACCGAATGGCCGCCTGGCCCGCCGCAAATCTTCCGCTGGCGCGCCGCTGCCAGTCCCGGTGTCTTTAGCCGGAGAAGAGGATTGGATGGTATAAACATTGTTGTTGGGGTCATCAAACTGCGGGTTGCCGCTGACATTACCGGAGGGGCTGTTTATATTGGAATTACCGTTAAAAGAATTAACATTGGTAATAGAACCGGCGTCGTAGCTAAAGTACAGGCCGCTGTTATCGTTGGCAATCAGGTTGTTGGTGTAGGTGGCTTGTTTGCGCTCTTCGAAAATCTGGTGGCTGCCGTTCAGCGCCAAAATGTTATTTTTAAATGTCGCCACAATGCTGTTGTTATCGACTATAAACACGCCGCCACCCGCCGAGGACGCGCCGGTATAAGTTGTCTGGTTTTTAACGATGGTATTGTTCGTCACGGTGATATTAGCGTTACTAAGTATGCCTATGCCGCCGCCAATCCCGGCCGTATTGCTGCGGATGACGTTATTTACGACGTTAGCCGTGGCACTCGAAATATAAATACCACCGCCGGTGTTAGTGCCAGGGTCGGCGACATAGTTGCCGCTGCCAATCGTATTATTGCTAATTGTCGAATTGGAGTTTTCGGCCAGCACTATTCCGCCGCCCCCACGCGAAGCGGCGTTACCCGAAATCTGATTGTGCAAAATCCGCGGCGTGGAACTGGCGTAAACCGATATGCCGCCGCCGTAGCCAGATCCAGAGAAGGTACCGCTTAAACTGGCCGTATTGTTTTGGATATTGTTGTTGGAAATGACCGGCCCGGCACCCTCGGTTTCGACATGGATGCCACCGCCGTAAGAAGCGTGATTGCCGCTAATGGTGTTTTCTTCGATGATAGCGGCGATACCGGTGCGCAGCGACATGGCACCACCTGCAAAATCGGCCGAATTGCCGCTTATAGTATTTCCCGAAATGACTGGTGAGGCGTGAGAAGCGCTGTTGCTAGTGTCATTTTCTAAGTACAAGCCGCCACCGGACGCCCCGCCACCAGTATAAGTTGGCCCCGAGGCAATATTATTGCTTATATTGTTAGACTTAATAACCGGGTTGCAATTTAGTACGGAAAAGATGCCACCGCCAAACCGGCTGGCGGTGTTGCTGTTAATATAACTATCGCGAATAGTCGGGTTAGAGTCCCTGAAGATTAAAATACCGCCGCCATCTACCATGGCGTGGTTGTTATCTATCAGGTCGTTCTCAATTATAGGGTCAGCGCCGTTGGCGAGAGTTATACCGCCGCCCTGGCCATCTGGAACGTAATTAGCCCCGGTGATTCTAAACCCGCTGATTTTGGCTCTCGGTATCCCGGTCCTATAAGGTACATGCATAATCATTATGCCAGTCCGTCCGGCATTAGGCGCGATGATAGTATCATTAAAATTACCGCTGGCCGAACGCAGTTCTATATATTTACCATCAATATTTAGCTGTTCGCGGTAGGTGCCGGGGCTAACCAGTACGGTGTCGCCAGTGCCGGAAGCGTTGATGGCGGCTTGGATGGAACCGTATTGCGAAGGCACGCTGCGGGTCACGGCCGCGGCATGCCCTGACAATAAGATTGAACTAGCCCCCAGCCCCAGTAAAATAATTAAGGTTTTGAAAATCTTATTGCTTTTTAGGTTGAAGATCATAGGCATCGCCCCCCATTTACACCTCTAATTATACTCCCTACACAACCTACATGTTTGTGCTCAGTTTAACGCGATGTGATCAAATTATCACATCGCTACCTTGTCAAGCCGCAAGGGCTTGACCGGCGTCAACCAAACTGCGCTCAAACACGCAGGTTGTAACCAATTAGTCCAGGATTTACTGCCAGGCGCAGTAGGCTACGCCTTCATAACGCCAAACGTTAGAAGGATAGTTGGCAATCACGTAGTTCTTTTCGTCGCTGCTGATGGTGTAGAAGTGGCCCTGTTTTTCATCGCTCCAGAAACGGAAAACCGGTGAAGTGCCAGCCGGGCAGCTGCCAGTGTAGACTTGGGTACAAAAGGCGATGCCTTCGTAGCGCCAGACACTGGTCGGGTAATGGGAAATTACATAGTCTTTTTCGGCTGAACTTATGGTGTAAAAGTGGCCTTGCTTTTCGTCGCTCCAAAACCTATAGACTGGCGAACCAACCGGGCAATTGCCGGAATATTTGTAGGCCAAATAAGCCATCTGTTCGTAGTACCACTCATCGGCTGAATACTGGCTGTCTACCTGTACCTTTTCGGCGCGGTCAATGGTGAAGAAATGGTGCTGCTTCTGGTTGCTCCAAAAGCGGTAAACCGGGAACTTACTGCCCGTGTAATTTATAGAAATGTTATCGTTACAATAATCATAAGAATTAAAGTCGTCCTGCAGAAGTATACAGCTCAACCAGTTATTGCCCGCGTAGAGCATAGTGGCCTTAAAATTAAGGTTGAAACTCTGGCCTAAACTAGTCGGAGTGACTGTCTGGATATCATCCATGAGCTCTCCGTCACCAGCGTGATTGTCAACGCTTAACGCCACGTAAAAGGAATGTCCCAATTGTGAGGGGTCATTGAAGGTCATGCTAACTTGGGCATTAGCGGTCTGGTCAGAGAGGGTAGTGCCACCGCTAGCCGAGCTGACAGTGGGGGTTGGGGCATTCGCCGCCACTGGCTTAGTGAAGGCAACTGAAACCGAAGTTAGTACGAGTAACAGGCTGACGCAAAAATTGACTAAAAATCGACGCATAAAAGTTTTCTCCAAAACTTAATAATGCATATTATATATAATAATTGTTTAAAAAGCAAGTATAATTTAAACTAATTATTTAATTTTAATTAAGGTCAGCAAATACAGCTCATAACACGATTTTATAAGAGAATTAGACGATTTTTGCTTGCTAAATTCCTAAAATCTTGACTTCCCGAAACTTTATTATATTTAAATTATATGATATAATAAAATTCATGATAAAAGGCTTACGTTTAGTATATAGGGCAGTAACGATTTCTGCTCTTGGGCTGGTTTTATTGCTAGCGCCCAGCTTACCGGCCCAAGCCGCCTACCCAGGCGATAATGGCGTAATCGTTGTCTCATCCGACCATAGCTCTAATAATAGACAGCTTTATTCGGTTACTGCGGATGGTAGTGTCATAACTCAACTAACGGAAGAGCTAGATGGGTGGGGAGAAGCTCAGGATCCACAATACGATCCCCAAGGTAAAAAAATAGCTTTTCGTCGCGGACCAGAATTTCTGATGCTGGCGAATGCTGACGGTTCGAATGAAGAATTAATTGCTGTCGGTGAATATGGCGCTCAATCACCCACTTGGTCGCTTGACAGTTTATATATAGCCTACATCAACCTTACCAGCGAGTCTCCGGCTTACAAGCTGATGGTTAAAAGCAGTCTTAATACTGATCCGGGAGAAGTAGTCTACGAAAGTGATGCTATAAGTGATCTTAGCTGGTCGCCCGACGGTAGCCAAATAGCATTTAGCAGCGTGGACGAGAGCTTTAACCAGCATATTTACTTGCTCGACCTAACTGACGGTAGCGTCACGCAATTAACTAACGGCACCGGCGAAAGAGAGCCTAGTTGGTCACCAGCCGGCACCCAAATAACTTATACCGGCTGGGATGGTGACAGTGAAATATTCGTAATCGATAGTGACGGCACTGATAATATACAGCTTACGACAAATACCTTTAGTGATCAGCATCCGGCCTGGTCACCCGACGGTAGTAAGATTGCTTTTGAGGCTAATCGAGTGACAGATGTTAATTGCACTGTAGGTTCCTGCATGGAGCTATACACTATGAATAGTGATGGTAACAATCAAGTCCGGCTTAGTAATAACAATAGTAAGACCTATGAGTCGCCTGACTGGCGGCCAAGTAATGTGCCGTCGTATGTCTACCGCTTCTGGAGTGACCAAAAGCGGCACCACTTTTACACTTCTAGCTTTGATGAAGCCGCTTACGTGGTGCAGAATTACACGGATAGTGAATGGCGGCTGGAAGGTATTGCCTACCGGGCGTACGATGCGGCGGATTGCGGTAGTGAATCGCCAGTCTACCGCTTCTGGAGCGATACTTACCAGGGGCACTTTTATACCATAAGCGCGGCCGAAAAAGACTACGTGCTTTCCCACTATCCTTCTAACGTTTGGCGGTATGAGGGCCAAGCTTTTTGCGCCAATACGACCCAAGTAAGCGGGACATTGCCACTATACCGCTTTTGGAGCGATGAGTATAAAGGCCACTTTTACACTACGAGCGAAGTCGAAAAGCAAAACGTGATAAATGATTATCCAGATAACATTTGGCGCTACGAAGGCGTGGCCTACTTTGTTAGATAAGTAAGATCAATCAACCAAGCTTAGAGGACAATAGCCGTTGCTAACATTTATTGATTAGAACCTGGTCGCTATCAGTAACCGGATTATCTAATTTTTCTGGATTGATTTTGAAGCTTGTACAAAAATTTGTCGCAATTGCTCCACCCTAGCCTTAAGGGCGGGGTCAGTTGGTTGGCATACGCCGGTTTGGTCATTAACTACAATTTCAAAATAATCATTTCCCACCAAGACTGCATTAGCATGATTCTTAAATGCAGAATTTTCAGGATTGTCTAACTCAAAATCAAGCCTCGCTAAACCCCACTGCTCTCCATTAAAACTAGGATTTTTTGGCTCAGTGGCTACACAAGTTTCAGCACCGGCTATATTATCTAGTGAGTGTACAGAGAATGTTATTCCCGCAGGACCCGCATGATAATAGGCGTCGGATATGTCTTCGGTAAGCGCAAACTTTATACTATATTCTTTTATCGCTAGAAATTTAGTCTTTTGTTCTGTATTTTTGGATGTACTTGATTGAGTAGTTGCCTTCTCTTGAGCTGAGGGCGTTTTATTGGATTGGTAAACATAGTAAGCGGCTCCACCAACTATTCCCAAAATAACAATAACTAGTACAGCGTACATTACCGAGAAGCCCTTTATATCGAGTTTTTTCATATGTTCTCCTTGGTTAATACCATAATCATAAATGGATTTCTGTGTATGCACAAGGTTTTAAATACATAAAGAATTCTGCTTCAGATTTTCCACGCTGGAGTTGTTCAGTTCACCCCAGTTATATTGTGAAAAAACACTAATTCTTGTACCAACACATTAACATTGCCCCAGATAAAATTTATTTGAGGAGGGTCAGCAAATACTGGCCGTAGCCGGATTTTGTCAGGGTAGTGGCCAGCTTCTCAAGCTGGGTGGCATCTATGAACCCCTGGCGGTAGGCGGCTTCTTCTATGCAGCCGATCTTTAGGCCTTGACGTTCTTCGATCACTTGGACGAACTGCGATGCTTGGTTCATGCTTTCAAAAGTACCGGTGTCTAGCCAGGCGGTGCCGCGGTCGAACAAGCAGACTTTTAATTTGCCCTTTTGCAAATAAGCGTCGAGCACCGAAGTGATTTCGATTTCTCCTCGGCCGCTAGGCTTGACGGCCTTGGCGATTTCTACTACGTCGTTATCGCAAAAATAAAGGCCGGCATTAGCGTAGTTGGACTTCGGATGCTCCGGCTTTTCCTCTATCGACAAAACTTTCATGTCTTTGTCGAACTCGTAGACCCCATAACGCTGGGGGTCTTTGACCTGGGCGGCAAAACCGACGGCCCCGTCTATATCGGTAAATGATTGTAGTTTTTCATCTAGCCCGGAACCGTAAAAAACATTGTCACCTAAAATCATGGCGACTTTATCCTGGCCAATAAAATCTTCACCCACGATGTAAGCGTCGGCCAAACCACGCGGCGTGTCCTGAACTTTATAAGTAAAATCACAGCCGATCTGCTGCCCGCTGCCCAGTAATTGTTCGAACCGCGGCAAGTCTGTAGGGGTTGAAATGATCAATATTTCACGGATGCCGGCGTTGATGAGTGTGGTCAGGGGATAGTAAATCATCGGTTTGTCATAGATCGGTATTAGCTGTTTACTGACACCTATGGTGATGGGGTAGAGCCGGGTGCCTGAACCACCGGCTAAAATTATCCCTTTCATGTTTTCAGCTCCCTTTTTACATATTCTTTTAAATCATCCAACCAATCGGTAGACTTGAAGCTGGTTGCCTGGATCTTACTCAGGTTAAAAATGCTATTCAGAGGGCGTGGGGCGCTGCCAGGTTTGTTGGCATAGTACCCTTCGGTTGTGGTATCCGTAACTGTTAACTCAAACCCGGCAACTTCAAAAACTGCTCGCGTCAGGTCGGCCCAGCTAACTGTCTTGCCTTCGTTCGAAACATTGTAAATGCCGAATGATGCCTGATGATCAATTATATGGTCAATGGCTCGAACCAATTCGGTAGTAAAGGTCGGGCGGCCGGTATTGTCTGAAATAACGGTAGGATCCACGCCTTTTTGGCCAAGTGCCAGCATAGTTCGGACAAAATTTTTGCCGTCACCGATCACCCAGCTGGCCCGCAGAATGTAATGCTTTGGCGCTAGGCTAACAGCGACATCACCGGCGGCTTTGCTTTGGCCGTAAACGCCCAGCGGCGAAAAAGGTTCATCTTCGGTGTAAACCGGTTTTGTGCCGTCAAAAACGTAATCGGTTGAGATATGTAACAGAGTTAAATCGTGCTCTAAAGCGGCTTTAGTTAGGTTAGCGGCCCCTACGGCATTTACCTGCCAAGCGGCTACCCGGCCCTCCGGCGTTTCGGCACCGTCGACATTGGTATAAGCGGCCGCGTTGAGGATGATTTTAACTTTTGACCAATCAAAACTGGCTACCTGACCCGGGTCGGTGATATCCAGTTCGTTGCTGTCAACGGCCTGCGCCTCCGGATACTTGGCTTGCAGGGCTTTGCCCAATTGGCCATTAGCGCCAACGATCAAAAAACTGTTCATTTACCTAAAACGTCCTTAAGAGACGGATTATTACGATCCTTGTCGGAAATAATCATGCCTTGGCCATCGGCAATGGGCCAGTCGATGGCCAAATCCGGGTCCAATGGGTTACACGAGGCACCAGGCATGCCCGGAACCCACTCTTTCTCAAAATAATATAGATAAACAGACGGCTCGTCGCTAATAGACTGGAAAGAATTCCCCAGGCCTTTTGATACGAATAAGCCCTGCCCGCGTTCTAACTCAAAAGCCTGCCATTGACCTACGGTGGGCGAACCTTTCCTGAGGTCCACAATGACGGCATGGACTTTGCCGCTCGCCACCGCCACTAATTTATGAGCTTCTTCGGCGTGAATGCCACGAACAGCTCCCTTAAAGCTCAAAGGCGCATTAACTTGAGGACGCTCCCCGAGCGAAGGCAAGCCGGCGGCTTCAAATTCGGACTGGCGGTAAAATTCCATAACCGACCCGCGGTCGTCCTCAATGACTTTAAAGCTGACTTCAAACAAGCCATCGAACTTAGTCGGCGTGGCCTGCATCGGTTGAATATTAGAACTCATGCAGTGAGTTTAACTCCAGTAGCCTCAGCCACTTTTAAAATCCATTGCTCAAGCCGATCAACTTTGTGGGCTAGAGCCAGCATTTCCTGCATGTAAGTTTCGGATTGTTTAGCAAAAGCATCAACGGCGCCAGCATACGAATCAATCCGAGAATTAGTCTCACCGAATTGGCGATTCATATCTTTACGCATATCTTGCATGTACTTGAACAGTTTAGTAAATTGATCATCGCTCATGGTAGTCCTATTGTAACATTTAAGCTACTGTCCTGACTCCTTATACTTGGCTTCGGTTTCGGCTTTTTG
>DATIJT010000011.1:0-3774 GCA_035478435.1 Saccharimonadales bacterium (SeqCode) | reverse complement strand
ATAGTCCCAAGAATGTCGTTTACGATTTTCTCAATCTGTAACTTGACTGCTTCGGCCATAGGTTTTCCTTCTTTAACTGCTGTATTACCGTTCATTTACTAATATTCTATAACTAATTGATAAATATGTCAACTATTCCTTCTACTTTGTTTATTTTAGCATGAAATGGACGTTACGGCGCAATCATGCAATTACAAACATATAAGAGCATACCTGTTATTTCTGTGCAAAAGTATGGTGCTATCTACTACGTTTTCTTGCGGCGGCGGAAGCGGGCTTTCTTGTCTGGCGCTTTGTCTAGCAAGTCTTTAGCTTCAACCTCTGTCAATTTCTTTGGATCAACTGATTTGGGGATGCGCGCATTCTTTTTACCGTTAGTTATATAGGGTCCATAAGGTCCATTTAACACTTTAATACCACTTGGAAATTCAGCAATATTTTTCTCGGCCTCCTGCTTTTGCTTTTCGGCGTAAAGTTTACGGGCGTCGGCTTCGTTAATAGTTAATGGGTCGTGCTCTTTCAACGACACGAACGTCTTATCAACCTGAATATAAGGCCCAAAGCGGCCAATATTGGCTTTGATTTCCTCACCTGATTCGGTCTTGCCAACCACTCTTGGTAATTTGAACATTTCCAAAGCCTGCTCAACAGTGACAGTTTCTAAGGTGGCATCCTTTGGCAGTGGTGCAAAATCCGGCTTGGCTTCATCATCCGTCGCACCGCGTTGCAACATCGGTCCATAGCGGCCAAAACGGGCAATGATGGGCTTACCGCTAGTCGGGTCCTTACCTAGTTCCCTAGCCTGTGATGTTTCTTCGCGGCTGACTGATTCTGATTTCTCCACCAAGGGGTGGAAGCGCTTGTAAAAATCTTTGAGCATCTGTTCTTTGGATTCTTTCCCTTCAGCAATATCGTCCAGTTCTTTCTCAGCATGAGCCGTAAAGTCATAATCCACGATTGAACTGAAATGTTTGACTAGAAAGTCGGTAGTGACTTCGGCTACAGAGGTAGGCAGTAATTTGTTGCGGTCGGCACCGACAGTTGCCTTCTCTGTAACCTCGCTAATATTACCCTTTTCAAGCCGAATAACGGTTACGTCGCGTTCTTGGCCGATGACATCGCTCTTTTCTACGTAACCCCGGGCTTGGATGGTAGAAATGGTTGGCGCATAAGTACTAGGCCGGCCGATACCCAATTCTTCGAGCTTTCTGACCAAACTGGCTTCAGAATAACGAGCCGCCGGCTTAGTGAAAGTCTGTGTCCCGGACATGGCTTTCAGGTCCAGTGCATCACCAACCTTTAGTTGTGGCAAGATAACATCCTCTTTGCTGCCACCGTAAACCTTGAAGAAGCCGTCAAATTTTAGGACTTCGCCTTTGGCTATAAGGGTCTCCGAACGGTTGCTCATAGATATTTCTAGATCTGTTTTATCAATGGTGGCTGGCGCCATTTGGCTGGCAATTGCCCGCCGCCAAATTAGCTGGTAAAGCTTAGTTTGTTGCTCGTCATTGCCGGCGGAAAGCTTGTCAAAGCTGGTTGGCCGGATGGCTTCATGGGCTTCCTGGGCGCTTTTGTTCTTGGTCTGGAATTGACGCTCGTGGTGATAATTGGCGCCAAAAGTGTTAGTTATGTACTTCTTTGCGGCCGTTAGGGCTAAAGACGACAAAATCGTGCTGTCGGTACGCATATAAGTGATGTGTCCGCTCTCATATAGGCGTTGAGCTAGGGTCATAGTCTGCTTGACGCTGTAGCCCAACTTTCGGGCAGCTTCTTGTTGGAGTAATGAGGTGGTAAATGGTGAGCCCGGGCTACGGCTACCTGGTTTTTGGTCGATGTTACTGACTTTGAACTGAGCAGTTTTAGCGGCTTCTAATAATTCTTTGGTTTTGTCTACTGATTCTAATCTTTTGGATAGCTCAGCCTCGAAATCTTTGTCTTTATAAAAAGTACCGACGACCTTGAAGTTGGCTTCGGCTTGGTGACCTTTAATCTCGCGTTCGCGCTCAACGATCAAACGAACAGCTACCGACTGGACCCGGCCAGCAGACAGGCCAGTTCTAACCTTTTTCCAGAGAACAGGACTTAGTTCATAACCAACCAGACGGTCTAAAATGCGGCGGGCTTGCTGGGCGTCCACTAGATTAATATCGACGGTCCGTGGCTTAGCCACGGCTGCCTCTAAGGCGGATTTGGTAATTTCGTGGAAAACAATCCGCTTGGTTTGCGCTGGCTTAAGGCCTAGTGCTTCGCACAGATGCCAGGCAATGGCTTCGCCTTCGCGGTCTTCATCAGTTGCCAGCCAAACTTCAAGACCACTAGCGGCTTTCTTGAGTTCACGCACTACTTTGGTTTTGTCCGGACTTATCTCGTAGCTAGGCTTGAAATCGTGCTCAATATCTATGTTTAAGCCCTTTTTTGGTAGATCACGAACATGGCCAAAACTGCTTTTGACCGAGAAATCTTTGCCAAGATACTGTTCAATGGTTTTGGCTTTGGCCGGACTCTCCACGATAACTAGATTTTTAGGCATTAGTGTTTAGTTTACCTGTTTATACGTTATCGGCAAATAAGACTAACAGAATACTCAGCCGTTGCCTAGGCGGTAGCCTACCCAGATACCTAAGAAAGCGCCAACTGTACCTAGGACAAAGCCCCAAAGGCCTAAAAAGTTGCCGTGATCAAGAAAGCCGCCTAGGATACCACCGATGGTCGAGCCGACAAAAATTCCTATCCAGATGTATGTTTTGGTTTCCACTACTTGATTATAGCGTAGGTTATTGTCGGCAGAACTAATTGAGTCCCCAGTGGCCATTGCCTAACGGGTGAATTTTGCCTGTAATTTCCAACATGGTTAGGACTTGGTTGAATTTCTCCGCCGATAGACCACTGGTTTGTTGTAACTCAGCGACATCTGATACGCCTTGGCTCAATTGGTCCAAAATCAAAGCCTCATCGCTATTAGCCGCTACAACAGCTTGATCACTTGTCTTCTGAGTGATACCTAGTGCTTGTAGGACGTCGCTAGCCTCTGTAACCGGCAGAGCACCAGCTTTGATTAACCGATTTGTGCCAACAGAATTAGCGCTGGTTATATTACCCGGTACGGCCATAACGGTTTTGCCCTGTTCTAAGGCAAAATTAGCCGTATGCAGCGTGCCGCTATGATCAGAAGCCTCAGTTATCAACAAAACATCCGCTAGACCGGATACCAAGCGATTTCTGGCTATAAAATTACTCTTATAAGATTCAATCGGGCCGTCATACTCACTTATTAAAGCTCCGCCGCTGTCGATGATTCGCTGAGCTAGTTGCTGGTTAGAGGCTGGATAAACATGGTCGACGCTAGATGGTAGAACAGCGACCGTATAACCACCGGCCTCTAGTGCGGCTTGGTGCGCCAAAGCGTCTACGCCTATAGCTAGGCCGCTGACGATGGTTATTCCCTTGCCGGCTAACTCGCCAGCCAGTTTGGTTGTCACTTGTCTACCGTACGGTGTTACCGCCCGACTGCCGACAATGGAGACCACCCTACTATTTAACAGTTGCTCTAACTCTCCTAATACGTACAGTTGTTTGGGCGGCGAGGCAATATTCTTTAGAGCCGGCGGGAAAGATTTGTCAGTTGGCGATACTTTAAACGACCCCATATAGACATATAATATAGCTAAGTTTGCCAAAACTGCAAATACGTATTGACAAATAATATAAAATTGCTAAAATAGCAATCCGTAAGCGTAATACTACGTTTATGCACCTTTTATAGATGTATTTGCT
>DATIJT010000010.1:0-51634 GCA_035478435.1 Saccharimonadales bacterium (SeqCode) | reverse complement strand
TGGAAAATTCCCTACTGCTGCCTCCCGTAGGAGTCTGGGCCGTTCTCAGTCCCAGTCTGGCTGATCATCCTCTCAGACCAGCTAATGATCGTCGCCTTGGTGAGCTATTACCTCACCAACAAGCTAATCATGCGCAGGCCGCTCCCAAACCGCCGAAGCTTTACTCCGTAGAGCATATGCGGTATTAGACACCATTTCTGGTGCTTATCCCTCAGTTTGGGGTACGTTCCTACGTGTTACTCAGCCGTCCGCCGCTCGTGTATCCCACCTAGGCTCTCGAAAATCCAAGAAACCAGGAGGGACCTTACCGCTCGACTTGCATGTATTAGGCACGCCGCCAGCGTTCATCCTGAGCCAGGATCAAACTCTCCAAAAAAGAATCTATCCTTAACTTCAGTCAGAATCTGACTTACTGTTTAAACATAGTTCAAACACCCGAAGGTGTTAATGAATCCCGACGTTTCAGTCGGGACCCCGATCTTTCGATTTACATCGAAACGTCGGGGCTGACGTTGATAGTTCGCCTTTTGGGCGAACTACAGGCATATTTGTCCTAAGGACAAATTGCCTATTTGCACTATTCAATTTTTAACGTACTGAATGACGTTTTCAGGGCCACCTTAACAATGCCCCCTACAAGCCATTCATACAATCATACCCCATTGATTCTATCCGCGTCAAGATATAAATTGGACGTTATAGTTGTGCTTATGACATCAATTGTTATTTCTGTTATAGATTTTGTGACACCGTAGTTTTAATAATCATTGGATCTTTCGATAGTCATAACCTTTGGCTATATTTGAAAGTTCTATCTACTTTTAGATTCCAACTCCTTTTAGATTTGGGCATATAGCCTCTATATGATGGCCAGTTAGGCCTGATTCTGGCTTTGCATAGGCAGTTGCCAAACAAAGGGGGCCAATACCCTCTACAGCAAGCTTTAAGCCGGCATCAACTTGGCTGGATGTAACTGTTTCGGCACAGGTTGCCTCCCCATACCATCCAGCCTCTACTTGTTCCACGCCAACTCCTAAGAATCGCGCTATACGATCAACCAGAAGCATACTTGGTATTCTTTCTTGGCGATTAGGTTCGCACTTTAATAAATGCTCCGAAGAAGTGGGGCTTGTAGAAGGCTTAATCTCTGATACCTTATGCCTGGGCTTGGAGCAACCCGCCCCAATTAATGCGCTACCAGCTATTGTGACGGCCAATATAGTTCTGGCGCTCCTGTTAGTAAAAAATTCAAACATCCGTTTCTTGCCTCTCATTAAATCCGTTATTAACAAAAATATATTGCTAATTATACCATCAAAAATTACTTAAGTATACAGACGCCGTGATCGAGATATCTAGCAATCACTGCCGGATCTTTAGATGGCCCACAGATAAAAGTGGCGGCTACTCCACTTTCAGCGAAGTCACGCGCATAATCTTTGAACCGCCAATTGCCACCAGGTAAGCTGTCGCAGCCAACATGAACCGTATAAGACTGCTGCTTAGCTAAAGTCTTGCGATATTCGGCAACGCTTCCTACTCCTTTAGTGATCAAAGCGTCCCCATCGTCGGACTTCTTTTCGGCATCAATCCAGACGGCTACTACCTCTTGGTCAGCTGGACATTCCACTTTCCCAAAAGCTTTCGAAGATGAAGATCTCTGAGAATCCCTTAGATAGAACGCGCCAACCGCGCCAGCGCCAATTGCGAAGGCAAGGGTCGCAGCAGCCAATGGTGAATCTGCTATCTCTTGCCTTAGCTTAGCTAGGATCTCTCCCATAATCAAGATTTTATAATCAATTCTGGATTTATGCAATTAAAGATTATTGGGCTATTTAACAGCTGGTTCGGGGACGATTTCGTCTTCGACCTCAATTTCGTCAGCCTTATCTACAAGAGCTAAGGATACAACCTCGTCACCGTCATTTAGGCGCATGATACGCACGCCCTGAGTAGCCCGCCCCAGCGCTGGAATGTTGTCTAGGCCCAGGCGGATGGTTTGGCCATGGCTAGAGATGATGATTACTTCTTGTTCTTTGCTAACTAGTGTCTTTACCCCTATAAGTTCACCTGTTTTATTGTTGGTAACGGCTGAACGTATACCGACCCCGCCACGGGCATGGGGTGTAAACTGGGCAATTTTGGTGCGCTTACCATAGCCGTATCTGCTAATCACGAAGATGTCCGAGCCTTCTTCGACGATATCCATACCGATTACTCGGTCACCGGGTCGCAGACGAATACCGCGGACACCCCGGCTGACCCGGCCCATCGGGCGGGCATCGCGTTCGTGGAAGCGGATGGCCTGGCCCTGGGAAGTCGAAATCACTACTTCATTATCGCCGGTGGTCATGCGAATCCATTTAAGTTCATCGCCATCGTCTAAGTTAATGGCGATCAAGCCGCTCTGGCGAACGTTCTGGTATTGTTCGAAAGGTGTTTTCTTAACCACGCCGCGGACAGTACACATGATCAGATTCTTAGCATCATGTGTCTTGCTAACATTGATGACACTGGTAACATTTTCCTCTGGTTGCAGTTGAAGTAGGTTCACTATAGCCACGCCCTTGGCGTTCAGACTAGCGGCTGGCACTTCGTAAGTCTTGATGCGAAATACCCGCCCCTTATTGGTAAAGAACAACAAGAAGTCATGAGTACTAGCATTGACTACATGCTCTATGGCGTCTTCTTCGCGCGTCACCATGCCACGGCGACCCTTACCGCCCCTTCCCTGGCGTTTGTATTCGGCTATTGGACTGCGTTTGATGTAGTTAGCGGAGGTCAGGGTTACTACCACCTGCTCGTCGGCGATCAGATCTTCATCGCTCATTTTACCCAGCTCCGACGGGACAACCCGGGTACGGCGCTCATCGCCAAACTGTTTTTTGAGCTCTAACATCTCGTCTTTAATGATCTTCAGGATCTTCTTCTCATCGGCCAGGATGGCTTCCAGCTGCGCTATTAGTTTGACCAGCTCAGCTAGCTCGTCTTCAATCTTTTGGCGTTCCAGACCGGTCAGGGTACGCAGTGGCAACGCCAGAATGGACTTGGCCTGAATTTCTGACAGCTTGAACTTGTCCATCAAATTCTGGCTAGCTTCTTCTACGGTCTTGCTGGCCCGAATGATCCGGATTACTTCCTCAATATTATCGAGGGCGATCTTGTAACCTTCTAAGATGTGCGCCCGTTCTTTGGCCTTGCGCAGCTCAAACTCGGTACGGCGCCGAACTACTATTTGGCGGTGTTTTATGTGCTCCGTAATAATATCTTGTAGGCCAAGAATTCGTGGCTGGATGCCGTCTATGAGAGCCAGCATGTTGTAGTGAAAGGTAGTTTGCAGCGGTGTTAGCTTGAACAATTGGTTCAATAACTTCTTAGGGTAAGCATCTTTTTTGAGATCGATCACAATCTGCACGTTGCCTCGCGAGCTTTCGTCTCGCAGGTCAGATATACCAGAGATCTTCTTATCCCGTACCAAGTCAGCAATTTTGATCAGTAAACTTTCTTTGTTCAGGGCGTACGGGATCTCGGTGATCACGATCTGGCTTTTGCCCTTAGCACCTTCCACGACTTCGGCGATACCCCGAGTTACTACGCCGCCGCGGCCCGTAGCATAAGCTGCCCGCAAGCTCTCTTTGCCATAAACCACGCCGCCAGTTGGAAAGTCTGGACCTTTAACGTGCTCTAGCAGATCGTCAAGCGTGGCTTCAGGGTGATCTATTTGGTGAACAGTGGCCTCGACTAGTTCGCTTAAGTTATGCGGTGGGATGTTTGTAGCCATCCCCACAGCGATACCTAGTTGTCCGTTCAACAACAAGTTTGGTAATTTAGCTGGTAGGACAGATGGTTCTTGGAGACGGCCGTCGTAGTTATCACGGAAGTCCACCGTTTCTTTGTCGATATCCCCCAGCAGTTCTTCAGACACTTTGGCCATCTTAGCCTCGGTGTAGCGCATGGCGGCTGGCGGATCTCCATCCATGGAACCGAAGTTCCCCTGCCCATTGACCAGCATATAGCGCATGCTCCAGGGCTGGGCCATACGCACCATAGCGTCGTAAATAGCCGCGTCACCATGGGGGTGGTAATCGCCCATGACAGCACCGACAACATTGGCACTCTTGCGATGTTTAGCTGTTGAGCGCAGGCCATCTCGATTCATGGTGTAAAGAATACGACGGTGCACTGGTTTCAGGCCGTCGCGGACGTCTGGTAAAGCCCGGGCTACAATCACGCTCATGGAATAACGGAGGTAGCTGTCCTCCATGACGTTTTCGACGGTGCGGCGTTCTACGGTTCGAGAGTGACCGCTATCTAAGACGTCTTGATAAGATTGATTTTCAATCCTAGGCTCACTGATAGCTTCTTCAATCGGTTCGTTTGGTTCTTGATCAGCCATATTAGATATCCAGGTCCTTAACAAATTTGGCGTGAGTTTGAATAAAGTTTTTACGTAGCTCTACTTCGGTACCCATAAGCTTATTGAATATAGCGTCGGCTTTTTCGGCGTCTTCGATTCTAACTTGTATCAATACGCGTTTTTCTGGATCCATGGTGGTGTCAAACAGCTGGTCGGCGTCCATTTCGCCAAGACCCTTGTAGCGCTTCTGCTCGACAAAGCCAGCTTGGCGGAAGCGCTCCTCATCTGGGTTAACCTTTTGGCCGGCTTTTTTACGTGACTCAATGACTTCGTCAATTACTTTGCCTAATTCATCTTCGTCGTAAACATAGACGCTGTCTTTACGGCCTTGCTTCACTAGTTCAAACAGCGGTGGTTTAGCCAGGTAAAGGTGTCCGCCATCGATCACTGCTTTCATAAACCGGAAGAAAAAGGTCAATAGCAGTGTCGAAATGTGGCTGCCATCAACATCGGCATCGGTCATGATGATGATCCGGGCGTAGCGCAAGCCGCTGACGTCGAATGATTCTTCGATGCCTACGCCCAGAGCTTTGATAAGGTTTAAAATTTCGTTATTGGCGAGCATTTTATCCAACCGCGCCCGCTCCACGTTCAAGACTTTACCACGCAGTGGCAGTATAGCCTGGGTTTTACTGTCCCGACCACTTTTGGCGCTGCCGCCGGCGGAGTCGCCCTCTACCAGATACAGTTCAGAGTTGTTGGGGTCTTTAGACGAGCAGTCGGCAAGCTTGCCCGGCATGCTAGCGCCTTCTAATATACCTTTGCGCAAGATGTTCTCGCGGGCGGCGCGAGCAGCCTTCCGGGCGCGAGCGGCCAGCAAGGCTTTACCGACAATTTTGCGGGCCACACCCGGATGCTCTTCTAGATAGTAATTTAAGTATTCACTTAGAACTTGCTCGACATAGCCTCTTACTTCCGGGTTTCCCAACTTATTTTTGGTTTGGCCTTCAAACTGGGGATCGGGCAGTTTAACTAATATAATGGCTGTCAGGCCTTCGCGAGTGTCTTCGCCACTCAGGTTCTCTTCTTTTTCCTTCAAAAGCCCCTGTTTGCGAGCGTAATCGTTAATAACCCGCGTCAGGGCGGCCCTAAAGCCAGTCAGGTGAGTACCGCCATCGGGGTTAAGCACATTGTTGGCGAAACTCTTAATTGTTTCGGTATAAGCATCGGTGTACTGCAGGGCAATTTCGACTTGGGCTTCTTGGATGGTGCGATCAACATAAAAAATGTCCTCATCGACTACTTCTTTGCCGATGTTCAGGTGCTTAACGTAGCTCTGGATACCGCCTTCGAAGTAGAAGCTGTAGCGTTGCCCGGTCTTTTCGTCATGGAGGCTGGTGCGGATGCCCTTGGTCAGGTAGGCGGCGTGGCGTAAGCGGTCCAGGATGGTGTCGTAACTAAAGGTTATGTCTTGGAAAATCGTTTCATCGGGATAAAAAGTGATTTCCGTGCCGGTTTTGTCGGTCGTGCCGACGCTTTTGAGATCACTAACTGGTGCCCCACGTTCGTATTCCTGGTGCCAGACTTTGCCGTCACGGTAAACGTCCACGACGAGCTTGGTCGACAAGGCGTTTACGACACTAACGCCTACGCCGTGCAGACCGCCGGAAACCTTATAGCCGCCACTGCCAAATTTACCGCCGGCGTGCAGCACAGTTAGCACGGTTTCGACGGTACTCTTTTTGGTCTTAGGATGGATGTCGGTTGGAATACCCCGGCCGTTATCAATAACTGTCACGCCGCCGTCCTCTCGAAGGCGGACTGATACCTCCGTAGCGTACCCGGCTAAGGCTTCATCAATGCCGTTATCTATAATTTCCCACACCAAATGGTGCAGGCCTTCCAGCCCCGTACCACCAATGTACATGCCCGGCCGTTTACGGACGGGCTCCAAGCCCTCAAGCACTGTAATTTGCTCAGATGTATAACCTGTTTGTTTAGCTTTCTTATCAGCCACTAGTAATACTACCCTCTTACAAAATCTCTGTTTAGTTTATTCCCACTACTTAACTATTATAGATGATTTTACTTTAGCCTTCAACTTCTTATTAGCCTAGAATAGATGTTTGATTAATTGACCTTTTACTATAATTTTGCTAAAATGCAAGTATTATGACAAGTCGTAAATTGCATGGTAAAGATCCTTCTGCGACATCTGGTAATATAACTCGTAATGCTATAGCCTTAGCAACTACTGCAGCAGCTTTGGCCTTAGCGGCCTGCACCCCCCGCGCTTCTCATAAAGAGGCTGCTCCAAGTCCCTCGCCCTCAGCTATGGCTACCACCGAATTGACCAACGATGCCAAGGCGGAACTCAGTTTAATTAAGGCTATTGAAGCAAAAGCTACCAAGGCTCTTGTTGCAGAAAATTATGTTGTTGTGGTGTATGGTGGCGCAGACTCCTATAGAACTTATAGCGATACTCCCACAAGCGATTCAAAAAAGCACCAGATTAATGAAAACTTATTAGTTATTCAGCGACCTATTCCTAATGTAGATCAGCAGGGAACGTTATGGTTAGGCTTCACTTTTGGCACTCCTGGCCATGCCGATAATGAAGCCGCTCTTGCTAAGCAATTGTATTGGGTAAATGCCACCGAGCTAGCACATAACGGCGATTCTACGGTCTTCCACAATGACCACAACGGTAGTCCTACGCTCGTGCGCTATGACTATCGAGATGTATTGGAGCACAAAGGACAGGTAGCTTTTGAACTACCTGTAACTATTCTTGGCGAAGGCGCAAATGCCACTTTGAGCACCAATGCGGCCGCCCAATATAATAAAGGTCCATCGAATATTGGACTCGGTGAGTTTATGACAATTGATCAATTTGAAAATTCTGTCACCAACATTGGTGGTATACGCCTTTAGTATAGGAACACAAATAAAGTTCTTCTGACTGTGAGCTATATCACTTGTGCTTATAATCTCGTTTATGGTTAAATGTCTACATATAGCCTAAATATAAATAAACCAAACAAAAATGCTGGAAAAATTACTGTCCGTTTTGCCCTATAACCCTAGCCTGATAAGCCAGGTGGCTTTTTACGGCCGGCGTATGCGGCGCGAACAATCTATCCGGCGCACCGGTTTAGTATTCATAGCCCTGGCCTTCTTAGTCCAATTTTTCGCCGTTATTTCCCCGCCCCAGCCAACGGTAGCTGATTCTACGAATGACCTGATTGATAATGGTTTTAGTAAGCCAGCTGAAGCCCTTACCCACTGTACAAACAATACCCGCCATTACGCAGATATTTTGAAATATTACGGGATAACCTGTGACGACATTACCAAACCAACAACTACAACCGTAATGTTAAAGTCTACCGATTATGACAACACCATTTATTCAATGGGCTGGAAGTCGTTGGGTGATACCAACAAGGGCAAAAAAACTAACGAAACAGCCGTTAACATTCCAGGCGTCGGCACCCTCTATTGGCGCTTACTGTCCAGTATGGATAGCGGCCCGTTCTCTACCTACCAAGCGCTTAAGCTAAGAAACAGCCAAGGTAAGTTGTTTTTCATCCTTTACAGTTGCGGTAACTTGGCGTCGCATGGCCTGCCATCACCACCACCTCCGCCGCCACCTCCCCCGCCACCACCTCCGCCGCCACCACCGCAGGAATTGAGCTGTTCCAACCTGAGCATGAATTACGCCGACAATCAAACAGTGGCCTTTAATAGTACAATCTCCGTCCGAGGCCAAGCCGCCGGCAAAAACATTCAGCCCGGCCAACTGGTAGACATGTACTACGACTATGTTGATGCCAGCACGAATAAAGTAGTGGCGACCGCGAAAGCCCTAGGTTTAGCCTTTACTGGCACTACGGCCAATGACACCCACACCCGCAGTTTTACAGCTAACCAAGCTGGGCATTACTTAATACGCCTGACCGTCAAATATGGCACTAAGGTTGCTCTTGGCAGTGGTACAGGCAACTGCTTGAAGCATATTAGCGTCCAAGCGCCTTGTGAATTTAACTCGCTTTTGCCGGCCAATTCGCCAGAGTGCAAACCGTGCGAGCAATCGGTCAGCAGTCAAGATACCGTAGCCTGCATCCAGGTCCACAAATCGGCCAACGACACTACCCAGGGCTGGACTGTTGACAACGACGAGATCAAAACCGCCCAGCCCGGCGACACCATCACCTACACTCTGTCCGTCAAAAACGCTGGCAAAAGCACGGTTAAAGGCTTTGTGGTCCAAGAAGACTTGAGTGACGTGCTAGACTACGTAGCCAAAGATAAAGACGGCAAAGTCCGCATGGATCTACTAGACCTGCATGGTGGCACTATGGACGCCAACAACTTGGTCAGCTGGCCAGCCGAAGACATCAAAGCCGGTCAAACCATCAGCCACAAGATAACTATCCAGGTCGCCAACCCCATACCTAATACCCCGACTTCCACAAGCGACAATAGCCACAATGACCTGATGATGACCAACGTTTACGGCAACACCATCAACATTAAAGTCCCCGGTAGCATTATAAAGCTGGCTTCAGTCCAAGTGGCCGCATTACCCAACACCGGGCCTGGCACTAGCCTAGTTATTGGTGGCATTATCGCTCTGCTAGCCGGCTACTTCTTCGCCCGCTCCCGTTTGCTGGCCCGCGAAAGTAACTTGGCCGCCCAAGCCGCGACCCAAACTAGCGGAGGAATATAAAGATGGCTGAAACTTTACAAACCGCCCCTGAACGCCACGAAGCACATGTGCCGGTAGCTGAAAAACCCTTGGAGCTAACCGAACACAGCGGTGAAACAGCGGCCGATGTCGAACGAGAACAAGCCGACCAGCTAGAGACTATCCGCCGCAGCGTCGAACAAGCCAATACCCATGAACGTACCCAGCTACCCGCCGACGAAACCCCTAGCGAACCCCAGCCCCAATACGTCAACCGTGAACTCAAAAATATTACCCTGCAGCGCGCCCTGAAACAAATCCGGCGCGAACTGCCACTGCCTGACCGTTTGCTAAGCAAGGTAGTCCACCAAAAAGCTATTCGAGCCGTTAGTGAAGCTAGTAGCAAAACCATTACCCGACCCTCTGGCTTACTCGGTGGTGGCCTGTGCGCCTTTCTGGGCAGTTTAGCTTATTTATATCTAACTAAGCACATCGGTTTGCCTTACAACTACCTACTCTTCAGCTTGCTATTTGTAGGCGGTTTTGTCATTGGCTTAGTTTTAGAAATGCTAGTACGCTTGCTCCGCCCCAAGCGAGCCAGCTAAAGCAGAAACTAGGAATTAGGAAATAGTAATTAGCCATAAACCTCTGACTCCAGTTCCTAATTCCTAGTTTCTAGTTACTATTTATCTGGTCTTTGTGGTGCAGGTTACCTTCGTGGTCAATAGATATCGTATCGACCGGCTCTTCCGCGGGCTTGTTAACATTGTTGGGCTGTAGCGGTATATCAACAGTGCTAGACGGTTTGATCGCTCCGCTTCCTTTTAAATCTTGCTTTAAGCTTTCGGCAATTTTGGCCACTTCTTGGTTTTCAATTTGGTCGCTAGAAATATTCTTAGTGCTAAAGATATCACCAGTCGCACCTTGTTTGACTGATTCTGAAGGCCCAGGAACGAGTTTTGAACCATTAGCAGGAACTTGATTGGGCGAAAGGCTAGGCACAGCTACAGTCGACCCGTTTAAAGGTTGGGGGGGCTGAGAGACAGGCATGGGAGTGTTTGAACTAGCAATCGGGTTACGGCGCTTACTCAACCACTCGTCTAGGAAAGATCCCGTACCAGTAGCGGGCGGGGGGCTGGCTGGATTGGTTGCCCCAGAAGCAGTTGGTAGATTGTTAACTGGTGCTGACCAAGGGCTGCCAAAGCCCGTGCCGGCAGCTGGAGCTGATCCGAACGGCGAAGCACCGCCAAAAGCCGAACTAGCAGCTGAACCAGCGCTGCCAAAGGCTGGTTTAGTCTCGGCTTTAGTAGCCAAGCGTTCGAATATCTCTTTCTCAACCTGGGCTTTTGGCCGGCCGTACTTAGCGGCCGAAAGTTGCTTCAGAGCTTCGCTGAGGCGAGTGTTAGGCGTACCGAGCGGCGGTAGGGTAGCCATACTGAATGGCTGGGTTGGTACGCCACCAATAAGGGTACGAGTAATGGTGTTATAGTTCGGTACGCGCAGTAAGTCATCTGCATCAAAGATCGGCTGGAAGTACTTGGCTAGGGCTTCAACATCATTCTGGCCGACCCTAAAGGAAACAATGGTGCCCATGTTGCCAAATACAGCATCGCGGATCTCCGGCGTTAACTGGGTAGTAAACTGGTTGGCGACTATTAAATTCAAGTGGTATTTACGGGCTTCGCTCATGATGGTGGCAAAGCTATCTGTCGAGAAGTTTTGGAACTCATCCACATACAGGGCAAAATCAGTCCGTTCGCTCTCTGGTATATTCGCCCGGCTCATGGCAGCCGCCTGGAACTTCATAACGAAGACCATACCTAATAGTTTGGAATTTAACTCACCGGTCCGGCCTTTGCTCAAGTTTACTAACAAGATTTTCTTGTTATCCATAATGTTTCGTAAGTCAAAGGCACTTTTAGTTTGGCCAATGATGTTACGCATCATTTCGTTACTCAGGAAGGCACCGAACTTACTCACGAACCAGCTGACGACTTCACCAAACTCATTGGAGCGCTGGCTGGCTGGCATTTCTTTCTGCCAGAATTCAACTACGTTTTGGTCCTTCACGTGTTGTAACTTTTGCTGAACATACTTAGGGTCACGGAATAATTTAGGTATATCTACGAATGTTCCCCCCATGGGGTCAGCCATAATAGTTAGGGCCGCATTACGGAAGAGGTGCTCGTAGCGCGGCCCCATAATGCCTTGGTGTTGTGGATCGTACAATTTGTAAAGCATGTTCAGGGCTTCTTGGATCAAAAAGTCCTTTTGGTCAGGCGTGTTGAACTCAAATAAGTTTAATCCCATAGGATATTCCATATCGGCTGGCGAAAAGTAAGTCACATCTTCAGTACGTTCCCTGGGTACCATGGCCAACAAACGCTCAACGGTATCGCCGTGCGGATCCACAAACGCGAAGCCGCCACCGCTTAACATATCTTGTAAGGCTAGATTCTCTAAGAAAGTCGATTTACCAGTACCGGTTTGCCCTACTACATACATGTGCCGTTGACGGTCATTTAGGGCGATGCGGATAGGCTTTTTGGCGCCCCGGAAAAGGTTGTAGCCAAGTAGTAAACCGTCCGAAGGAATATTACGGGGCCCGTCAACCTGCTTGGAATCTTGCCTAGTTAGCTGCGAAGTCGGGATACTACGTTGGTCTGGAAAATGAAACAACGTTGCAAGTTCTACAGAATTTAAGATGTTACGGCGGTTTTGTTGTGGGAAAAACCGCATTATATAGGCCGTGGCTAGGCCTTCTATGTCTTTAGCTGGGGTATACTTAAAGCCGTTCTTGCCCGGCGCATCATAAAGCGAAAAACTAGCTACAATATTACTTAGAATAGCCTGGGCCCGTTGGGTAATATTCGATGATACAACTACCCGGATCAAAGTCTCGTAGCCAGGATGCCTGGTTTTATCGTCAATCGAGTCTAGGACAGCCTGTTCTAGGTTGGATAGTTCTGGTTTGTTACTACCTTCTTTGCTTTCACCACCACCTGGTGGCTTATTGAAGGCTATTACCAAGTCTTTCATTAAGTGGCCAAAGCCTTTTTTATCATTACCCTTGCGTTTTCGTGAGGCTACCGCCGTAGCCTGCTTGCGCCAACCAGCATTAGCTGGCCGCATTAAGATCTGGATGCCAGCCCCGTCTTCTTTGCCTAGAGCCGACAGGGCATTAAGTAAGGCCTGCATGCCATCTCGTTTTACGTCTTGATAAGTGGCAATTGGATAAGCAAAGTGCTCTTTTAGGCTGAGCTCACCACCGATCGTACCGGTAATTTTACCTACCGGGCTAAAGATATTATGCTCATTAACTTCTTCAAGCCGAGCCGCTGGATAAGCACTAACTACCGCCTGCTTAACTACTTCTTCCAAAACAACTGGTACCGCCGCGTAAAAGTAGACAAACCCCTGAGAACCGACTATTTCAAAGGCAAAATGTCGCTGGCCGTAGAATTTGGTCTTTAAGCCCTTTTGGACCGTGCTGGCAATAATATTATAGATAATCTGGGCTTTGGAAATGGTTTCCTCTGTCACATCACGCACATCACGACCACCAACTTCCAGGTCATCGCTAGGCGGCGGCAAATGAATAAGCAAAGGTACCATTTTAAGAGCCCGCTCATAGTTTTTTTGCTCACGGAAGGTGCGGCGTGATTGGAAATAGATGATCGGCCCAGCTACCGCCGCTATAGCCAAAATGATGCCCAGGATAATAAAAATGGCGGTCATTACTCTTACTCACTCATCTTCATAGTCTTGTTATACCGTTTTTTTAGGTAATCAGACTTAAGGTGGGTCATTTCTTTGGTCTGTTCATGGGGGTCTTCTTTCGTTTTTTCAACTATAGCCTTAGCTTTAGTGACCCATTCCTTCTCAATCAAATCAGCATCATCGGCAATGGCAGGATTTGTAGCGGTTGCTGTCAAAGTAGAACTGTTACCAGAACTAGCTACCGGTGGTGGTATCATGAATTGCGGTATAGCCGTAACTGGTGGAGTTTGAGGGCTATTTTGGCTAGTTTCAGGAGTCGCCGGCATTGCTTCCGGCGTTTGGCCGAGTGTCTCCGCGCCCGGAGTTGGCATAGACTGAGAGCCAACTTCTGGAATAGGCGGCGGTAAGTTCAAATTAGTAGGCTTATCAAACTGCGGATTCATACTTTAGATTAATTATACAGGTTAAGAGCCCATTTCACACCTAAACTTCGTTAAGAGCCCGTTGCAAATCTCCAGTCTGTTAAGTGAAACACCTGTTGGCGAGTGCCAGATGACAGTTGTTGTGAGGAAGCGTACCCGTAGGTACAGTGACGAGCAAAACTGGCAGCTGGTGCCGCCAACAGGCGTTGAAGCTGGAGTGGAGGTTTGCGATGGGTTCATAGCGAAAGCACTGTCAGCGGTAGCGAAATCGCTATCAGGCGAACAAGCTGTATCTTAGGATACAGCGCGGAGCGGCATAGCGATCGCAGCTCGCTGACAGTGCTTGAGGCTGTAGGAAAGGTGTGAAATGGGCTCTATAGATAGAAATAGGAGGTCTTAGAACCTGTTCAGAATCTTTTTTCGGATCGTCAGCCGTGCTCCTGGTGAGGTGGGCTGACGGTTCAGGCGAAGGAAACGTACCTAAATGGTACGCCGAGGAGCGGTAACCGACAGGTCGCCCGCCTGGGGTGCGGGTGAGCACGGAAAAAGATTTTGGACAGGTTCTTAAAGCTAAATGCGTTGTTTCTTATTAAATGATAGATATATATAGCCAATCAGAACGATGGGTAGCAGGGCCAGCACATCTTTTAAAGACAGCTGCCCGATTGTTTGCATAGCTATTAGTAAAGAAGCTGTGATCGTTAATATTCGGGCCGGTCTAGCCTGGTGACGCTTAAGTGGCGCTATATAGAGGGCCAGTAGGCTTATAAGCGCTCTAAAAAACCAATAGATGTTAAGGCTGAGTAGTAAAAAGCCTACTATGATCAGCGGCGAAGCTATCTTGAAAGGATCAGTATTCAGGAAAAACAAGACATCAACTGCCAGCAGTGCCAAAACCCAGATAATTTTAGGATTTTTTAGGTATTTCATGATCGATACTTAGAACCCATTTCATATCTTCCTTCCAGCCTCAAACCTTTTTGATGGCACGCTTTGTCAGTTTCACTCGTCAGCGTATCTACGGATACGCTTCCTCCCGAGAACTACCAAATCGCACTCATCATCAAGGCTTTCGCTTAACAGAAGTGAGATATGAAATGGGTTCTTAGGCTCATCATAGCAAAAAGCGCCGTTACTTTATAGGATAAAGACCAGCGCTTCATAAATTTCTGGAGCCGGGGTGATAAATCCGCTCAAAAATTTAAATAATGTAGCGCTTATCACCCTAGGCTGATTGACTGACCGCTCTATCTGCCGTTTAGGCAAATACGAGCGTCGACCGGATTACCTCCGCAAATGTAGATTGTAAGTTTTTTTGTTTTTGTGACTTACGCTAACCAATGTAGCACGGCGAAGCCGAAAAGTCAATCCTCTTATGCTTATTAGAAGCTTATTATTTTTGCAATTTTGTTAGCCGTTGGCTTTTTAACTTGGACTTAGAAGCCCAAATAAAAATTAAACGTAGGAGTTTTTATTATTTTGGACAGCCAGTTAACAATTAGGCTTAATAAAATCGAGCAAAAATCTCATGCCAAGGTTGGCTTATGAGTTTGCATGCCAAATTTGTATTTTTTAAGCTTGATTTTGGCTATGAACACCTAAATTTGGGTCAAAAGTTATGCACAGTTTTTGTTAAAAATTAAGCATAATTGTTATTGACAGGCCGTTTTCTTCTCTATAAGATATCTTTAGCACTTGAATAAAAAAAGTGCTCAAAAACAAAAATCGCACAAATGTAACAACGGCTTCTCGCAAGCCGTTGTTACTTGAAAAGCAAAGCGTCAAAAACCTCAAAATTAAAAGAAAAACTAACAACTTCTCGCAAAACACCTTGTCAAATCAATGGCAAGGTGTTTTACTTTTAGCACCAGAATCTTACTCCTGGTGCACTTTGGGCTAAAACTTCCATCCCTCGCTTCGTCGTACCTAAAAGTACGATTGCGCTGCGGTATTCAGTCTTAACTCCAAAGTGCCCTCAAAATTAAGCTTCTGGAAAATTAATGGGTGGGCTTAAGGTCCACCTTTTATGAATTCTAAAGTCCATAGTCTAATCAATACGGGGGCTTCTGGCCTGGTTATTGACATTGAGTGTCATCTGTCCAATAATCTGCCAAACATTGTGATTGTCGGTTTTGCCAATAAAGCGGTTGACGAAGCCAAAGAACGTTTGCGCGGGGCTTTTGCCAACAGCCATCTACAATTACCCCGTAAACGCATCACTATCAACCTAGCTCCGGCAGACGTTCCTAAAGATGACAGTGGTTTCGATCTGGCTATAGCTACCAGTATTTTATTAGCCAGTGAACAGATTCCTAACCGATTGACCGAGAAACAGGCCATAATTGGCGAGCTTGGGCTGGATGGTAGCGTCCGGCCGGTGCGAGGTATCATCGGTAAGCTGCTAACTGGCCGCGCTAAAGGTATAACTAGCTTCTTAATACCAGCTGCCAATTTAAAACAAGCCCAGCTAGTACCTAAAATCACCTTAATTCCAGTAGAAAATTTAAAATTACTTTATGGCCATTTCAATAAAACAGCTCCTATCAAGCCCCTTCAGACTGGTGAAGGCATTTATGAAAATGAATTTTTAGCCAAAATAGAAGCTGGTAGTCTGAGTGAAATTGTTGGTCAAGTCCAGGCCAAGAGGGCTCTAGAAATTGCCGCCGCCGGTGGTCACAATGTCTTCTTTAGTGGTCCGCCGGGCACTGGTAAAAGCATGCTAGCTAAAGCCTTGCCTTCCATTCTGCCGGGACTTAACCATGAAGAGATTTTAGAAGTCACCCATTTGCATAGCCTAGCCAGCCATAATTATGAAGACATCGTTAGCGAAAGGCCGTTTCGGGCACCACACCATAGCGCCAGCCATGTAGCCATTATTGGCGGCGGCCATAATTTACGGCCGGGGGAGATTAGCCTTAGCCACCGTGGAGTATTGTTTTTCGACGAACTGCCTGAGTTCGGCCGCCTGACCCTCGAAGCCTTGCGCCAACCACTCGAAGACCGCTTGATAAGCGTGGCGCGGGCTAAAGACACTGCCGAATATCCAGCAAATTTTATTCTGGTAGCCACCGCCAACCCCTGCCCTTGCGGCTACTATGGCACGAAAACCGATTGTCGCTGTTTGCCTTACCAGATTATGCGTTACCGCCAAAAGTTATCTGGACCGATTCTGGATCGTATAGATTTATACACCGATGTCCATGAAGTCGAACACCAGAAATTACTATCCCACCATAGTTCGCGTGAGGACGATAATTTGGTTCGCCAAAGAATTGCCGCCGCCCGGTCAGTTCAAAACAAACGTTATTCAAACGCCCAAAAACTTAACTGCGATATGACCAATGCTGACATTAAAAAGTTGGCTAAAATCACCGATGAAGCCAAAGACATGCTCAACACAGCCGCGCCGCGACTGAACATTTCGGCCCGGGCTTACATGCGAACTATCAAAGTGGCCCGGACGATTGCCGACCTAGACAATTCTGATTTAGTTGAAGCGCCTCACATTGGCGAAGCCCTAGCCTACCGCGGCCAAAACTACCGCAGTGAATTTTAGCTCCTCATAGTTGTACAATATTCTAGAGACTATTATGAAAAAAGGTTTGTTGGTTATAGATGTACAGGGTTATTTCCTAGAGCGGACACCCGCTAATTTGCCCGCTAAAATCCGAGACCACATTAAATCACACGACTATGCCTGCATAGCCTTTAGTATTTTTCAAAATACCGAAAATTCTAATTGGGTACGTTCTTTGCACTGGAGGAAAAGCCAGTCAAACGAAGACATAAAATTAGCTCCGGAGCTACAAGAATTCGTAAGCTCTGAAAACCTTTTTATTAAAACCGCTTACTCAGCGTTTCATGACACAAAATTAGATAGTTTTCTAAAACAAAGGGGCATAGAGGCAGTCGATATATGTGGCATAGATACCGACGCTTGCGTTCTAGCGACTGCTTTTGAAGCTTTTGACAATGGTTACAGCGTAGAGGTTCTATTCGATTTATCTTACAGTCGGTGGAATTTAGACGAAGCTGCCAAAAGTATCATTATGAAAAACTTCTATACTAGAGATTGAGTAAGCGTTTGACCTCTGGCAAGGCATCTGTTAAAATTCGGGTTACGTTAAAACCAAATAAGGGAGATAAAAGCTATAGCCAAATATACCCGCCTGAATGGTGCGATTCAGGCCCCCGAGCTGCGTGTGATTGATGAAGATGGCAAGCAACTTGGCATCTTAAGCCGCCGCGAAGCCCTAGATTTAGCGCAGGAGCGCGAACTTGACCTAGTTGAGATTTCGCCCGACGCAAAGCCACCGGTAGCCAAGATTGTAGACTGGGGCAAATACAATTACCAGAAGACCAAGCAAATGCAAAAAAACCGGCGCAACACCAAAGTGCTGGAAATAAAACAGATGCGCTTTGGCCTGAAGATCGGTGAGCACGACCTGGCTATTAAGATGGGCAAAGTCAGCAAGTTCCTGGAAGAAGGCCACAAGGTCAAGATCACCCTGTTCTACCGCGGGCGTGAGCTTGCCCACCGCGAAATCGGCTTCAAGCTAGCCGAAAAGGTCATAAACGACTTCGGTGATAAAATAGTAGTCGAACAAAGCCCACAAATGGCGGGTAAACAACTGAGCTTCGTCATCCGCGCCAGCGGCGCGCACCACAAGCCAACCACAGAACTAAGCAGCGAGAAGGAGCAATAATCATGCCAAAGTTAAAGACACACAGCGGGACTAAAGACCGCGTTCGGGTTACCAAGAACGGCAAAGTCCGTGCCGGCCACCCGAATATGAACCACTTCCTGGGGAAGAAAAGCGCCAGCCGCAAGCGTTCCCTGGCCGGTTTAGGTACCCTGAGCGGCAAAAATGCCAAGAACGTTAAAATGAAATTAGGAAAATAATGAGGTTATAGGTATTGGGTTCTAGTTTATAGTTTGGCTCAATCTGTCCCGGCTATAACCTAATACCTATAACCTAACGACTGAAAGGAGTCAATATGCGAGTTAAAAGAGGCGTCCCCGCCCACCGGAAACATTTAAAGATCAGGCATGCCACCAAAGGCATGCAGCACTCCCACCGGGCCAGTGTTAAGCGCGGTAAGCAAGCTCTTACTAAAGCCCTGCAGTATGCTACGCGTGACCGCAAGAACCGCAAGCGCACTTTCCGTGAACTCTGGAATGCCCGCATTAACGCGGCTGCTCGCCTGAATGGTACTACTTACAGCAAGCTGATTGCCGCCCTCAAAGGCGCCAACATCAACCTGGACCGCAAAATCCTGGCCGAATTGGCCGTCAACGAACCCAAAGCCTTCGAGGCCGTCGTCAACCTGGCCTCCGGCAACGGAAGCCAGGTCAAAACCGCTCAGAAGTAGTCGATTTTATGCCTAAAGGTTTACACGAAAATCTCGAACGCCCTGTACATCAGATGCTTTCAGTGCCTGTAGACATAGAGACAAGAGATGCAATTACAAATATAATGAAACTAGAAGCTATCGATGCTGCTGAAGTAGTACGCAGAGCAATAAGCGTTTTAAGTACATATGTAACCAATGGACATTCTGGCCCACAACTAACCTCCATTGATCCTGAGGTTTTAAAGGTGCTTGTCTCAGAAGCTCAGACTGAAGCTCGTCGTTAGAACCACCGCAAACTTAGATTATCTAAGCCGCTAACACTTGCCTCATTATTGCTACACGCTCCCTAAATAGTGGGCTCAAGGCTGTTTTACCAATACCAGTACGTATTTGTGGCCTCTTGCCACCAAAACGAATCGGTAAAATTTCTTCATAGCCACGCTTCATAACCCTGCCTAGGGGTTCATCTTCCCTGCCTATGGTAACTACACTTAGTGCCCGCCCGCCGTTGACGATAACCTCTTCTTCATCATTCATCTTCGTACCCCCCTGAAAAACTAGTACATCATCTCTGTCTTCTAGCAATTCAAGGCCGGTAATAATAGCCCCCTTCTTGGTTGCCTTAGGATAACCCTCGGCAGCAAGCACAATGCAGATAGCCGCGACTTGCCGCCATTTAATCTCCGGTAACTGGGATAGTTTGCCTTCTGCGCAAGCTCTCATAATTGGCACTAGATCTGTTTCCAGCAAAGGCATACAGGCTTGAATCTCGGGATCGCCCGGACGAGCATTTATCTCTAATAATTTTGGGCCTTGGGCTGTAAGCTTGAGCCCGGGATACAAAATACCTTTGAAAGGGTGTCCGGCGGCTTTTAAGGCTTTGATAAATGGTTCAACGAAAATTTTGCCTAGCAGTTCAATATCTTCAGGAGTAATGCCTGGTAGAGGAGCAATTACCCCCATACCGCCCGTCATAGGACTATTAATATCTTCGGTAATATTTTTGTGGTCCTGCATGGCGAAGGGGAACATGCGATAAGTTTCGCCGTCGCACCAAGCATGTAGCGAGATTTCCGGGCCTTCTAAATATTCTTCAACTACTATTTCTTGGCCGGGTTTACCGAAATGTCCAGCCATCCTTAACTCACCTAGAAACTCTTTAACTTTGTCTAAATTTTCGCAAACTCTTACGCCCTTGCCTTCAGCCCGTTCACTAGCTTTGACGACAACTGGGAAAGGCTGAGATCCTACATATTGGATAATGTCTTTGTCATTCTGGGTTTCAAAAACCTTATACTCAGCAGTTGGAACACCTGCCTGCTCAGCAAGTTGCTTCATATAGGCCTTGCTGCCTTCAATCTCTGCCGCAGCTTTTGTGGGACCAAAAGCTAAATGGTCTTTGTCTTGAAAAATATCGTAAAAACCGTCGACTATTCCCAAACCCAGCGGATCATCTGCCGTTGGCAAAAGTAGACCGGTGTCATGGTCTTTAGCAAAACGTAGACACGCGGCAATATCCGTAGCCTCGATTGGCCGATGACCAGGAGTCATGGCAGTGCGAACAACGTTAGCTATACCAGCTCTTCCAGGAGCTATGTATATATCACCGCATTCAGGTGACTGAGCCAGTTTCCAGGCCAGAGCATGAGCTCTTGCCCCTCCATCAACTATCAGAGCGTTCATCTACCTTTAGTCTGACAATTGACTAACTTATGTGCAAGCTTAAGCAAATTAAAAATGTGTTATAATAGTTCTTGCCAGATTATCGGCTGATTACGTGCAGCAATGTACGAGGAAAGTCCGGGCAGCAAAGGGAAAGACAGTTGCTAACGGCAACCGGGGGCGACCCTAGGGAAAGTGCCACAGAAACTAAACTACCCGGCCTCCTGCAAGGAAGCTGGGCAAAGGTGAAAAGAGCGGGGTAAGAGCCCGCAATTTCTATCGGTGACGATGGAAAATGGTAAACCCTGTCTGCTGCAAGGAGATGGATCCCGAGAGCCTTAAAGCTCGAAGTGTCCCGCTAAGGTTTCATCACAAGAACCGCTTGAATCTGCGAGCAATCGCAGATCTAGATAGATGATCAGCTAAACAGAACCCGGCTTACAGATAATCTGGCATTTAAAAAAGCTTTGAACAGTCAAAGCTTTTTTAAATTCCCCTTTAACCAATTAATTGTCCGATCAGTCATTTTATTGCAAGCACTGAGCTCTCGTTTAGCCGAAGCTATTTGACCTAAAAATCTAAAGTGTGATGCCGAGCTCTTTGTCGAGGGCTTTGTTGACTGCCGCGTCGGCCAGCTTGTTCAGCTCCCTTGGTACATGCTGATAATTAATACGCTTAAATTGAGTAGCTAGTTGCTTGATAGCATCGTGGATAGGCCAGAGGTCGCGGTTGCGGATCTTGAAGATGCCTTTCATCTGGTTCACCACCAGCAGACTGTCCATATAAACCTCGACTTCCTTAGCTCCCATACGGTGGGCCTCTTCTAAGCCTAGTTTGAGAGCGGTGTATTCGGCTTGATTGTTGGTAGTGACTCCTAGGTAGACGCCCTTCTCTACCAGAACTTTATCGTTCATGTCCAACACTACTAAGCCGCTGGCGCTGGGGCCAGGATTACCCCTGGAGCCACCGTCGGCGAACATCTTTACGCGTTCTACCTTTTCTATCACGTCCGCCAGTTTATTGCCCTGGGTCTCCAGAATCTTGTCTATAGTTTCGGCAAGCTGATGGTCTTTGGCAGTAATAGCGCCACCTTCGGAGTGGGCATTCAGCCAAATTTCTACCTTATTCCAGTCGTTTTTCCAGATAGGGTGGTGGTTTTGAGCTTCAGCCGCATGGGCCACTTGCTTCATAAAACTAAAGGCTTCCGCGAAGTCTTTGAAGCTAAATTCTCTATACAACCCCTCTTTTGTTTCCTGCCACATTTAGACTTCTCTCCTAATAACTCCTAGTTCATGAAATACCCTTCTTGGCTGCAACCAGACAAAACCCTTCGCACCGTAACATAGGTTACGCTTTGTCATGTCTTGTTGGTTTCGCTCAAGAATCATTATTTCACACTCCAAGTTCTTATTAGGAAAGAGGTCTACTCTATCTTAGCATGGTCGGGGTGACAGGACTTGAACCTGCGACCTCACGGCCCCCAGCCGTACGCGCTACCAACTGCGCTACACCCCGTCAAAGTGCCATCAAATTATAGCACTCTATATCTTTAAAAAGACCAGTATTGAGTAGGGGGTTTTAAGCCTCTGTTAGTTGAGTAAGCGCAGTTTCACCCGTAGTTTGCCCCTGGAGTAGCGCTGTTACAGCTTCAGTTGCGTGTTCATAAACTTTAGTTGCCGTTACGTAGTAGAGTTGCCTGTAAGGTGTCGCTATCTCTTCACCTCTCAAAGTATCTCGCTTATAAGTGTACATTGTGCCCTCAGTGTCAACAATAGCTGGTGAATCTGAATCTTCAAATGTAATTTTATACGAGTCATGACTCCACCTATGACCAGCATTTAGCTTGCCGTTCGGGTTAATACGAGTTTCAATGTCCAGTGTCTGCTCGTCCGCATTAAAATAAATTGCAACTTCTTTTTTGTCAGCATCTTCAGGGGTATATACCGCTTCAAAAGGCTTTGACGGATTTAAGTTAAGTCCGCTGATTGTTTCACCAAAACTAGCTTTTGCTTTTTCGTATGCCTCTTGTTTACGTACTTGCTCAGGGCCCCTTACAAGCATTGCCCCAGCTCGACGCAGTGATGTTTTTAATCCAGTAAGCGCTCTTGGGACGCGTTCTTTGGTTGCTTTGGTAAGTTCTTGCTTGCTCATAATAATGGGTATCCTTATACTTTGTTTTTAGATTTTCTTCTTCAAAACTAGTTATAAAATAGCACACACTTACAGATATGTCAAGCATAGCTCTGGTCTTGGAGTTGTCTGTTTTATCAAATAAAAAGCCCTAGGCTAGATCCTAAGACTCTTTAGTTGTCGGGGCCGAGTTGATTTACCTGAGATAACCCAGGTGGGTGCCCGCACGTCAGCGCCACGGCGCTGACAAATCTTAGGCTCCCTAATGACTAGTATCAGATAATCATTCGCTCGGCGATCCGCCTTAGGCGGATACCCGACCAATCTTTATTATACGCTATGGCAAAAGTCGAAGGATACTATCGTTAAGGTGAATTATTAGGGAGCTCAAGCCGCCGAATATCACCAGGCCGAACACAATGAACAAGCCGTATGGCTCAATCTGCTCCATAACCCGCTGAACAGGTTCAGGCGCGAACGCGTAGAACACCCGCGAACCATCGAGTGGTGGTATAGGCAACATATTGAAGACAAACAGGGCAACGTTGATGACTATGAATATACCCAAAAAATCGGCCACCAGCGTGCCACTGGCCACAAACCGAGTAAAAAACGCGACAACTATGGCCATGAACAGGTTAGAAAACGGTCCGGCCGCCGCTATCAGCGCCGCGCCGTACTCATCCCATTTGACCTGAGCGGGGTTAAACGGCACCGGTTTGGCAGCCAATATCGGCGCGTGGAAGGCTAGCAGCGTGATGATTGGCAGCAATACCGTGGCGAACGGGTCTATATGCCTTAAGGGGTTCAGGCTGATCCTGCCCATCAAGCGCGCCGTGTCATCGCCTAGTTTGTAGCCAACATAAGCGTGCATGCTCTCGTGGACAACCATCGAGACCAATATAGCCACAAGTAGCATCAACAGCTGCAAACCAGATAAATCACCAAACATATGACTTTAGTATAAAGCTTTTTCTATTTTCCGTTTCCTATTTACCGCATTGATTATGGACTCAAACAAATGGGGTTCCTACAGGCTCTGAAAAACAGATGCTGCCAATCAGCGGCTGGCTGAGTCATTGCGGCCAGTTTAGTTCCAATTCTCCTTGAGAATACTAATTGGAACCGACCGGGGGAGTTCTGGCCGCACAGCCAGTTGCTGGTATCTGGTGGCAATCCAGTTTTTCAGTCGCCTGCCAGCTTTTTGTATTACTTTTTGCTGGTCAAAAAGTAATGAGCTTGGTTCTTGGAAAGAACAAAGGAGATCTTGACTGGATTCCGGATCAAGTCCGGAATGACAAAGACTCGAGTAAAGCTCGGTGGCCGGCGACATCATGAACTCGTAAATAGGCCACGCCAGAAGCTATGGCAATCTTGCCTGCTTCCAGGCTAGGCTCCAGTTCCATGCGGTTTTCCCCCAGGAAACGCTTGCGCGAATAGCCAATCATCACTTTATAGTCCGGCACTTGTTCGGCGAAACGCAGCAACTGCCAGTTTAGTTCCGGTGTTTTGCCAAAACCAATGCCGGGGTCAAGGATTATCCGGTCTTTAGCCAGCCCCTTAGATTGAAGCAAGGCCGCTCTGTCCAAAAGCTCAGCTTTGACCCTTTCCAAACTGTCTACAAGTTGTCCCTGGTGAGCCGCTTGAATATCCTGACCTGGAAGATGGCTAACGATACAGAGGGGTTTATATTTAGCTACTGCCTCCTCCATAGCCGGATTGTTCATCCCCGTTACGTCATTGATTATCACCGGGCTGATTTTTAAAGCTCTAGCCGCCGTGGCGGGATGGTAAGTATCTAAGGATACCCGGCCAGGGTAACGCCGCATCAGCACCGGCAAAATAGGCTCCAGGCGGCGCCACTCTTCCTCATCAGTTAACGCTACAGCTCCTGGGCGAGTACTCTCCGCACCAACATCTACAAGGCTAGCTCCGTCTTTAAATAATTGCTCAGCTTGAGCTAGCGCAGCCTTAGGATCAACAAACTTCCCACCATCGCTGAAGCTATCGGGGGTAATATTCAAGATCCCTACCAGTTTTACCATAGGCCCATGATAACATCAGAGGATGGCTATTGTTTATCTGGCATTGGGCGCAAACGTCGGCAACCCTAAAGCCAATATCGAACAGGCTATAGAATTGCTCCAAAGCTCTGTTGATAAGATTCAGTGCGCCCCGCTCTACGCTTCGAAAGCCGTCGGGTACACCGACCAGCCGGATTTCATTAATACCGCCGTTAGTGGCGAGACAGTCCTAGATCCAGCAGAGCTTCTGAAGTTTGTCAAAGAGGTGGAGGAGCAAGTCGGACGGGTGGAACGATTCCGCTGGGGACCGCGCGAGATCGATATAGACATCATCTTTTACAACGACTCAGTGGTCCAACAAGACAACCTTGTCATTCCCCACCCCCGTTTTGCAGAAAGAGACTTCGTGCTCCAACCAATCTGCGATTTAGACCCAACCTTTATTGACCCCCTGAGCAAGCGTTCGGTTAAGCAATTGCTAGAAGCTTTGTCATCAGATCAGAGATCTCTTCTTAATAAGGTTGACCTAGATACTTAAATCCGCTACAATAACACCTTGAATCTAAGGAAAGTAACTTATGCAAAAGTGTGACATCACCGGCAAAGGCAAGCAGTATGGCAATAATGTCAGCTTTTCTCAGCGCCACACCAAGAAAGTTTGGAAGCCTAACCTTCAGACTAAGACTTTAATGGTTGACGGCAAAAAAGTAACTGTTAAGGTCAGCACCCAAGCCCTCCGCACCCTCAAGAAAAAGGGTCTTTTAACTCCTGTTAAGTAAATAAGCTCTTTTCGGGACGTAAATTGCTAAACTATTAGCATGAAACAAGTGCCTTACTACGGTAATCCGGGCAATGCTTGCGCATTAGCCTGCTATACCATGGTGGCGCAATACCTTTTACCTAACAAAAAGGTCACCTTCGAACAACTGTCCAAGATAGCCGATTGGAAAGAGGGATATGTTGTTTGGGGATTTCAGGTGTGGGAATGGTTAATGAACCAGGGTATTCATATAGTAGATTACGACACTATTGATTATCAGGCTTGGGCAAAAAACGGTTTAGCCGGGCTGCAGACTTCAGCTTCACCTCAAGAATTTACTTTCTACAAGGACAACACTTTTGATGTGGAGTCGGAGAGTGAGTATATTAGTCAGATGTTTGAACATCCTAATTTTACCTATGTTAGGAAAAAGCCTACTTGGGAAGATGTAGTCAGGGAGTTCAGGGCACCAGGTATTTGTGACCTAACGCTAAACTCCGCTGCCTTAAATAAACAGGAAGGCTTTTACCCTCACCGAGTGGTGCTTTTAGACATTACCGACACTCACGTCGTTTTTCACGATCCCAATCGTGGTTGGGATGGAGAAAAGCGCCGAGAGACCCTTAAGCATTTTCGGCAAACTTTTGATTCGCTTAACGATCCGGAGTTAGCCCGTTACTGGATAGAAGACTAGCTGCGCTCTAAGACTAACAGTTGGGTGATGTCACCTACTTCGGCCGGCTTGAGGCGGAGTTTGGCGACCGTTTCTTTCGGCTCCATAGCCAGCTCCTTAAGCGCGGCTTCTAAATCGAGTTGTGGCATAGGGTATTTAAGCACTTTGTCGGCATAGTGGGTTGGGATTATTAGTTTTGGCTCGACTTCTTTAATGACTTTTAGCGCCCCGACTGGGTCAAGCGTGTAGCCGCTACCACCGACAGGCACGAACATAACGTCTACTAGGCCTATGGCTTCCAGTTCATCTTCGCTAAGGTCCGGGTGCACATGGCCGGTAAACAGCACGTTTAGGTCACCGGCGATGACTTTATATATGGTGGCTGTGTGTTGACCTTCTTCGTCTATATGAGCCCTAGCGGCAATGCCAATGATTGAGATATCGGCTATTTCGTATTCGCCCGGTTGGTCAATGACAATCTTTGCCTCGACCGCTGGAGCCTCGTGGGCCATGGTATATAGCGCCACTTCGCCGGCTTTTATAACACTTTTAGCGCCTAATTCGGCTAGATTGTCATCCAAAACTAAGCGCGTACCTTTGTAGGTCAAGCTCACACAGTTAGCACCGTAGAACTGCAAATCCACGCCTTTAGCCCTCCGGTTGACTACCTAAGCCGTGTGGATCGGTCAGGATTTGTTTTTTAGCTTGCATTATGCCGGTTACAAAGCGGTCTTTGATCTGCTGACGATACTTGAAATCATCTAGCCGCATGGTGGTGTAGCGAATCTCTTTATTTTCTTTAGCTTCCAGTTCGGCTACGTATTTGGCTAAGGCATTGGGGTTAACTTCGCCCACCACTAAGAAGTCAACACCAGCTGACTCATCCCTAGTGAACTGGCCGGTAAAGACCGCGAAATCTATGTGACCGAGCGCTTTCAGCTCTTCGGCTTCGTTGGATTTGATGGCTTTAGCCTTGGCGCTAGCTTTTTTGCTCGAACCGCTTACTCCAAAAATGGTGCGGAGTGGCTCGTAGAATTCGTATTTCTGGTTAACTTCGTAGTATAAGCGGTTATTAGTGTTGTCGGAAACGATGATGCCAATGCTTAAGAGGTTAGACAGTTCGCGGCGGACGGAATTGATTTGCTCACCAATCTTACGGGTAATCTCGCGAACGTAGAAGGAGCGGTTAGGGTTACTATAGAAAAGCTGTAACAGCTTGACCCTAGTTTTTGACCCAAAGAGTTGTTCAACCATATTGACATTGTAGCAGCTCCCGATGGTTTTAAAAGGTTATTTGTTCAAAAATGTTGTTACTAAATCTACGATCCTAGACTGATCAACAGGGATGTTAAACCAGTGAATACTTTTGTTGCGCTTGAACCAGGTCCGCTGGCGTTTAGCGAGATGTAGTGTATCACGAATTATCCTTTGCCGAGTCTCTTCTAAATTTTGTGAACCTAAAAAGTATGCTTGCCATTCCTGGTAACCAACTCCTTTCAGGGCTTCGCAACCCCAGCCATATTCATCTGCTAATTTTCTGACTTCCGTCTCTAACCCGGCTTTGATCATCTTGTCCGTGCGGTTTATGATCTTGCCCTTCAGTTCTTCCCTTTCAATTTGGAGTCCAATTATCAAAGTATCGGCTCTTAACGCTTGTTTCGTCGGCTCAGCGCCGTTAGTTTCCAGTAAACGGATCAGCCGCCGCCTGTTACGGACGTCTACTTTACCCAAAGGCAAGCCTTCAGCCTCAATCTCGGCTAGAAGTTCTTCAATGCTTAGGTCATTAAATTTTCGCCGGGCGCTGCGGTCGCCAGCCGGCAAAAAGCCGAAGTCATAAATAACGCCGTCTATGTAGAGGCCGGTACCGCCGACCAGTATTGGCAATTTACCCCTTTTAGTAATTTCATCTATCGCTTTAAAGGCCAATCTTTTAAAGACCGCGGCCGTAAAATCTTCACACGGCCCAGCTACATCTAATAGATGGTGAGGTACTTGAGCTTGCTCTTCGGCCGAAGGCTTTGCCGTACCAATGTTTACTTCTCTCCGGACAGTCCAGCTATCAGCCGCGATAATTTCGCCATTAAACTTCTTGGCCAGCTCTAAGGCCAGCGCGCTTTTGCCGCTAGCCGTCTCCCCCACAATTACTAAAAGGGGTGCTATTCGCTTGGCCACCAGATTAACCTTTGGACATCTACGGTGTAATCATCGCCTACCGCTATACCTTCGGCCTCTAGTTCGGCTTTGTGCCCTTGCCTGCCGCCGGGGTAACCGCTAGCTAAGCCGCCCTTTTTGTTAACGACGCGTTGCCAGGGCAAGTCTGCCGGGCCGGTGTGGGCAATCTGGCCAACTTCCCAGGCAGCCCAAGCCGCGCCGGCCAGGGCGGCCAGCTGGCCATAGGTCATCAGCCTGCCGCTCGGGATTTGCGCTACTAACCTGTAAACTCGTTCCTTGAATTCCGCATCAACCCTGGGCATCAAAGTGCTCCAATACTGCCGGCCAGTCTTTAACCGGACACATTAGGTCAGGCCAGTCTGCCTGAGCAGACTCTTTTCCAAAGACAAGTCCCGTAATCCCTGCTTTAACTACCAACAAGCAAGCTTCCGCTTGATCATCCACTAAACTTTTAGCTCCAATTTCATGGCAAATTGAGTCTTTAGGACGAACGATTTTATTCCCTTCTTTGTCAAAAGAGGTAGCATGTATTACGCCCGAGAAAGTATCCGGGCAATGACGGTCTAACCATTCTCTTGTTACCACCGTAAGACTCTCGCGTCGTTTAGTTACGCCAACAACCTCTATACCACCAGCTACCATAGCTTTCAGCGCCACTGAGGCACCATCTACGGGCTCTAAAGCCGCCATTATTTCTGGCGAAACGAATCTGGTGCGACGCCGTTCGACTTCGTTAGCATCCACGCCCCAAAACTCTCCCCAATATTCATGATAGTCGGCTACCGTTAAATTGGTACCAAAGTTGGCATTGCTAAATTCACAGAAAGCTTTAGCATGTTGTGCCACTACATCATCTATATCAATAGCGACCACTTCTCTACTCACAACATCATCCGGTTGATTGATTTTTACTTAGGCCTTGCATTGAAGTTTTAGTAACGCGGCCTTTGGCTTCGTTGGCCACCGTCTTTAAAAATTCGGGAATGCCTATAGGCTGTTGGTCGGTCTGGACTTCCATATCTTTACGAATCCGGGGCACCACTTGCCCGGATTCGATTTCTTTGGAGCCAATGACAATTACATATGGAACCTTCATGAGTTCGGCGTTGCGAATCTTTTTGCCAACGGATTCGTTGTCGTTATCTATCGTTACCCTTAAGCCCAGGTCTTTAGCCTGATCTAGGACTTTTTCGGCAAAATCGACCGTAGACTCTTCTTGATTCAAAGTTATCAAACGCACCTGCTCCGGGGCTACCCAGACTGGTAAGCGACCGGCGGTGTGTTCAAGCAAGATCGCGAGAAATCGGTCGATCGAGCCCATAATGGCAGCATGAATCATGACGATACGCTCGCGTTCGCTCTTTTCGTTAATGCAAGCGAGGTCAAAACCCTCCGGTTGGTTGAAATCCAGCTGGATGGTGGCCACTTGCCAGGTGCGACCCAAGGCATCTTGCGACATAAAGTCGATCTTCGGGCCATAAAAGGCAGCTTCCCCTAGCCCGTCTATAAAGTCGTTGCCGACTTTTTGCTCAACTATGCGCTTCAGCTGCTTTTCGGCCGCCGTCCAAGTCTCGGGCTTGCCTAAGTAAGCGGCCATGTTGGCCGGGTCGTGCCTGGAAAAGCGAACGGTTAGCGGAAAGTCAAAAACTCCGTAGAAGCGGTCGATGATATCCCATATCTTGAGCACTTCCTGCTCAATCTGGGAATGGCGGCAGAAAACATGGGCGTCATCTTGCGAAAAGGCCCTGAGGCGCGACAAGCCGGACAATTCTCCGGTCTGCTCATCGCGGTAGCAAGTGGTGGTCTCCCGGTAACGGACCGGCAGGTCTTTGTAGGAATGGACTTTGCGGGCATAAATTTGGGTGTGGTGCGGGCAGTTCATGGGCTTCATGGCGAATTCGTGGCCCTCACGAGTGGTAATCCGGAATAGTTCGTGCTCGAACTTTTGCCAGTGGCCGCTGGCTATATAGGCTTCTTTCTTGGTGATGTGCGGAATCGACACTTCCTGGTAGCCGTAATCGTCGCGCATTTCTTGGACAAAACGATCCAGCTCACGCCTGAGGATGGTGCCCCGGGGCGTCCAGAGCGGCAAGCCGGCACCGATTAGGTCGGAAAAGGTAAACAGATCCAGCTCTTGGCCAAGTTTACGGTGGTCGCGCTTTTTGGCTTCTTCTAGCATAGCCAGGTACTTTTTAAGCTCATCTTCGGTTTCGAACGCCACGCCGTAGATACGCTGCATCTGAGAGTTCTGCTCCTTGCCCCGCCAGTAAGCCCCGGCTACCCTCATAAGTTTGAATACACCGACTTTACCGGTAGATTCGACGTGCGGGCCGCGGCAAAGGTCTACGAAATCACCGTCTTTATAGAAGGAGACTCTGTCCACCTTGCCTTCTCCTTCGGCTACCGTCCCTAGTTCCCCAGGGCTCAGGTCTTTAGCCAGCGTAGTCCCGGACCGTTTCAGGTCATTTAACAGCTCTTCTTTATAAGGTTGCTTAGCTTCTTTGGCCCAAGCAATGGCTTCGTCGATAGGCTTTTCAAAGCGCTCAAACGGCTGGTCGGCCTTTATAATATTGCGCATTTCGGTTTCGATCTTGCCAAAATCAGCTTCTGAAAGGCCTACGTCGCCCAAATCAACATCGTAGTAAAAGCCGCCTTCTACCACCGGCCCAACGCCAAATTTAGCTTCCGGCCAGAGGTGCTGGATGGCCGCAGCCATTATGTGCGCCGCGCTATGGCGCATAGAGTATAAATTGTCGCTATGATCGGCCATTAATTCTCCGTTTGAATACATCATAACATCTCTGTTGACAGTCTATAAATAAAAATTGGTTGGCTGATCTCGCAATTTCAGCCAACCAATTTTTGAAAAACACCTTCCTGAACCCAATCCCTTAGATCTTAGGCCTCAGCCAAAAAGATCGTGCTGAGTACTATAACAAGGTTAGTATTATATGGCTAGCCTATTTGTATTGTTTTTCTTACATCTCTTGTGGGGATAACTTCTGAAGTATTTATCTCACATATGAGATGATTTCTAATTTTTGACTATTTTTGCTATGCTGGTATCTGTAAGTTTAGGTGTTAATGTTGGCTGCGGGCGGTTAGCTCATTTGGCTAGAGCGCTTCCTTGACGTGGAAGAGGTGACAGGTTCGAATCCTGTATCGCCCACCAACTAAAATGGCCGATTAAATATCGGCTATTTTATATTATCAGAGGTCAAAGTACTTATGCTTTGACATATATAATTGACCTAGTCAATCTTTCTTGCTACCATATTCAGGTTAAACAGGAATTTTGGGTGAGTAGCACCAAGAATAGCGTGCTCGACGTGTTCCAACTGTTTTATGAGGAACTACTGATGAGCAGCAAACCAACCAGTCGCCTTCGCAGGAACCGACCAGTTGGCTCAACCAGCAAGTAGACCTTCAAGGTCGCACAATCTACCTCGGTGAAAAGTCACCGGGGTATTTTGCTATATAAACACTTTTTTTACTGCCCGAGCAAAGACTTTCCCCACCTTCACTAACTTTTTCCACTAGCATTATCATTAGCGCTATGACAATATATTGCTATGGTTTATGGTGTTTCATGTGAATTAGGCGTCATAGGGGGAATCGGTGCTTTGCGTATATTGTGGGGCTGAGACGAACGTAGTAAATTCACGTTTGCAAAAGCGGCAGAACACGGTTTGGCGCCGCCGTAAGTGTACGAACTGCCAGGCTATTTTTAGCACCCATGAAACACCTGATTACGCGGCAGCTCTACAGGTTAAAAACTCTTCGGGGCATTTACAGGCATTTTCGAGGGATAAATTGTTCTTAAGCTTACATTCTAGCCTCCAATACCGCCCGAGGCCGCTGGAGGACGCTGCTGGCCTTACAGACACCATAATCAGCAAGCTACGCAATGCTAGCGAGGCAGGCACCTTAGACAGCCGCCAGATTACTCATGTTGCCAGCGTCGCCCTGCAACGGTTTGATAAAGTCGCCGCCGTAAACTACCAAGCCTTCCACCCCATAGAGTAATTATTCCTTGCCTGGATCGGCCACTGTACTAGAAAGATTGCCCTGTGCATTAACTACGGCTTTTTCGGTAACGTCGAATTTGCTGATGTATTTGCGCAACATTAAGCGGGTCTGGGAATAGAAGGCGGCTGCTGAGCCGTAGCAGATACCAGTAACTGGTAGCAGCACCCATTGCAGGGCCATAAGCACTGAACGGTGGCGTTTATGGCGGGCCGGTCGCGGCGGTAAAGTCAGCAAACAGATGTAGACATATACCACTAGGCTAACTGTTCCAACTCTTTGGATACGGCTAACCATCAGCGGCAATTGGGTGGCGGCAAAACTTTGGGGAGAGAAAAAGGACGGTATGAAGCCAGCAAAGGCTACTAGCGGCGCTGCAGCCGCCCAAGTGACGTGCGCTTCTAGGGTTCGCAAGAACTTAGCTATGACGTCCAATTTCGGCGCCTTATTGGGCTTAAAAAAGCCTTGGTTGGCTATGTAGGCCACGTCTGAAGCACCGTAAGTCCAGCGGCGCAACTGGATGAACTGCGCCTTCATAGTCCGGAGGTAGCCCTTGGCCAGCACAGCATCCTGGTAGATAGGGACACTTAAGGGGTAGACCCGGTAATCGCCGTCGTAGCGGAAATAGGAGCGCCAGAAGTGGTGCCCATCTTCGACAATGGTGCGCTTGCTCCAAAAGTCGGTTTCAATGAGAGCCTGCATGCTCTGGGCGTGGGAAGCGAAGTTGCGCTCCAGGTGGGGCCGGAGTGTTAGAACGATGTAAAACAAATTATTACCGGTGGCGATGATGCGCATCAGCGTCGGAGCGTCCCAGATGTTATTGGTAAACATAGCCAGGGGCTGAAATGACACCCTGAAAGGGTTAGGCGCCACGCAAAAGACATAAGTTAGCGCCATGAAATAGCGTTTATCCGGACGGTGGTCGGCATCTAGCGTAGTCACTAGTACTGTTTTAGGATCAATTTTTTGGTCTTCCAGGTACGCCTGAAGCCGGTGCCCAGCATAAGTAATATTACCGCCCTTACCGATGATCTCGCCTGGTAAATTAGCCGGGTGCTTTATGGCCATGGCATGCCTAAACTGGCCACCGTAGAGTTTTAGCAATTCCTGGACCCGGGCTTCGGCTTCCTGACCTGCCCTGGCCTCATAAGCCAAAACTAGGATCATCTGTTTGGGATCGTAATCGGCGTTTAGCACTGACTGGATAGTCGGCTCTAACACTTCCCGGCTTTCATTGACGGTGGCTATGACAACTGCGTGGATCAGTTCACTGGGCTTTACAACTGGCGGGCTATTACTTAGCCGGGCTAAATTTTTATAGTGCCATTTTGGGCGCTCTATGGACAATTTGCCAACCTTGCCAGCCTCGATCTCCTTAACCAATTCCCCCCAGTTAAGCCGCATGTGTTGTTTCATGACCCGATAGCCGATGACCGCCCTTACGTCATAGGCCGTGGTCCTGGTAAAGAAAACCAGCAGGTATACCAGTACGAAAAAGACCGCCGCCTTAACGCTTATTAAGCTTAAAATAAGCGGTGTAAACAGTAGCGTCCAGCTTAAGAAGCCAGGCAAAATTTCGAAAAAGCGGTACCAGCCATGGCGATCTTTTTCAAACGGGATTTCGATGTCGGTCATTTGGGGCCCTCTAATGCAACACTAGTAGCGCGTTACTGACAATAATCGTCAGCACTAACAGCAAGACACCGAGCATCAAGATAGCCGTAGATAGCTGGCGGTTAATGTGGTAAGCCCGCATGCTTAACACTGTGTGGATTGTTAGTACTAAAAAGGCGAAACCTATAAAGCTTAAAAGGCCGGTGACGCTACCGGTGGTAAAACGGTTGATGGCTAAATTGTTCGAACAATCCCGGCACTGCACGATGTAGCCGTTACCATGTCCGGTGCTCAGGCGTAGCAAAATGAAGACAGTGGCTAGAAAGGTCAAAAAAGCATTGATGCTCAGTAGCAGCAAAACAAAGTGATCATGAAAATACTTCTTTGGCTCGGCCATGGTTATTAGCAACTATTGTAACATTTTAGCGAAGCAAATTTGCCTAATTTCAGCCTAAGCTCTCTTTGTTATAATACATCGGTGATAATAGAGGTTAATGCCGATATAGCTCAGTTGGTAGAGCGGCGCTTTCGTAAAGCGTAGGTCAGCGGTTCGATCCCGCTTATCGGCTCCAGGATACCCCTCAAAATTCGCTTCGCTGGATTTTGTGGAGACCCCTTGCTTGCGGGTGTCGTATAACGGCTATTATGTAGCCTTCCCAAGGCTAAGACGCGGGTTCGACTCCCGCCACCCGCACCACTAGTGAGGCATGAGTGAATCAAAATCGGCCATTACGGCCGGCGTAAGATTACGAGGATCATCGGACTCTGCCACTTCGACTCGAACTTGTAAAAGCTCTCGCCGGGTCTTATACAACCGACGTGAATTCATTCTAGGCGCTTGGCCTGTTCTACCAAGAACTACATATAAATCTAGCTGTAATTGATCCAAGAATTTGCCATACTCCGACATTATCTCATCACACAATTCAACCTTTGTTTTAGGTGCCTGGCCATAGAACCCGGTCGAGATTGCAGGCCTTTGGTTCACTAGCGCCCTTATTTCTGCCCTCAGTTGAGCCTCACGCTCCATATAGCGAGAAAGACAATCTGCAAAGGCTTGAAGTTGCCTGATATCTACACTATATTCAGCCAATAATGTACTGGTGCCTCGATTAGGGTTACCTACCAGCAAGGCTTCAGCGAGTCCAGCTATCATCTGGGGAGAAGCCGGACATACCATACGTGGCAATTCCGGAAATGGTTTATTACCTACTAAATCACCATCTTTTTCTGCTTTATCGGCTACATACTTGCCCGTGAGTTTAGGTATTTCATCAACGGGAAGATCCAATATCACAGTCCCAATTCCTAGTAAGGCCTGCCTTAAAACAGCCATTTCTGAAGGTATTTCTCCGTTTCTAATTGGCTCGTGCTGGCGCCATCTCAGGAACAGAGGCAAGTTTACGCCCATACGGTAAAGTTCCAATATTCCTCTACCATCAATAACACCTGATTCAGTCAGGTCTGAGGCATAAGTTTGCCGCAGACTTTCCAGCAGTTTTAGCCCACCTGAATAATGTTCTTTCAGATGCTCAAACCAGGTAGCGTTGTAAGGAACACCTGAACCATCACGACTGGGGCTATCCCCTCTGTCGTAAGCCTCCAGAGTTAGACCCCCAACTTTGGCGTATTCGGCTGACGTGATAGCAAGCAGAGGGAATCCGGCTTCAGTATAAATATCCAGGGTATTAAATACATCAAAAACTGTCGGTAAGTTCGCAGTTTCAAGCTTATCGGCTAGGCCTCGGTCATGTTCTGTCATGCTATGCAGCCTCATCTTGCACGGTAGCATCTGGCGGCATCAAATAATGCACAATACGATCCCAGTATTCCTCAAGCAGTGTGCGGCCAGCGCTCTCTCCAGCTATTCTGCCGGCCGGGCAACCGCCGTTAGGCCGCTGGAAGCGCCTTAAGTGTTCTAGGGTTGAAGGGGTAAAGCCCACTTTTGTACCTTCTTCGGTTGCCTTCAACTCAAAATGGCTGGGATCGGCATAAGGCTGACCAAGATATTCTGCTGCCTCGGGGGAATACTTCTTATTCGTTCCGGAAATAGCCAGTAGCCCTGTGCTACGGGCAATAACTTGGGCAGAATCTTCGCTTACACCCTCATTACGAAGCAGATTAAAACTACCGCCTGCCACCTGCATGACATCACAGAACGGGGAGGCACCTAAAGAGCCTAGGTATTCGGCGTCTACAACTCCTCTAATGTCACGTTGATAAATGGAGCCTCGAAGCATAATAGAGTCAAACACGTAAAAATTAAGGAAATCATCAGCCGCTACGCCAAGGTCCGCTACATGATAAGCAAATTGGCTAGCCATTTCCGATCTTTCCCAGAGTTCGCGCGGCAACCGCGCTTCCACGTCGGGTTGAGCCAGAGTATCTAGCACTGCCCTGACTATAAACTTAACAGCTGGAACATAAATAGCCTTAGGATAGCCTTGCTCAGCTGAATTACGCGCACCCAGGCAAACAGCGTCATAGCCGGCTAAACCTGTAAAATCTTGTCTGGCAGAGCTAAGGCCAGTGTTTATTTCTTCATCTGATAACCTAAATACCTCGGCGGACATGTCTTATGCCGCCTTTGCTTCCGCCGTTGCATCGGGCGGCACCAGATAATTAACTATCCGGCTCCAGTATTCTTCTAGTACAGTACGTTCCGGCTGGCCGGGTACGTGGACCCTGGCTGCGGGACAACCTCGGCCATCAACTTCTTGTCTTTTTAGGAAATCACGGACTGGCTCAGTAAACCTGATCTTGGTATTTTCGCCTTCCCCTGCTAACTCAAGATGCTTTTTTTGAACATAAGGCAGCCCCAGATACTCACTTACTCCTTCAGTGTTGGTCTTGTGGACACCGGAAATAGCCAACAAACCAGTACTTCGGACAATTAAAGGACTGAGACTTCCAGTTAATCCCTCGTTTCGCAGCACTCTTACCGCCCCGCCGCTAACCCAGCCGACATCAAAGAAAGGCGCCCGGCCCAATGAATTTAGCACCTTCTCTTCATTAAAAAGTTTTAGTAAGTCTATGTTCCCCGTATCAAATAACCACTCTAAGTCAGCTTCACGACCTAGTACTTTTAAGCAAGCAACCTTAAAAATATTGACTTCACAACCTACTGAGGTAACATACTCAACTATTGAGGAAGCGATGCTGGCCCGATTGACAACTTCCCGGGATAAACGGTCTTCGACCCCAGGTTGGGTCAGGATGCCGAGAGTGGCATCAACAATAAAGCGGACTGACGGCACGGCAAGCGCGTGATAGTTGCCTCCCCTTACCAATACTCTAGTCTCTTCCATGAGCGACGTTCCATCTTCGCCTGTCAGAAACTCTAAGGCCGGATCTATGCCTACTCTTAACTCTCGTCCCGTTAACTCCAACTCACCGGATGACATAAATAATAAAATAACATAAAACAAGGTCTTTGTCTATTCAACTCTAGGCTTGGAGCTCTGGCAAGTTAACGAAGTTTATTAAATTTATCATTGCCCTCTAAGGCCGAAGCGAAGCGCGACTTCCAGCGCGAGGCGCTTGGATTAGACTTTTATGGACTGGGCGTCAATCAAGACCTGTGCTGGTATCGTCCAGCAAAATACGCATTGTCTGGGTACCTCGGAAAGCTAAGGCTCCAACTGCCCCAGGTGGGCAGCCCATAATTAAAGCTGTCTGTTCCTGAGACAAGTCATATATGTACAGCAACGTAACAGCGCTCTGTTGACGATCTGTTAATAAGCGCAAGACGTTCACTAAGTCTCGCCTACTGACTACTCTCTCCGCCATTCCGGGGCTGGGCAGCTCCGGCATTTCTGCGAGAGGAATTTCTTGTCTGCTAGGCCTTGCCATCTCGTTTCTATAGCAATTTACTATAGTAACAATGGTATATGCCTTGACGTTTCTGGTATGATCCAGGCCATCCCAACGTGGGAAGATACGCTCTAGCGCACTTTGAACAACGTCTTGGGCAGTATGATAATCACCGGTTAAACGCTCTGCGAAACGCAAGAGATATTTTTCGTGTTCTCGCACAAAGTCAGAAAAATCCGGGGGCGGGCCGGCCATTTGTTCAGCGCCTCCGTCTAAGCCAGCTGGTGAAGCTGGAGGTATATTATCTACTTCATGTTGGACGTTAGTTGCAATGATAGCTTCTGTCATCGTCTTACCAGATTAGAAATTAGCTACTGTGCCGTAAGGCTGTTACATACTTCCCAAGATATTTAAGCGTAGTTTAACCTATCGGGGTCGTATCACCAAATCTTCCAAAAGCCGATTATCCACCATTGCCGGAGCTAAATACAGGTTCCGAATTCTAAATTCGTGGCGCTGAAATTCTTATAGCAAAATAGTCCTGAGCCTTTAGAATGTAGTTAATGTTCGAAACATCGTTACGAAGACCGGCGGCTTTTGTAAATTGGCTTAGACGGAGTCAGTACTACTGGGCTTTGGCCGGGATACTCATCTACAATTACTGGCTAGTTGGCATAGTGCTAAACTGGCCGGCGACCCGCGCCGGCGCCACTACCAGTGAACTCAGTGCTGCCGGACAGCCCCACGCTTATCTTTTCAGACTTGGCGATATAGTGGCGGGTTTGGCGCTTTTGTTAGGCGCCAACCAACTAGCCGCCTTGGGTTCGACACGGCGGCAACAGCTATTTCTCAAATTCGCGATGAGTGTATTTGCCATAAGCACCGTTGTTGACGCGCTGCTGCCATTGGATTGTTCGGCCGCCCTAAGTCAGGCTTGCGCGCGCCGCGAACATCTCGGGCACGTCAGTTGGCAGCATTTGCTACACCTGGCCGAAAGCCCCATAGCTTACATACTGATATTTCTGATTCCTGTAGTGGTAATAAGGTCGTACTGGCGGGTACGTCCCCGGCCAACGATCTGGCTGGCCAGTTGGCTACTATTAGCCGTGATCGCCCTCTGGATGATTGCCACCTTAGTCCGGCTAGCGTTAGGGTCGGATAGTTTTGGCTACGAACAACGGATTTTTACAGTATTATTCACTGCTTGGTTCATCGTAGCTATCCGCGCCGCCAAAACGGCTACAAGCAAAAGCTGAAACCCACCAAAACCATGCACAAACTTTAAGCATTTTTAGCGAGTTCCGTGTCAATTAAAGCGATTTGAGGTGGGGTAAGAAAAGGAAACCAGCCCCTAGCAGTAAGGTAGTTGTTAGGTTCAATACCAAGAGCCCCTATGGCCCGTACAACTCTGGCACGGGCGACATGCCTACTAGCTGCTACCCCTTCCGTAGACATACTACCTTGTGGCGCGTCCTTGTTAAGAAGAATTTCACGGGCTTGAGAGCATATTTGTGGCGGAAAATGAGTATCAGGCTTGGCTCTGTTTTTGCGCATACGGCGCGGTACGAGTTCGTCAGTAACAAGTCCTTCCATGATCTTTCTGGCCGTCGGTGAAGCCACTCCAGTATCTAGGGCTACGCTTCTAGGCGTCTCCCAACCTTCTTCATATTCCACAACATCACCATATGCCTCTTGTAATTTAGCGTCGACTTCATCAGGAAAATAAAGATGCGGTTGGTTCTGCTCTATTACTATCACACCCTTATACCCGATGCGTCTTAATTTACGGACTAGTCCAGATAGCGTGAGATCATATTTAACAGCTAAAGCAGTCCCTCGCGTGTGGTTTTCGGGCACAGGATCAGAACGCTTAATACTCCGAGCTATAGTCAAGGCTGATAAAGTGTATTCTTGAGTTATAGTACCGTTATCCAATTTAACGGTTGTGCTGACAAATTTTTCGGCTATCTCAGGTCTGGAAAAATGCCTTGAAATAGTGCTGTCGTTAACGTTAGTTTCCCGCTCTAGATCAGCGAGAATATACCTACCCTTTGTACGTTTAGGATATCTACCGTAGCGTTGAGCCAACAAAGCACGAGCTTCGTCCGTTTTATAAGAGTGTAATGGCGCTCCGCCCTTCCTATTTAATATCTCCTTCGGGGTCAAGCCCTTCTTTTGGAGGTAACAAGCGGCCGTATATGGCTCTACATCAAACTCTGCCCCTAGATCCCTCATCAAACTGTAGCCATCTTGCACAGAAAAGACTTCTTCCAGCCTTTCTTGTACTAATTGGACTAATGGGTCAGAAAAATATGTACCATCTCTCTTAGAGCCTTCTTTTCTGCCGACTATACCTAAACCTTTTATTGGTTCTGCGTTTAATATACTCAACAGCGTGTTACGTCCCGCTGAGCAGGCTTGTTTTAGGTTAGTAGTTGTTGGCCACGATGAAGGTATCCACCTGTTGGGTGCTAGATGAATTAAGGAATCGGGCCGTAAAACAAAAGGCAACCAGGCAGATTCTTTGTCGTAAGGAATTTTTCCGTCGGAGCCTACATTTAAGCTAAGGGCCAACTTACCCGGACGTAAACTTTCTAAAGTAGCTACAGACGCCGCTTCTAAAGGCTTATCAACTTCCTCTAGCACAATTATGACATCAAAATCCTCTACATATAAATCGCCATCATCTTGGGCTAAAGATGCGTTTAGGGCATAGGGCGTTGTAATTACTACGTCGCCCATCATACTTTTAGATTTTAAAGGATAGAAGACCGTGAACTGAGGCTGGTCTTTTAGTTTTGACCTCAAAGAACTTAGTAAGTTAAGGTTCTGGCCGACAATTAACATGGTGGCACCTGCCTGTCTTGATGCAGCCCCGACTGTTTCAGCTAATTTGAGCACTAATTCTCTTCTGGATCTAGGAGTCGATGAAACTACGTGTGCGCCTTTTGTCAAATATAACTCTGGAAAATCGGGTCGAGGCTCTATGCCTTCTAGCTCAAAGGTGTGAGGATGATTTAGGAAATTAATAATTAATTCTAAATTAGCTCGGCCTTCTCGCTCACAAATGCCTGCAGTTTCTGGTAAATCTTGAGCCAAAGAATCTTCTAAACCTTGAATAATTGACGCGCGCCGCTCAAAAGCTGCTTCGACCATCTCCCGATCATAAAGCTCTAGTTCCCTTTCCTCTTCAGTCGTAGTTGTTTCAGCTGCTGCCTCAATGTCCGGCTGAACTACAGTTTTAGCTACGCCAGAAAGCAAGACATAGGCTTCTGGATTAAGTGTTTGGCCCCCCTCGACAATATCTGGGATTGGGGTAAACTCTGGAGCAACTATGGGGTTAGCTGACATAAGATTTCTAACACAATATTAGCTGTAAATATTACCATAATAGTTAATTAATAACAATGGCTGATGGAACTTTACTATCAGACGAAAATAATTTACGAATTTGGTTCTGCGGTGGCATCTGGTGGCACTAAGAAGCGCACTATTCTTTCCCAATAATTTTCCAAAAGGCTGGTTTTGGGCGCATCCTTGACTACTATCCCACCTGCCGGGCAACCGCGTCCTGCAGGGCGTAAACTTCTCAGAAAATCTTTAGCGGGATCAGTAAAATCAACTCTAGGTTCTTCACCTTCCTCTAGTCGGAGGTGTACATCATCTACATAAGGAAGACCTAAGTAATCGGTAGATCTTTCGGCAAAACCCTTGTATACGCCAGCGATAGCCAGCAATCCTCTGCTGGCAACAATTGCATCGCCATGGCCCTCAGTTATCCCATGTTCTCTTAGAACTCTAAGCGCTCCGCCACCGACCAGTCTGGCATCGAAAAACGGGGCGCCTCCAAGCGTGCCCAAATATTTAGGATTAATTAATCCAAGAAATTTAGGGTCAGGTATATTTAGAGAGCCAAGAATAGGTATGCCGTTATAAACATTTAAAAATAGTCTGCTTTTAGCAGCCAGGTCCGCAAATTCTTGGGCAACCTTGCTAGCTACGGCCTGTCTGGCAAATACTTCGCGCTCCAATTGCGCTTCAACATCCGGTAAGGTAACGACTCTTAGGGTAGCATCAACTAAAAACCTAACCGCTGGAATAAAAAAGGCGTCCTCTTTACCGGACCTGACTAGCCAAGCAGTACCTTCAATAACTCCTCTATTTTCGGGGCTTAAAAAATTATTTACAGCCGTTAGAGAACCCAGTTGTACAGCTTCCGGTGGAATAATTACGTTCTCTCTGGACATAAAAACAAATAATAACATCTTGATGCTCTATTTTCTACTACTTAGGTAAGGGTTTGCTTTTTGCAGCTACGCTTGATATGATTACCCCTGTTACTTTGGCGGAAGCCAAACGCGGGCTCGTAGTGAAGAGGCCTATCAGCCACCACGACCACGGAGGAGATCACCGGTTCGGCGGACGCAGCCGCGGAGATAAAATTGTGTTTACATGATTTTATCGAGCAGCAAGGCAGGAGCATAGCGATATCCGGTCGGGCTATTTAACAATTATAATTAGTATTTGAGACTCAATCTGGCGGGCTTAGGTAAGGGCTCGTAGTGAAGAGGCCTATCACGCCTCCCTGTCACGGAGGAGATCGCCGGTTCGAATCCGGTCGGGCCCGCCAGACAGCGTCTCAAATTACTCAAAGCAGTACCTAGTCGGGCCCGCCAGGCCGCTATATGGGAGCGATTTCAGAATGATGGCGGAGTCCAATTTATGGATAGAATGGTCGAAGAAGACGCAGGCACCGCTCTCCGAGGTATTAAAGCCGAAGTCTTTGCTACGCTAGGGCAACGAGGAAGCGCGGAATATTTTGAACGGGTCTTTTCCAGAGTATTTAGTGAGACTATGAACGTAGTGATTATTTCGACAGGCGTGAAACCTTATGACGGCAACAACTATCACGATATTGGTTACCTACGCTAGTCAGTTGTAGGTCGGGCTCGCCATCTTGATTTAATATCACTTTTGTGGTATTATTTGCTTTATGCCAGAGCCGCTTACTCTTTTGACTGAACGCCCGGGAGTTATTCTCCAGGAACTATCTACAGATGCTGATGATGTGGCATATCACGAATCCTACAATGTCAGTAGGCCTGAAATAACTGTTTATGATCCTGAGGCATATAAAAAACACGTTACACTTGCAGATACCAGAAAAGCCCGCCTAACTGCAGGCAATAAGCTACGTATGGCCGTGTGGGATAGCGGAATATTCGTAGGTTCTGTAAACGCTACTCCTAAGAGGGAAGGCGTAGAAATTGGCTATTGGACAGATTCTAGGCACGCCGGACACGGCTATGCCACGCTTGCGGCAAAGGCACTAGGTAGTTATATGGCACAGAGCTCAAAAAGGGTTTATGCAGAAGTTGTTGAGGGTAACAACGCGAGTGCACGAGTTCTTGAACGAGCAGGATATAAGCAGATAGCTAAAGAAGCTGGACGTCTTATTTTTGAGCTTGGCAAAAGCCCAGAAACAGTTACTAAACCTACCGTTCGTGACACGAAAATTGGTGACGCAGAGGCTCTAAAACCTATTCTTGAAAATTGGATACGTGATCGCCATACCGGGGAACTTTTAGCTGACGAAGTAGCCAGTGTGATGAAGGCTATAGATGAAAGCGTCCAGGGGCAAAACGGTAAAAAATATGTTGTTGCCGAAGACAGCAAAGGCAATGTTGTGGGCGTAATGGGTATGACAACACCTGGTGAAGATATGCGACCATACACAACAACCAGTAGTCCTATTGAGTTTATTAATGCCTATGTAAATCCTGTTCAAAGAGGTACAGGGATAGGCAAATTACTCGCTAAAGAGTTGGAAGACAGAGCAATTTCAGCTGGTTACACCGAGGTAATTGTTAATAGTGGTCCCCGCTATAAGGATACGGGCTGGAGCTTCTGGAGCAGTCTGTATGGTGAACCAATCGCCGTTCAAAAAGACCTCTATGGGCCAGGTGGGGATGCGCCTGTTTGGAGAAAGTCCTTTGAAAATGCAGAGTAGTTCCAAACTTGCTCCACTAAGGGCCACCAAAGTTATTTAGTCTTCTTGTGTTTGAAGTATTCTACTTGTCGAAGGCGTTTGGTTGCCTGCTCTTTCGTGGCGTAGGGACCGCCTAAATTCTTCCGGGTTTTCTCGGAAAGCACATGGTAGCCATCTTTTCTTTTGACAATCATGTAGCTATGGCCTTTCTGGCTTCCTGATCAGGAACAGTTATTAGCTTTTGACTATTCTAGGGTACTGTATTGCTGGCTAAATAAATATAAAATTTCTAACTCTGTCTTTCCGTATAGGTGTTTTGTGTTATCTTTTAAGGCATGGAAAGGTTAACCATCGAAGCAACTGTGGCCGGAATTCCCTTCAGTGCCTTAGGCAAAGTCGCTAGAGACCATGAAATTTGGGAAGGAACAGACGGAGGAGCCCAATTTAAAGTAACCCGCCATCAGTTGGCAGAAGTGCCGGGCGTGCCAGAGATACTTTCTCTAAGCGTGTCCGGTGAACCAAGTGAACGAGACAGAATAATATCTGAGTTCGAGCACGTTTTCGGCAAAGCTGCAATTAAAGACCCGCCGCCGGAAGGTGTTCAATACATTCAGATGGTGGGTTGGCTCTTTAGACGCAAGATTTAAAACGCCGGGCGGACGGAAGCGCGTCTATTGACGCCAGTTGAGGCCATACTGCTGCCGGTGCCGGCGGCTATATCGTAGAAACCCTGCCACCATTGTTCCAGGAACATTTTAGTGCTCAAGTTTTGCCCAGTGGCATTGAACATCTTTATTTCGGGTCCGCCGTATGACTCAGGAGCAGTCAGTATTTCGGCTTTGGCTGTACTGGTACGAACGTTACCGGCACTGATGCGTACACCACCGGCATAGTCGCCACTATAGGCATAGAACTGGTGCAGCAACGAACCGGATTGGTCAAATACCTTGACGAGCGGCCCGCCGCCGGGGCCGGCGCCAGTCATGATTTCATCAGCCGATGAACCCGTAACATCGGCGGAGGCCACATCCACGCCGCCCCTAAAGCTTTCCTCGTAAGCGAAAAAGCTACTGACGACTGTGCCATTGAGCTTGAAGGCTTTGACATGCGGGCCGCCGCCGGGGCCAGCGCCGGTGATGATTTCGTCGATACCATCACCGTCAACGTCGCCGGCGGCGACGTGCACGCCACCCCGGAAACCATCGTCGTAAGCGAAAAATTCGCTCATGAGCGTGCCGTCCAGTTTAAACACTTTGATATCCGGGCCGGCACCCGGGCCGGGCGCCGTAATGATTTCATTTATACCGTCACCATTCAGATCGCCAGCGGCCACATCAACCCCACTGAACATGTCGGGATTATAGGCCAGAAAGCCAGCGGCATGGTAAGTGTGATCGCTGTTGAATATGCGGACATGGGGGCCACCGCCGCGCCCAGCGCCGGTGATGATTTCTGGCGGGCTCACGCCATTAAAATCGGCCATAGCTATATTGACGTTGCCGGTAAATAGCTGGCCGTAAGGTAGGATTTCGTTGGGTAACGCCGGGTAGTTAACCGGGTATTGGTATATTTGGGCCTGTTGCAACGAATAAAAAGGATTGAGGAGCGTGCCGTCCGGAGCGACTATCTCGAAGTGAAGATGGGAAACGCCGTTGGAATTGCCGGAATCACCTACATAGCCCAGTAGCTGTCCCTTGACTACCGGGTTGCCGACCTTCATGTCCGCCGCGTAAGCGTACATCGGGTTGCCAGCGTTGTCGTTAGTGCCAGGAGTGTCATTGTTGATGTGCAAGTAGTTATAGGAATAGCCCTCGCTGTCGCGGATGTAAATGGCATAGCCCCAGGACGGTTGAGGATAGTTTACCCGGGTGACGGTACCGTCAACCGCCGCTACCAAGGCTTGCATTTTACTGGCCAGGATATCGGTGGCGCCGTGGATGCCGCCGTCGCGGGGGGCATAGAAATCGTTAGAATAGCTGGCCGGCCCGAGTACTGGAAAGACTATGTTACGGGTAGCTTCGGCATGGGCGTTCAAGGGAGCAACAGAAATGATAATTAAAGCCGCGAAAATTAGATTTAACAATCTAGCTGTGAGGTTTTCTCGCTTAATAATCGTCTGGCCCTCCCTTTTTTCTCTTTATATTTTTATTATACGCCCCGGATCAAGCTAATGGCTAGATGTCTCCCGAAGATTTGACAATCCTAGTTTAGCTAGGCCTCAGCCCTAGCTAAACCTTTGATTAAGTCTGGAGACATTTGACTAAGGCGTTCCCCTGGATTAACAACTTCTATTGAAGCACAGAGATTTTGAGCCCATCTGAGGTCACTTATACCATTGATAAGACCAACGGTCACATTCGGCATACCGGTGCGGTCCAATAGTGAGCAAACGGCAGCATATTTATCTAAAAGTTTGTATTCGCCAGTGTATCTCCCTGCATGAACTGGGAAATCGCTATTAAGAGCATCAAAAACCCATAGACCATTCTCTTGGCGTAACCTCTCAAGGGCTTGGCGAACCACAAAACCCGGCGCGGAAGACATGGCAACATAGCGGTACCGTTTGGCTGAAAATCCCTCAAGCCGCGCTAATGTTGCACTATCTATTTGACCAACAAAGTCTTCTGCTACCTGCCTAGTGACTGCTTTTACTGAAGCTTCTGTCCGACCGCCTATTACTTGGGCAATTCTGCGGATCATCGTAGAAGTGCTAGCCTTGCGTGGACCTTCATACCCAATCCAACCCGATTTCTCCATCTCACTAAGGGTAGCTGCCGCCAGGTTCCCCGGCCACAAAATCTTATCAATACCAACAACTACTAATTCTTTAGCCATCAAAGTCTTCCACTTTTATTAATTATTGATTAAAGTGCGAGAATTGCAAGCACTAGCGTTTTGGTTTTAAAATATTAAATGACTTTAGGAGTTGATGTATCGGTGCGGTTTTTGCTTGGCTTTAAGCGGGTTTAGATAAGTACTAATGTCCTTAAAGGTAAAGCTAATGTGGGCGGCCCGGACTTTGTTGCCCTGCACTTCCAACACCTTAACTATTTCTAAAGTGTAGCCGGTATTGATAATATCCGAATATTGGCCAGGTTTGAGTTTAAAGAGTTCGGCGACTACTAGCGGCGAGACGTCGCGGTCAGACTCAGTAATCAAACCGCTAAATTCACCGCCAGTGCCCTTGGTGTTCTGATCTTCTGAAACTTGTTTGGCCAGTTCCGCGAAGTCTGCGCCGTTTTTAAGTCGTATTAAAGCTTGGGAAGCGCGTTCCCCTGTGCCGGTATCGAGCTTGGCGACTACTTTTTGAATCAACAGCTGCTGCTTCAGTTCACGCTTAAAATCAGCTACGTTCCAACCCCAGAATTCACTTAGCACCGTCTCTAAAACATGCGGGCTGCTGCCCAGCCGGTTTTGGGCGCGGACTAGCTCCACCTGGTTGTTCACCTCTTGGTCATTGACCGACACGTTGTTAGCGGCCGCCAGCCGCTTGACATAGGCGTCATTTATAACTTGCGTCAGCGAGCGTTTTTTGAAACTAGCTAGTTGGGTCTTGCCATCCTTAGTGGCAAAATTAACCTTCTGCTGGGTTTCGTAGTAATGCATGAAGTGCCGGAGCTCGAACAGGTAGCTTTCATAAGACACCCAGGATCCACCGGCTTTGGCTACCGGACAAGGTATCACCCTGGCGACACCATAAATAAAGGTGGAGGTAGACTGGAATTTATAAAGTGCCAGCCCGCAGTAAATAAAAAAGGCTATTACTACGCTTACAAAAAGGGCTAGCGATATCCGTACCACATTGTGCTTAGAGTGCTGCAAAGGGTAAATGTATTTCCGGGCCGTGCCTAAAATCTCTTCCCGGTGTTCGGCTACCGTTTCATTAGTGATCCGGGGAACATTTTGCAAAGCCTCGGTCACCAGCTGTTCAGGGGCTTTGGCTCGCTTAAAAGGCCGCTTGATTTTTCCGGGTAATTTAGGCTTCTTCAGTTTCTTCATCTTCATTGGTATATTGGCGATCTATGCCTTGGTAAGGGATGGTTGTTACGCCCGCCTCGCGCAAGACATTGAGGATCTTTTTCTGAATCTTTGCAGGATGGTGTACTTCGTGGATAGTTAAGTCACCGACATAAGTCTGCATCTTTATTGTACCAAATCCCAGCAGCGTTTCCTGTAGGCCGGCGATTTCATAATTGACCGATTGGATCTGGGAAAGGCCAATATCAGCCACCGCCCGGTGGAACAACCCCTTCTGGGTAATCTGGATAAAGCGCTGGTCGGTAACAATAAAAACACTGAAATACCAGCCAATCCAAAACGGAAAGAACAGCATCAGCGCCAAGACTATACTTAGCAGTAAGCTGGCGAAGAAAAAGCCCGGACTGGGGTATTTAGCGGGGTCATTACGATACATGACAGTTAGCGCCAAGGTGTAAAGTGGGCCTGCCAGCATCCCGACCGCCCAGAGTATAATGCCCTTGCGCATCACAATCGGGTGTTTGCGGAAGACAAATAGCACTTTTTCGTCATCGAACTGATCATCGAAGTATTTCTGTCCGGATTTGACTGTTTCTTTTTCTTCGGCCATGAGAGTATTTTAACAGGAAATAGTGGGATTTAATTTGGGCCAGTTTATGCGCTAAGCGCACAATGATACTATAATCAACTTGAACAGTCAGAATTAGTAGGCCAATATGGTAAAAATTGTTTACAAAGTAGTCGTCAAAAAAGACCGGGTGGACGAGTTTAAAAAGTTGGCTTTTGAGATTTTGATCCCTAAAGCCCATGACAATAAATGCTTATTTTTCTCGCTCCACCAAAGTCTGACCCACTACCAAGAATTTATATTCGATGAACTTTGGGATAATAAAGATTCGGTCAAAAAATATATCAATAGCCTTGAGACAGCCCTTGGTGAAAGCAAGCCAGGGGAAATATTTCCGGCCAGATTCAACGATTTTATCGAAAAAGACGAAGACTTAGTCTACGAAGAAATCTAAAATGATTGGTGTCCCCACCGCGATTCGAACACGGATCTGCTCCTTAGGACGGAGTTATTCTATCCATTGAACTATGGGGACACTTTCTTAATTGTACCCCATAGGTCATTCCAGCGCAGGCTGGAATCCAGTTATAATAAAGTTCCTTATGAAGCAATGGTATGTCTATATTCTGGCCAGCCAACACAATGGCACGCTCTACATTGGTGTAACTAATGATCTTGCCAGACGAGGCGATGAGCACAGGAGTAAAGCTACCAAAAGTACAATGTTCATAGCTTAGTGCATTTTGAAACTTACGATACTCCTGAAGAAGCCATACAAAGGGAGAAGAACCTGAAAGCTTGGAAGAGGGCTTGGAAGCTTAGGCTTATTGAGGAAGTTAACCCCGAGTGGAAAGACCTGTCAAAGGAATTATTGCTTTAATTACTGGATTCCAGCCTGCGCTGGAATGACTGAGTGCTAGTTGCTAGGAGCGTTCGTTGTCTTCGTAAATATGCATGTATTCGGATTTGTCGTAGTCGAACAATTCTTCGGGCTTAAAAAAGTTGTTCACTTCCCGTTCACCACTGTCTTTGCTGTCCGAAGCGTGAATAAGATTCCGGCCTATGCCGATTGCAAAATCGCCGCGGATGGTACCGGCTTGGGCATCTCGTGGATGAGTATCGCCCACGATTAAGCGCACTGATTCAATACATTCGTAGCCTTCCCAGGCCATAAGGACGACTGGTGAGCTTTTCATAAAGTCTTCCAGCCCGGCATAGAACGGTTTTTCTAGATGTTCAGCATAGTGGGTTCTAAGGATGGCTTCATCTAAATGAGCCATCTTGATACCGATAAGCTTCAGGCCCTTACGTTCCAAGCGAGCAATAATTTCACCTATTAAGCCGCGTTGCACGGCGTCGGGTTTAGCAATAATCAAAGTTCTTTCCATACTAATTCCTGTTTAGTTTTACTTATTCTATCAGATATACGGCTTTGTTCGCCAACCAATCTTATGTGTCGTACAATGTTACAATAAGCTTATGTTATTTTCTAAGGCTAAAACTGATTTTTTGGAATATTTGGAAATTGAGCAAAACCGCTCGCAGAAAACCATTCTGAATTATGACCATTACCTAACCCGCCTGGAAGATTTTGCCGGCGATATAAAAATCAGCGATATAGACAGCGAGTTGATACGAAAATGGCGGTTGTGGCTGAACCGTTTAGGTACAAACCTTAACGATGAGCTGGGTAAAGCCACCCAGAATTACCACCTGATAGCCTTGCGCAGCTTCCTAAAGTTTTGTGCCAAGCGCGACATCCCTGCCCTAGCAGCCGACAAGGTGGAGTTGGCCCGCACCCAGCGCAAACAGGTCACTTTCCTCGGCGAAGAAGAGTTAGAACGGTTATTTGCCCAGCCCAAGCTCGATAGCTTGCCGGGTCTACGTGACCGGGCCATTTTGGAACTGCTGTTTAGCTCGGGCTTACGAGTTAGTGAACTAGTTAGCTTAGACCGCGACCGCATCAACCTCAAGCGCCGCGAATTTATGGTTAGGGGCAAAGGCCAAAAAGATCGGCCAATATTCATTAGCCCCGAAAGCGCTAAGTGGATCGAACATTATTTAAATAAGCGCCAAGATACCGCCAAGCCGCTTTTTATCCGCTACAGTGGTAGCAAAAAAGTGGATCTAACCGGCAATTACCACCGTTTGACGGTCCGCAGTGTCCAGCGCTTGATCAGCAATTACGCCCGTTTAGCCGGCATCACCAAGCATGTTAGCCCGCACACTCTCCGTCACTCTTTCGCTACTGATCTATTGATGAATGGAGCTGACCTTAGGAGTGTGCAGGCTTTGCTGGGCCACAGCAACATCTCGACTACCCAGATCTATACACATGTCACCGACCCCCACCTCAAAGCCGTGCACGAAAAGTTCCACGCCAAACACGCTTAAAGTCGAGGGCTAGATTCAACTTAATTCTCTAAATTGCAGGGATCATTCGGATCAGCCGGCGGCATATTGCCATTGATGTCGCTAAAATCGCTGCCGCTTGCCGAGGTTTGGATGCGCTTGCAGATGTCTTGGGCCTCTAAAGCTTCCGGTAAAGGAACATTACTTTGCAGCGGGTAACTGACTTGGATTCGCCGTAACACGTCCTGGGCTTTGCCGGTAGAGTCGATTACGGCTTGGGTATTAACAAAACTAATCGGGTTGGCGAAGCTATCTAGGGCGGTAATGGTTATATCGGACTGGTCATAGATGCTAACTATATGGACCAAATAAGGCCCGCTGCCAAAGCCGGCTAAATTCATCTTGGTGAGGCACAAGAAAGTAGTCGTGCTGCAATGGCCATTCATGACCCTGCCCTGGTTGGCCGAGGTCGCGGTCGGTGTCGGTGATTCCAGGGGTTGGGAAGGGTATAAAAAGGCCGTGAAAGTATTGTTAACAAGGCTGGTATGGGTCAAACTGCCGCCGCCGTCCAGGTGGGTGATGCTGAATTTTAGTACCGCCGGATAGGGATTGGGAGGGACAGCACCATCATGCCAATTAGCCTTTTTGGTAAAGGCGGGCGACGGAATGCTGGCCGGGAAAGTGTTGTGCCCGTCGCTGCTATTCCATTGGATACTCAGGGTGGTTATAGGCGTAGCGCCCGCCGTGGAGGCCAGGACTGTCCAGGAATTGCTATTGGAATCTTCAACGCTGCTATTGCCTACCTTCTGGTGGTTCAACTTGCTCGGGGTTAGGTTTACTAGCACGCAAGGATAAGATACGCCGTAAGTACTGTTAATGACGCTGCTAGCTTGCGATAGCACCCCAGTGGCCGGTAGCGAATTACATTTTTTGCCGTCCCCTAGGTTAGCCTGGCCGGACTGGATAGCTTTAATAGCGTCGTTGACGCCGCTTTCGGCGGCGTAAAAGGCCTGGGTACTGAGCTGTTTGTCCAAGGCGTTTTTTTGCTCGCGGCGGATCAGCGTGGCGAAGCCAACTGTCACCAGGCTGATGACAATGATCAAAATCAGCCCCACTACCAGTGAAGCGAACCCCCGTTCCTGGCTTAGTAAGTTTTGTTCTCTTCTATATATAGAACCCATCTCACACCTCCCCTTCAGCCTCAAGCCCTAATGGCGGGCTGCAACTGTTAGACCGCTCCGCAGCGTACCTTAAGGTACGCTTTGTTCGCCTGCTAACAGTTTCGCTACCGCCATTAGGGCTTTCGCTTAACGAACTGGAGATGTGAGA